>JBJEIS010000066.1:0-3981 GCA_051877275.1 Acutalibacteraceae bacterium | reverse complement strand
TCGAACCCCTGACCTACTGGTTCGTAGCCAGTCACTCTATCCAGCTGAGCTAGCAGCGCATTTTTAAACTGCCATAGCATTATAGCACATTCAATTTAAAAAATCAATACATTTTCTTAAAAATTTTGATTTTCTATAAAATTCTTTTAAAAGTTGACATGATTTACATTGTACTTTATAATTAATTATGAGAAAGGAAGTATTTTATGGAAAAACAAAGGGATTCCGGGATTGAATTGTTGCGAATTATCGCTATTTTTATGGTAATCGGAGTTCACCTATGGGGATACGGCGGTTTTTACGAAAGTATTTCAAGCGACGGAATTATAACAAAATTCTTCGCCGATATACTAAAAATTTTCTTCCGTTCGGCAGTAAACATTTTTATAATTATTTCGGGATATTTTATGGTTAGCTCCCGTTTTGATTTAAAAAAATCTTATAAAAGAGTTTTTAAAACCTACATAGTAATTTATTTTTATTCGGTAACTTTAAGCATTTTCACACTTTGTATGGGAAGCAATTTTTATACAGTTAATTCGGTTACCGCGCCCGTTTGGAAAATAGTTTTAAAAATGCTGTTCCCTGTTTCGTCACAAATCTGGTACTACCTGACCGACTATATTTTACTCTGTCTTTTTGTACCTTTTATAAACCTTGCATTAGTTAAATTAAGCAAAAAGCAGTATTCATTGCTACTTATAATTTCAGGATTTGTTTTAAGCATTTGGCCGATACTCAGCAATATCAAACCAATAAACTCTGTGATCATTTCTTACGGTTATGAAGGAATAGCACAAGGAAAAAACATATTTTCTTTTATATTTTTGTATATGATAGGCGGATTCATCGCGCTTCACTGCAAAAAACGCAATAATCCCAAGCCGATATATCTTTTTCTTGCTTTTAGTTCAGTTTTCTTGAATTATGTTATCTTCGATTTATTCGGCAAAGCTTTAAACACAAAGGGCAACGCAGAATCATATGCGAATCCGTTTGTGATTCTAACAGCGGTATTTATGTTTATGTTTTTCAAGGATTTGCACTTTCACTGCAAATTTATAAACACTCTTGCTTCAACAACCATAGGCGTTTACGCTGTTTCTGAATTTGTGTATATCAGAGCATGGCTTTGGAATATATTAAATTACAAGAATTTCTGCATCTCAAACAGCTTTATACGCTTTTTAACTGCGATAGGTGTAAGTGTAGCCATTTTCTTGTGCTGTGCTGTAATAGATTTGATTCGGCAATATTTATTTAAATTTATAACAACGCTATTTCAAAAAAGATTTAAAACAAAAAGTTTTGATAAAACCACATAGTGCTCTTTTAAAAGTTGACATTAAATAAAAATTATTTTATAATATTTATTATAGTGAAATTTTGGAGGATTATATTTATGAAAAACATTTTAATTTTAGTGCTTTCTCTTATTGTTTTGGCAGCTTCAATGCAAATCAATGCCGTTGCCGAAACCGATGAGCAGTATGACAATACTGTTTACGAAATGGGTGATGTTAACTGCGACGGCGAGGTTGATAGCGGTGACTGCCTTGATATGATGAAAATTTTAACCAACACAAAAAGAGCTTATATGACTTATGAAGCCGCTGACCTAAACGGCGACTGTGCTTTTAGTTTAAAAGACGTTTTGATTTTAAAAAAGAAAATCGCAAATATTGATGTAGAAATAAATACAAAAAGATTTTTTAAGCCTGATGAAGATATAACCGATGAATTAGAGGATTTAGGCAAAAATAATTATTCCTATGGATATGATGATAGCAATTATCAGAAAATTGTATCACGAAATCCTTATGATATGATTGCCGTTAGAGATATGGTTATGGTTTCGGGCGGTAACTATCAGGATAATACCGGTCCTGTAAGAATTAATGCTTATAAAAGAAATTTAAGCACAAGTACTCCTTGCGGCGATTTGGACACAGAACAGATAAACAGATTTTATTTATACAACAACACACCGATAACTATTGCAACCGATCCGAAAACATGGCTTTCGGCAAGCGTTTATTATTTTGGCCCTAAGCTTTCTTTCTGGAATTCAAAATTTGATGTTATCAAAGAATGTATTCATTGTTATGATATGGCACAGCATAACGGAAAGTTGTTTTTCTGCGGCTCGGCAGTTAATTATGATTCAAATTACAAAAACTATTCAGGCAATACTCTTGAACTTTCAAAAGGAACCGTTTATCTTTTTACCGGTGAAAGCATTAACAAAGCAACCTCAGGCGATTTTAAAGAAGTTGAATTAATTAATAAATTCGGTGATGTTATTACTTATGCTTCAAACACAATGAAATCTGACAACGGTGATTACTATTATTCTCTTGGTGTTCCGAGAGTTTATGACCTTTATGAAATCGGTGATGAATTATACGCCCTGTATTATGACCAGTATATCTATAATTACGATGAAGAATATAATTTCAACGGATTTTACAAATATGATGATGAAAAAGGTCAGTTTATTTATGACAGCACTTTAAGTATTAAATATATTACTGATGTTTTTGACGATGCTCAGGACGCTGAAAAAATCCAGCATGATTTTGAGTGGAACGGCACGCATTATTTTATCACACGCGGATTATTTGCCACAAAAGATTTAAAGGAATACAATACTATTGTTATACCGGAATATGAAGATTATGTTGTTCGCGACGCAATTGTACGCAACGGTAAAGTTTATCTTTTAGCCGGAAAAGACAACGGTGACGACACATTTACAAATGTTGTACTCGAAACAGAAGATTTTGAAAATTACAGACCTATATTGCATTTTTCGGCAAAATCATTTGCAAGAAGCTTTGAATTTTGCAACGGTGCGTTTTACTTTGGACTCGGCGCACATCTTGTAAGAACAAATCCTGGTAAATGGCCTGCTGAATACGATATTAATGAAGAGTGCGGCAGAATATACCGTTATGTTTATTACAAATAAAATCCACAAATGGCTGCTCGTTTAATTACGGGCAGCCATTTTTAGTATAAAACACAAATTTAACAGGCATAATAATAAAAATATATTTAAGGAGATATTATTATGCCTATTATTGACAGCGTTTCAGCATTACAGATGCTTGATTCCAGGGGAAATCCTACATTAAAAGTATATGTTACAACAATTTCGGGAGCATTCGGCACTGCTATGGTTCCTTCGGGAGCATCAACAGGTGAACATGAGGCCCACGAATTGCGCGATATGGATAAGGATTACGGCGGCAAGGGCGTTTTAAAAGCGATTGAAAATATTAACAGCATTATTTCTGAATTGCTTATCGGACATTACAGTGTTACTGAACAGCGAAAAATAGACAATGCTCTCATTGAAGCAGACGGTACGGAAAACAAGTCACGATTAGGCGCAAACGCAATACTCGGCGTTTCTTTAGCAGTTGCAAAGGCGGCAGCTGACTTTTATTCACAGCCGCTTTATCAGTATATCGGCGGTATGAGTTCATTTCTCTTACCTACGCCGATGATGAATATTTTAAACGGCGGCGCTCACGCAAAGAACTCACTAGATTTTCAGGAATTTATGATAATGCCTGTGGGTGCTGAAGATTTTAGTGAAGCTGTAAGAATGGGAAGCGAAGTTTTCCATAGTCTTAAATCTGTTTTAAACAAAAAAGACCTGTCTACCGCTGTCGGTGACGAGGGCGGATTTGCTCCTGAAATCAACAGCTGCGAAGAAGCGCTTGATACAATTATGCAGGCAGTTAAAGACGCTGGCTACACACCCGGCAAAGATATTATGTTCGCTCTTGACGCGGCATCGAGCGAATTTTTTAACACAGAGGACGGGCTTTATCATTTAGACGGTGAAGGTAAAACCTACACCGCCGAGCAAATGATTGAATTTTATGAAGAGTTATGCAGAAAATATCCTATTATTTCAATTGAAGACGCACTAAATGAAAATGATTTTGAAAACACTGCAAAGCTTACAGA
>JBJEIS010000065.1:0-16985 GCA_051877275.1 Acutalibacteraceae bacterium | reverse complement strand
ATTAATTTTCCACTGTCTTTTTAAACTTATATTAACTATTCAATAATGCTGGCTGCTACTGCTAAAGCGCCTTTACCGATATGGCAGGCAACAGAAAGCGATAATGCGTTACAGCAAATATCATAAGTCGGAAATTCCTGCTTAACTTCGTCAATCCATGACTGCAAGGTTTCTTCGTCTACATAGCTATAAGCAATGGAAATTGCAAGCTTTTTCTTCTTTGCAAGCGGCAAAAATCTGGTTTCAACATCTTTTTTCATCGCTTCAATCATAGTCCTACGTGCCTGTTTCATACCGCGTACTTTTGCATAAGCGTCAAGCTTTTCACCCTGAATCTGTAATACAGGCTTTAAATTAAGCACTGTTCCAAGCGCTGCTGCGGCAGCAGTAATTCTACCGCCTTTTTTCAAATATTTAAGAGTATCAACTGTTATATAAATACTTGATTCAAACTTATCACGCTCTAAAATCTCTTTAATCTCAGCGCCGCTTTTACCCTCTTTTACAAGGGTTAATGCATCCATAACAGACTGACGCTGAGTTACTGAAATTCTTTGATTGTCTACAACGAAAACCTTGCCCTCATAGTCTGTCGAGGCAAAGGTTTTAGCAGTCTGACAAGATTGACTTAATCCGCTCGACATAGGGATATAAACAATTTCATCATAACCGCTTTCTAAAAGCTCATCCCATTTATCGCAAAGGTCACCGGGCGCCGGCTGCGAAGTAGATACATCTGCATCCTGATCGAGCAGCTCATAAAACTCATCATGAGTTAAATTAACACCCTCTAAATAATTTTCACCGTTTATAACAAAAGGCATCGGTAACAAAGCAATACCCAACTTATCTGCTTCATTTTGCAAAATTCCGCTGTTTGTGTCAGTCATAACCGCAACTTTGAGCATCTTTTTTCCTCCTGATATTTAAAATAATAGGTGTATTATAACATTTAATTGCCTATCTGTCAATTATCTCTACTGCACCGTTATTTATTAAATATTTTTCCGCGTCGCTTCCGTTATTATAAACAAAAAGCTCGGATAAATTATTTTTCAAACAATAATTTGCTCCGGAAAATGTTCCCGAAATTCTGCTTTTGCATTGACATACAAAAGCGGTGTCTGCCTGTGCATAAATATATTTATTTCTTCTTAACGCTTTTTCTCCTGTAAAATCTCCGAAAGGATTAAAATCAGAACAAAGGCAGAGCTTCTCCTGCTTTAGCCAATCAAAAACATTTTTTCTTTTAAGCATTTGACTCATAGGAACTGCCGCAAACCAAACGACTTTACCGCCGTTTTTTATAGCGCTTTTTGTTGCGGTTATATCAGCACCTTTAGCGCCGCCGCTTATCAAAATTTTATTTTCTTTGGCAATGGTTTCGCCTATATCATAAGCGAACTTTTCGCATTTTTCCGATAAATCTCTTGAACCGACCACCGCAGCGCACGCAGATTTTAAAAATGAAGTATCACCGACCGTATACAAAAACTGCGGTGCTTCCGTTTTCAATTTTTCTGTTAGTTTTTTAGGAAAGTTTAAATCGTTTTTACCTATAATATTTATTCCGAAATGCTCGAGGTTTTTCAGCACTTCGGCAAAATCAATTTTTACTGCCGAATAAATCTTTTCAGCAGTCACTTTATCAACTCTGTCAGCAAGCTCCCATAGCGAAAGCTCAAAAATGCCCGATAAATCTTTATCTTCAAAAGTGCTTTCAAAATCAAAAAACTCTTCGGCTTTCAATGCAGGCTCGCCGCTGATATCATTCAGCAAACAAAATCTCGCTAATGTGTCCTTGGTTATCATTGATTTTCACCGATATAGTTTTTATAGCTTTTTTCAAGGTCGATTAATACAGCGTCGTGCTTTGCAACACGTTCTTCCTCAGGCGGCAGTTCCATATAATCACCGAAAGCGGTTTTTAAATATTTATCATACCCAATCGGTGCAGGAATCTGCTCATCTTCAAAATCAAGCATAACCGTATCCTCAAAAATTTCTTTAGGATATTCATTAACCATATACTGATACCACGAGCAAAGCTCGGTTACACAGTCGCAATCTGCAATATTAAATCTGCTCATACGCTTTTCGGCAAGCCGCCATACCTTGTAACGCGATTTTGGTGTTCTGAAAAAAAGCAGCATTGCTCGGCTTATAAATTCCAACAGCTTTCCCTTGCTTGTATGAGGTTCTCCTACGATAAACATTGAATAAATAAGCGCCCATAAAATTTGTGTTTTTCTTTTAAAGCCGGATTTCGGGCATCCGTCAAGCGGAATAATATCTATTCTTACACCATGATGAACATTATCTAAATCTTTTTGGCGCTCTTTTATAAAAGTGGTTTCTTCATCAACAACTGCAGCAATCTGAAGTCTGGTGTAATGCTCTTTTGTGGTTTTTTCAAAGTAAAGACCGCTCGATTCATTTAGCAGATTAAAGTTTTCACAAAGCCATTCATAATCCTTTCGGAACATAAAAACATCCAAATCGTCATCCCAGGGAATAAAGCCTTTGTGTCTTACCGCACCGATAAGTCCGCCGCCGATAACAAACATTTTTAGCGAATGTTCATCACAAAAGCTTTTTAGCTTCATTAATAGCTGAAGGCTCTTTTTCTGCAAAGCTTTAAGCTGCTGTTCGTTCAGTTCAACCGTATTTTCCATAATTATTTTATCTTTCTGCCCTCAATATAGTATCTTTTATCCTCGGCGTGTCCCATTGAAAAAGTTTTTCTCGGCAATGAACCGTCGGCACGGATAGCGTCGAATAATTCGTCTTTTTTCATACCCTCAAATAAAAATCCTACCGTATTATCTTTTTTAGCAAGATTTTTTAATGAATCTTCACCGTGAATATAGTCAATTTTAATTTGACTGTTTTCTTTTAAATATTCATCAAGGTAACTCTGCAGTGTTCCGACAGGAAGCTTTGCAGAAGGCTTAATTCCTATTTTCTGCTCGCCTTTTGCGGTAACAACGGTAAAAATCTGAGCGTCTTTGCCGTTATACTCACCGCCGTTATCATTAATAAAATCTTTTACGGTCTTATCAACATCACAATTATAAAGCACCCTATAAATAGGCTCAAAATTTATTGCCGGGCTATGAATATTCACAATCTCAACCATAGCAAATTTAGCGTTTTCACTTTCAGCAGTTTCGGCGCATTTTTTTGCGGTTGCTAATGAATGATTTCCGTCACCGACTGCAAAAAGCAGCTTATCATCACTGTTTTTAATAAGATTTTCAAGTGAGTCGGTTACTTTTTCACAAAATTCATCGTTTAACAAATAGCCTTCAACCTGACCGCCGTTTTCCATCAAATTTAAATCATAAAGCTTTTCCAGTTCTTGTTTTTTGTCGGCTATCGGCTCAATAACCGAATTGTTCGGATCATCAATAAGCAAAAGGATATGCGGAAATTCCAACGGCGCGTCTTTTCTGATTTTAACTCTAGGAGGAATGCGTTCAATAACCGTTTGCTCACTTGCACGAACAAGTGATTTTGCGCCTTTAGAATAATCATAATCATCGAGATTAACCGCACCGATTATTCCGTCCATAACAAGTGAATCATTTTGCTTTCTTGAAACAAAAATCATGCTGTTTTTATATTCTTTAAAAACGCCGTTTTCAAGATAATCATTCATTGTATTATTGATTTTTTCAATTCGTTTTTCTGTATTATCTTCAAGAAAAATTTCAGGCAGAATCATATGAAAAGTTGATTTGTCATCACCTACTGCCGATTTCACACGCTCCCAATACCCTTTATCCGAAGTAAACTGGTCGCAGGCGATAACCGCCCAATTATCTTTTATATTTTTCGGTAACAATATATCGGTTTTATTAAAACAAGCCATATCTATTCTGTCCTTTACATTTTTGTTTTAATTATAACAGATAAGTTTTTATTTTACAATAAAAATACGAATAGTTTACAAAAACAAGGTAAAAATACCAACATAACATACGGAAAGGTTTAGAATAAAATGAGAATAAAAAAACGTTGTTTTGTAAGAACTTTGAGTTTTCTTTTTGCTGCGGTACTTGTTATGGGCGGATTTGCCTTAACCGAATACAACCGCAGAATTTATTTGAAAGGGCAGATTGAAAACAGCTACAAGCAGTCATTATCAGAATTTTCTTCGCTTATCAGCGAGATTAATTTCGGGCTGAAAAAACAGCTTTATTCTTCCTCGCCCGCCTTATGCTCAACTTTGTCGGCAGATGTCTATAAAAACTCATCCGCTGCAAAAGAGTGTCTTGAGCGTTTACCTGTTTCACCCGAAAACACCGAAAATATCTATAAATTTTTAGCTACCGCAGGTGATTTTTCACGCGCCGTATCGGTTTCGGACAGCGACGGTATCAGTAACGACAACAAAAAACAGCTAAAACAGCTAATCAATTACAGCGAAAAGCTTAATAATGAAATTTCGTCTACCGCTTTAAATTATGAGGATTCCGACCTGATTTCAGAAGATGTTAATAATATGATGAACAAAATAGACAGCAAAACCACCTTTTCAGCTTCGGCAGAAGACATAAATGAAGCAACGGGTGATTTTCCGACTTTGATTTATGACGGACCTTTTTCAGACCACATCAGCAAAAAAGAGCCTGCACTTTTAAAAGATGCAGCGACAATTTCAAAAGACGCCGCTTTGAAAAAAGCACAGACTTATCTGAATGAACAAAATTTAAAATACACCTGCGATGAAAATTCAGTCACCGAAAGCTATATTTTCGAGGGCAAAAATTCCGTTTGCGCGGTTACAAAAAGGGGCGGCTACTGCCTTTATATGAACAAATCCCAAACACCAAAGAACGCATATGTAACCACTGACAAAGCAATTGCCACCGCAAAAGACTACTTGAAAAAAATCACGGGACTTATATTTAAAGAAAGCTATTATATTATCAGCGAAAATGTTATTACAATAAATTTTGCCTACACCGAAAACGGAATAATTTTTTATCCCGATTTAATAAAAGTAGGCATAAATTTAGACAACGGCGAGGTTATTTCGGTTGAAGCAAGAGGTTTTGTAATGAACCATTACAACCGTTCACCGGAAAACTATACAAATACTGCGGCTCAAGCGCAGGAAGTGATTGGAAGCGAGCTTAAAGTCGAAAGCTGTTCTAAAGCACTTATTGCCGATGACGCGCTTAATGAAATGTATTGTTATGAATTCAAATGCAAAACAGACGACGGCGATGATATTATCGTATATGTCAATCAAAAAACGCTTAAAGAAGAAAATATATTTATTTTAATTCATACCGACGGCGGAACTCTGACAAAATAAATATTCCTATAATTTAAAAAGCTTCCGAATTAAAAATCGGAAGCTTTTTGGTTCTGTTTCTTACATAAGTGATAAGTAAAGCTCTTTAATTTCAGCTACGCTGGTTTCTCTCGGATTACCCGGTCTGCAAGCATCATCAAAAGCAGACTGTGAAAGGAAATCAACATCTTCAGGTTTTACTATCTCTTTAAGGTCAGCCGGAATACCTACATCAGCTGAAAGCTTTTTAACTGCGTCGATAGCAGCTTTTCTGTATTCCTCCTGTGACATATTTTCAACGCCTTCTACACCCATTGCTTTAGCAATTTCTCTGTATTTTTCACCTGTTGCAGGAGCATTATATTCCATAACGGTAGGAAGTATAATTGCATTAGCAACGCCGTGAGGTGTATCATAAAGTGCGCCGAGCGGATGAGCCATCGAATGAACAATTCCAAGTCCAACATTTGAGAAGCCCATGCCTGCGATATACTGACCGAGTGCCATACCCTCTCTGCCTTCAGGTTTATTTTCAACTGCATCACGCAATGATTTCGAAATAATCTCAATAGCCTTTAAGTGGAACATATCAGACATTTCCCAAGCGCCTGCGGTTATGTAACCCTCAATAGCATGAGTAAGCGCGTCCATACCGGTAGCGGCGGTAAGACCTTTAGGCATTGAAGACATCATATCCGGGTCAACAACTGCAACAACAGGTATATCATGAACATCAACGCAAACCATTTTGCGGTTCTTCTCTGTATCGGTAATTACATAGTTAATCGTAACTTCAGCTGCTGTACCTGCAGTTGTCGGAACGGCAATAATCGGCACGCATTTATTTTTTGTAGGTGCAACGCCCTCAAGTGAGCGTACATCGGCAAATTCAGGGTTTTCAACGATAATACCTATTGCTTTAGCGGTATCCATAGAAGAACCGCCGCCGATTGCTACAATACAGTCTGCGCCTGCTTTTTTGAAAGCTTCAACGCCGTGCTGACAATTCTCAATAGTCGGATTGGCTTTTATATCGGAATAAAGCTCATAATCAACTCCTGCTTCTTCAAGAACATCGGTAACCTTTTTGGTAACGCCGAATTTAATCAAATCAGGGTCAGAGCAAACAAAAGCTTTTTTAAATCCTCTGCCTTTGATTTCATCAGGGATAGCTTTTATAGCGCCTGCACCGTGATATGAAGTTTCATTTAAAACAAATCTGTTTGCCATTGGAATACACTCCTTTAATTTTATTAATTATATATTACTATAAATTTGTTAATAATTCAAGAACTTTTTGTATAATTTTTATATATAATAACACCAATTTAAAACTGCTCCTGTTTAAAACAGAAGCAGTTTTATTTTTATTATTTTTTCTTAGTTACGATATTTGAAGTCATAGAAGATGAATTTCCTCTGATAACTTTAATTTTATATGAATATGTTTTGCCTGATTTTACAGAAGTATTAAGATATTTTGTGTTTGTGAAGTTTTTTAATGTAGCGTAGGTTTTATAATTTTTACTGCCCGCTAATTTTCTGTAAATCACAACACCGGTTGCATTTTTAACTTTATTCCATGAAAGCGACAAGCCCCTTGACATCTTTTTAACTTTCAGCTTTGGAGTAGAAAGCTTATATGCTTTAAATTTTGACGAGTAAGCCGAACTGCCGCCCGAATAATTAACTTTTACCGCATAAGTTTTTGTTTTTGCTTTGCCAAGCGAAGTATCGGTATAGGAAGTACCGCTGAGCGTTCTTATTAAAGTATATTTTTTACCTGAATATTTATAAACCGAATAAGATTTAGCGCCGGATACTTTCTGCCAGCTTATTTTTACTCCGTTTTGAACTGCAACCGCAGAGGTAATCTTTGTTTTCTTATAGTATTTTGCACTTTTTGCCGCGCTTTTATAACTTTCTTTATTATTACCTACAACCGAAGTCACCTTGTAATAATTCGTTTTACCTGACTGCGCGCCGGTATCTTCATAGTAATCATTAGCGGTTGAACCGACTTTTTTATAAGTCTTACTGCCGGCTACTTTTCTGTAAATATTATAGGTCTGAGCCTCGGCATTTTTTGTCCACTGAATTTTTATTCCGTTTGAATAAGCCTTTGCGCTGTTTATAACAGGAGGATGATAAACCTTAGTGGTAAACCAACTTCCTGCCGCAGATACAACGCTTCCCGTATAAGATTTTACACAGTAGCTGTATGATTTTTGAGCGTCGATATTTTTATCGGTATAAGTTACCGTAGCTCCTTTTTTAATCTGCGCTATCTGTTCAGCAGTATCAGAGCCTTCTGCTTTACGGAAAACATAATAACCGTCTGCTCCCAAAACCTTGTTCCACTTTACAGTTATTGTTTTTTTAGTGTTTGTGCCGTAATAGATTTCAGGCGTTGCAAGGAACATTCCCGATTTTGGCGAAGGCGCTCCGCTTAATCCATCAGAAGTATAGCTTTTCACTGTATAATAATATGTAACGCCGCTGACAGGTGTTTTATCAATATAGCTTGTAGTTGATGAGCCTACGCTTTTAAGCTTAATATATGTACTGTCGCCCTCTGCTCTGCGAAGCACCTGATATCCGCTTGCGCCGCTCTTTTTATTCCAGCTTATCTTAAAGCCGTCTTCAACCTTGTCAAGCGATTTCAGGCTTGGCGCAGTAACATAACAAATATCCGATATTGCACTTCTCGGTGCGCTGTTAGCGCCGTTATATGCAATTATGTAATATTTATAACGTTTTGCAGATACCGTAGCATCCACATATGAAACGGTATTTTTATTATTGATTGTTATTATATGACTGTAGCTTGAGCCTCCGTCAGCACTGCGATAAATTTTATAACCGCTCGCACCGTTTACCTTTTTCCAATCGAGCTTTATTCCGCCAACAACATTTTCGGCATTATAAAGACAGGTTGAAATAAGGCTTGAATCAGGAGATTCATCATTTCCGTACTTTGCGTACTCAAGCGAGAACCAACGATACCCGCCGTTTACGGAAATTCTTCCCCAAACGCTCTGACCGACATATTTTTTCTCATTAACACATACTAAATCACCGCGGTTTAAACTGCCCGATATTGAATATACAGTACCCGGTCCCAAACGAAGTCTAACCGAATCGGTAACAACATACATCTCATAGTTATAAGGGAAATCATCGGTACAGAAGAAGGCGGCTTCTGCGGCTCGGCGGTCAACTAATCCCTGAAGCACCTGTCCGCCTGCCTTAACCCAAAGCCCGAATGCGTCGGCAATCTGTTTGTCAGTATATTTTTCTATACCGTTTTTAAGGTATTTGGCGATGGTAGGATTTTGACTCCATATATTAGCTCCGAAATTATATGTAAAGCTTATCAATGCGTCATATTGATTTTGAGTAACATAAATATTGTTCTTGCTTAAAAAAGAATTCAGTCCGCTTTCATAAGAAGGCAGTTTCTGTTTTAAAAGCTCATGAGCAAAAGGCTCGCTGATACCTGCCGGATATTCGTCTTTTTTACAGGTTGTACCGTAGCCTATGGTGTAATGCTCATAATCCCAATAGGCATACTGAAAATAGCCTTCAAAAGCTTCAATGAATTTTACACCGAGATCACTGGTTTTTCTTGCAACATATCCGCTTTTAGCCGTTGCGCCGAGGGAGAATATCGGAATCGCACCCAAAATTATTACCAGCGATAATATAATTGAAAAAATTCGTTTTTTCATAAATTGCCTCCTAATTTTTTAACAAAAGCTGTTTGTTTGAACATCATAATGACAGTCGATTTTTTCTAAGGCTTTTACAATCGTTTCTTTTTCAACACAAAGACTTTTACAAAGCTCGTCTAATGAGCCGTAATCATCACGCAGTTTTGTATTAATATAGCTCAACAGCATAAAAGGGTCTTTAGGTAAGTTCATTTATTATCTCCTCTTAACTTTTCCATCAATGAAAAATCAGGGTCTACAAAAGCGGTCTGATTGGTTTTATAAATAACCATTCCCGGTTTTGCGCCGGCCGGTTTTTTTACATATTTTACAGGAGTATAATCAACCGCAACCTGTTTTGACTCAGCTGCTTTGGAATTGGTTGCCGCAAGAACAGCCGCCTGCGTCAATGTTTCATCAGGCACATTTTTGCCATTAGAAATAACGATTACATGAGAACCCGGAATATTTTTTGTGTGGAACCAAATATCGCTCTTTTCAGCGAATTTAGTTGTGAGCCAATCATTTTGAAAATTATTTTTTCCTACTAAAATTGTAAAGCCGTCGCTTGATATATATTTATCAGGCATAGGCTTCTGCGGTTTCTTTCTTTGTGCCTTTTTTTGCGAACGAATAAAACCGCCCTCAATTAATTCATCCTTTACCGCTTCAATATCCGACGGTGTTTTTGCGCGTTTCAATGAATCAAGCACCGACTCAAAATAAACCAGGTCGGCTTTTGCCTTTGAAATAAGCTCGTTTAACATTCCCGCCGCAGTTGACAGCTTGCGGTAATCTTTAAAATATTTATGAGCATTTTTAACAGGAGAAAGCCCCGTATCAAGCGGAATTTCAACCGTTTTACATTCAGGGTCGTAATAATTCATACAAACCGCTGTTTTATCTCCTGCCTTGATTGTATGAAGATTTGCCTTTAAAAGCTCGCCGTATTCACGGTAAATTTCTTTTTTCTCTGTTGCCTTTAGTTCTTTTTCTCTGGCTAAAATTTTTCTTTTGGTTCGCTCAATTAAATTTGTTACTGTTTTTGTAACGCTTGCCGAAATCTGTTTTATACGCTCGGCATTATCCTTTTTTGAAAAATAATTTTCAAGCAAAGCATGAATATCTTCATAATACTCACAGCTGAAAGTTGCACCGTATTGTTTTATATCAATAAAAGTAAAATCCTTAAAATTTCCGTTTTCATCACGAAGAATACATGGCTTTAAATTGTTATTATAATTATCTTTAAACTCATTTAAAGTATCGGCAAGACGTAAAGCGCGATAAGAATTAACCTCGGTTATCGGCAGGTCAATATCAGAAAAGCTTAAATATGCTATCTCGCGGTAAATAAGCGGTGAAAGTCCGTCAATTACTGCTGACAAAGCTTTTGCCGCCGTTTTATCTGTCTGTTGTAAAACTTTCTCCACAATTTCGCTTGTATCGGTTTCAAAAAGGTTAAGCCTGTTGGTAGCGGTCGGAAATTCATAAACTGCATTCGGAAGAATAAACCGCTTATTATCTTCAGGGTCAACTCTTCTTACCGAATCAATAATTCTGCCGTTTTCGACAAAAATTATGTTTGAAAGTCTACCTAACATTTCAACAATAACCGTAATAACAACATCGTCGCCCAACTCGTTTTTACAGTCAAATTCAAGCATTAAAATTCTGTCAATGCCATATTGGCTGACGCTTTTTAATTTTCCGCCGCCCAAACGCTTGCGAAGAAGCATACAAAGCATAGGCGGAACAGGTGGATTTTCAAATTTTTCATTTGTATAATGTATTCTCGCAGAGTTCGGATTAACCGAAATCAAAAGCGTTTTTTTAAAGCCGGTTTTATTCAAAAAAAGGCAGATGCAATCCTTGTAGGGCATAGTGATTTTTTCAATACGAGCGCCTATTGCGGTATCGTTTATGCTTCTTTTAATAAGTCCGAGCATTGCCCCGTCAAGTGCCATTTTTTAAGTTCCTTTCTTTTTAAAGCGCTTTATAAGGAGTTGATTGAGAAATAATTCTTACTTCACATTCAAGCTTGTCCTTAAGCAAAAGCGCAAGCGGTTTTACTATGACATTTTCGGTAGAAAAATGTCCTGCGTCGATAACAGTCATATCAAGTTCTCTTGCAAGCAGCCACTGATGATGCTTGATTTCGGAAGTAACGAAAGCATCGGCGCCGTAAGCTTTTGCCTGTAAAATAAAGTTGTTTCCTGCGCCGCCGTAAACACAAACGCGGCGAATAAGATTTGAGCCCTCTGTATACCTTACATCAGGTGAATCAAGCTGTTCTTTAACAAACTTTGCAAACGCAGCAGGCTCATATGTTTGAACTGTTCCGATTTTCGCAATCGGCATAGAATTGCCGTACTCACTGTCTACAAGTCCCTCCGGCTCTTCAAGTCCTAAAGCAATCGCAAGCCTGTCATTAACGCCGCCTTTAGCAACATCTAAATTGGTATGAGCGCAAATTGCACTTATACCGTTTTTTATAAGCATATAAGGAATGCTTTCAGCGGTTACACTCGACATCTTATCAAAAATTACCGGGTGATGAGAAACAATTAAGTCACATTCATTTTCAACCGCACGCTTGATAACGTCTTTTGTTATATCAAGGCATACGCCGATTTTTTTAACTTCAGCATTTGAATCGCCGACCAAAATACCGACATTATCAAAATCAAACCTTGTATTAAAAGGTGCAATCTGATCGATTAATTTATAGATATCTGCTACTGTAACTGACATTTTAATTTCCTTCCTTTGGTTTAAAAATCCTAATTAAATGCTTTGGGCTATATTTAAAAGCTCTTTTGCATAATCACTGTTTTTATCTGCACTGAGAATTCCTTTTGCGCATTTTTCCAAAGATTTTTTATGCTTTTCTTTATATAAAACCGACTTTTCATCCTGCTTTTCAATCAGCTTGCCGAAATGATAAAATCTCTCGTCTTGTTTAAAAGTGTTACCGCAAAATTCCGCGCAAATAACGGTATAAATTTTATTATTTGAAATTGCAGCCTTTTCATCTGAAATTTCAAAACCGTTTTCGCACAAATATTTACGCAGTTCATAAGCCTTTGACATAGGCTGAAGAATAAGGCGATATTTTTCATTTTTTATGTAACCGCAGGCTGACAGAATTTTTACTATCAGCTCGCCGCCCATTCCGGCGATAACCAAATCGGTAAACTCACCGTCATTAACTCCGTAAAGCCCATCGCAAAGTCTTAATTCAACTTTATCAGAAACATTATTCTCTTCAACAGTTGATTTAGCAGATTCAAGCGGCTTTTCGTTAATATCACAAGCAAGCGCTTTGCTTATTTTGCCGTTTAAAATAAGGTATACCGGCAAATAAGCATGGTCGGTGCCGACATCAGCCAAAACCGCATTTTGGCGTACAAACTCTGCACAAGTGCCAAGTCTGTCATCAAGTTTTATTTTCACATTAAAAATCCTTTAAAAAAACACAAATTTCTCTATTATATATATTACATTTTTGTAACCAAAAAGTCAATAGATTTGCCCGAATTTCACTGTTTATTAATATTTTCCATTGAAGCTAAATGCGTCAGTTGAACCCTCACTTTGTTAAGCTCTGAAAAAAATTCTGCTTTTTCATCATACTCAATCAAGGGCTTCATTGCCGAAACCGATACGCCGATTTCACATATCTCGGAATGGTTTACAAAAAGCGTAAGCTTTTTTTCAAAATCCACCCACTCATTTTCAGCCTTTTCACATAAGCTTACCGCTTTTTCTATATCATCATTTTTCGCCGCGGTTTCAATTTCATCAAAAATACTATTCATACGCTCGTTGCTTTCATAAACAACATATGTTCCGCACCCTACAATAAAGGCGATTACCAAAAAAACAGCTAAAGCAAAATAAAGTCTTTTCATTTTTGTTAATCCTCCTTTTCCACAAGTATAAATTCGCCCGCCTCATTAACCGTCATTAAAAACACTTCTTCCGCAGTTAAATTTTTCAGCCGCAACTGACGAACAGCGTCTTCTCGGGTTACATGGGTAAAGTCATCAAATACTGACTCTATAAATTTTCCGTCGGATATTACAACAGTAGGAAAACCCTTGTCTTTTGCGTCAATTTTCATATCTTCTTTTGAAACAGGTTCATATTTTACTTTTGGCGCCACCGAAATTTTACCGTTGGTTTCCATAATCGCAAAATCTATCGAATCAATAGAAAAATTGCCTGCCTGACGAATACCTTCAAGCAAATCATCAATTGTGATGCGCAGTTTTTTCATCATTTTTTGGTCAATAACTCCGTTTTTTATAATTATCGCGGATTTTCCCTCAAAAATTTTGCGAAAAAACATTGATTTGAGCGTTACTGCCGAAAGAATAAGTTCTAATAAAACAAGCACAAAAATCGCTATAATTCCGTTTGTTACAGGGCGGTCCAAATCCTGCATCGGAATAGATGCAAGCTCGGAAATAAGTATTGTTACCACAAGCTCGCTCGGCTGTAATTCACCGACCTGGCGTTTGCCCATAATTCTCATACAAAGCACTACCACCAAATATAAAACAGCGGTGCGCAAAACTGTCATCATCATAAAAATCACCTAACAATTATAGTTCGGTAATATTTTTGACTAAATTATGGATTTTTATTCGCGGCAATAAAAAAGAGAAGGGCAAACCTTCTCTTTTAACTCGCGATTAATAAAAACAATGCGGTAGGGACTATTACAAGCAAGGGAACAATAACAAAAAATTTTGCTTTTCGCGTTTTATGATTAAACAAAATCATTGCGATAAGTCCTCCGAGTGCACCGCCTAAAAGGCATAAAATCAGCAATGTTTTTTCACTTATTCTGTATTTGCCGCGCACTGATTTTAATTTATCAATTCCGAAAATCAACAAAGTCGCTAAATTAATTACCGCAAGATAACATAAATAATATTCTATCAATTTTTCATATTCCTTTTTCTGAAACAAATATCATAAATGAATCGGTCTTAATTTGCCGAAATAAAATGCGCTTACAAGCCCCGGACCTGCATGAGAACCGATTGTTGTACCAAACTGTAAATACTTAATTTTCTTAAAGCCAAGTCTGTTTTTCAACGTTTCACCGAATGCCTTAGCTTTAGCCAAAGCATTGGAATGAACAATATACAGCGTTTGCTGTTCAGGCTTTAAAACGGTGTCGGAAACAAACGAGCAGAATTTCTGCAAAACCTGCTTGCTTCCTCTTACCTTATTGCATACATAAAGCTTGCCTGCCCTTGAAAGAGTTATAAAAGGACTGATAGATAAAACCGAGCTAACCATTGCCGCAGAAGCGCTAATTCTTCCACCTCGGCGCATATAAGTCAGGTCGTCTGTCGTTATACAAATATTAATATTTTCTTTAATTGCTTCAAGTCTTGCGGCTGTTTCCTCTATGCTTCTTCCTGCATCTCTGTATTTTACCGCCTCTAAAATCAGCATAGCAAGACCTGCCGAGCCTACAGATGAATCTAAAACTTTAATATATGCATCAGGATTATTCTCACATATTTCATCAGCCGCTAAACAAGCGCTGCGGTAAGTACCTGAAAGTGAAGATGATAAAGAAATATGCAAAACAGGTAGTTTTTCCGATAAACTTTCTGTAAAAAAGCTTTCAAATTCCGACGGCGGAATTTGTGAGGTTTTAGGAACTGCGCCGTTTTCCATCTTTCTGTAAAATTCATTAATATGTTCTTCAATCATATCATCATGAAAAACCTGATTATCAATTGTATAGGAAAGATGTGCGCATTTTACATCAAGCTCATCAACAATAGACTTGGTTAAATCACAGCTTGAATCACTTGTAATAACAAATTTTTTCATAAAATTCTCCTCACATACAATAATACATTACAAAGAAATAGTGAAGTACACTGCCGCCTAACACAAAAAAGTGCCATATAAAATGCCAGTATTTTCGGTCGGATTTATAAAAAACAACACCGACTGTATATAAAATTCCGCCGGCTAACAGCAATATTAATCCGCCGACGCCTTTGGCCATAATAGCTTTGTAAACAGGATATGCGGTAAGAACAACCGACCAACCCATAATTATATAAAGAATTTGCGACACTTTATCCCAGCGTTCAAGGTCAATCGAATTAAAAACTATTCCAAGCACCGCACAAGCAACGTTTACACCGAAAAGAGTCCAGCCTATCCAGTTTCCGAGCAAAGACAACGATACAGGAATATATGTACCCAAAATCAAAATAAATATTGAACAATGGTCAAAAATTCTGAAAACTTTTTTTGCGGTTTTGTTTGTAAGCGAATGATAAAGAGTTGAATTTGTATATAAAATTATAAGTGTTGCACCGTAAAGCGCGGCACTTACAACGCCCATTATATCAGAGTAAATAGCCGCGTAAACTATCAGCACCGCTGTACCTGCTATCGCAAGCAATGAGCCTACGCCATGGGAAATTGCATTTGCAATTTCTTCACCTATTGATTGAATGTGCCTTTTTGAATGTGACATAAAAACGCTCCTTTGCATTTAGTATTTGATACTAGATTAACACATATCTTATAACTTTTCAATAGTTTTTTAAAACTTTTAACAAAATATTCAAAATTATATCTTTTCTTTTTTCTGACTATATGTTATAATAACCTCAAAGCGTTAGCGAAAGCCTTGATAAATAATGCCTTCCGACGCTTGAGAGAACATTGAAACATAAATTCGGAGCTATTGCTCCGGCGGTGTTTTCGCCGCTTATGCTGCGCACAACGATTTATGTTATAATTATAATATAATCAATGAAAAAGAGGGATCTTTTGAATATCGACAAAGCTATGCTAACAGAAAAAACACGAGAATGGAAGCGAATTATGTTAGAAGCAGACCTGCCGCTATGGAGTGATTTACCGAAGCTTGAGCTTTATATGGATCAGGTGGTTATGCTTTTAAATGAGTATTTAGCTTACATTTACGAGCTTAATAATGACGAAAAAAAAGTAACCGCATCTATGATTAACAACTATGTTAAGATGAAAATTATTCCTGCGCCGAATAAGAAAAAATATTCGCGTATTCATTTGTCGAGGCTTATTATTATTTGTTCTCTGAAAAAATGTCTTAATATTTCAATTATTCAAAGAATTTTGCCTAATACTGACGACGAAAAAGAAAACGAACGAATTTACAATTCTTTTGTAAAGGCTCGTAAAAAGGCAGTTGAATCCGAAATCAAGACAATCGGTGAAGAATTTGAATCGGTTATTTCGCGCGATAATTCAGAAGAAATCTGCGATATGGTAACAAAAATGGCGGTTTCAACCGATATTCATAAAATGTTTACCGAAAAATTCACCGAAACCGTATTTGAAAAACCTACTGAAAAAGAATAAATTCTTTTTTGCTCGAAATCGAGAAAATATTATCACTATATCTTAAATATATAAAAACATCCGTAGAATATCAATCTCTCAGTCAAGTCCGATGAGTTACAATCGATATAGTCATTATGACGCTTGTAGGCAAGGCTGTGCATTTATCAAAGCTTCGGTCATAATGACGGAGGGCGTGCAGTCGGGCGACATTTGGCAGGAGTTAACGCTGTGCACGTCTGCGACTATGCAAGTATATTCATTTAAGAGGATTTTTAAGGGGATATCCCCTTAAATGTCTTTTTGTATCTTCGTGACACTACAAAGGTACTGCATACGTAAGTATGCATATAAAATTAATTCAAACGGTGTGAAAGCTACGCCACCGCCCTACAGATATAGAGAAGATTTTGGGCGATGACGTGGGTTTCATCGCTGATTAGTTTTACACTTAAAAAATCCGAGCTTCACAATAAATGCGAACCTCGGATTTTTGCTGTTTTTGCAGCTATTTTTTGTGTGTTATGCTTTTGTCGAGTAGTTAGGGCTTTCTTTTGTAATAGAAATATCATGAGGATGTGACTCACGAAGAC
>JBJEIS010000064.1:0-17068 GCA_051877275.1 Acutalibacteraceae bacterium | reverse complement strand
GTCACAGCCTGCAACATCGCCTGTGTTTACGACAATATTCGCCGTGAGCTTTGCACAAGCGGCTGTGTTCTGCTGTGTGCCGTTCGGTTTATTCGTTTCATCATAGTCGCACACGCTTGCATCGCCGTTTACAAGCCCTGCAAACCAGTAAAGCTGTGCCGCCGTACTGATTTCATACGGGGCATCCGACGTGCCGGTGCCCTTTGCCGGGGCTAACGGTGTCATTGGATTTGTTGTTGTTTCCGCACTTACCGTCATAACAGATGTAATGTTCATGAACATTGTCATAATCATCGTTAATGACAGCAAAAATGCGAGTGGTCTTTTGAGTTTCCTTGTCATTAAGACTCCTCCTTAAAATGAAATGCGCAGCCGTTTTTTTCGTTTGCAATATGCCCGCAGACGAAAAAAGGCGTTTAAGTTGATATGTACTGTTGGGGGAAATTTGGACATAACAATACACATTAAAAATTATCAAATGTATAATAACATATTCCTTAAATAAATGTCAAGCTTTTTGGAACATAAATGCATTAAATGGAACAAAGCGACACACCAAACGGAACAAAACGACATAATATATGCCGCAAGCACTATGGATTTCCGTTTTAGCACAATAAATACGGTAATAACAGCCCTTGCGGCATATCAAATTATATATAAAAATGTTCAGTTATCTGTTTTTATCGGCATTCCGAAATAGTACAGCAATGTTTTGTCGGCGTCATCGCTGTTTTTGGTGAATTTAATTTCATTGATATCGAAAAGAATGCAGCCGCAATGACCTGTAAAGGTCGGAAAACATATTATTTTCAGATATTTGTCTACTTCGGGGCTGTAATCCATTGTTTCGAGCGTTTCGCCGAACAGAGTAGCACGTTCATAGCAACGCAGCCATTTTGAATCCATATTTGAAAACAGACTGCCAAACGAACTGCCGATAAGCTTTTCAAGCGATATGTTCTCAAGCTTTGAAAGCGCGTCGTTTCCGTATCTGAAAATCCAGTCCACAGCGTGACTCTCATCGTTAAACACCATCTCGATATCTGTAAACGCAAACGGCATATTTTCAAAGCTTGAGTATATTTTGCGGTATTGTTCCGCAGTGGTCGGTACATTCTTCCCCGAAAAGCCGTTGATAATTATTCTCTGCTTTTCGCGCAGCTGTTTGATGAGTTCTTTTTTCTTCCGCACGGTATAATCGAGCGACTCGCCGTTGTTGAGATTGACCTTTTTATTAATATTGTGTATCGCCTTTACGGATACGGTACAACCTCGGCGCACCTCAATGAAATTATCGCCAAGCTCTTTTGAGAGTTCCAAAAGCGACGCTCTTGTTACGTATACGTTGCCGCCTTTAACGTGAATTTCGGCGTCTTTTCTTTTCATAAGGATATAAACGATTGAATTGACATCAATTACGACTTTTTTCCTTTTTGACGTTATGGTTATATATTTTGATTCCTGCAAGCCGGACACCTCGTTGATTTCTTAGTCTGCAATTCCGCAGAATAATCGGATATGGATTATTGATTTATTTCAATTATACCACAAAATCAGCAAGATTTCAACGGCGTAGGTCTTGCCGGTTCGTGTCAAGCTATTGTAGAATTTATTTGAAAAGAATATGACCAAATGCTTTAACAGAAAATTTGAGGATAGAATATCTGCTCGATTTGCCACTGATAATAGAATTTCCTACCCGCAAATGTCATTCACGCATTGCATGAATAACATTCCGCGAGCAGGAACAAATAGATGATACGAGGCAACTCTAAAAGTATAATTGCACCAATCGAGTATTCTGTTATTGCTTGTTGGATTTGTATTTACACAAAGTTTTATGAGTTGCCGTCAAAGCCTTAAAGATACAAATATCACATAAATACTTTTTAACTTAAGGCCATATGATTATACAGCAAATGGATATCTTATTTTACTTTAACAATTTTAGTTTTACTCCAATTGCTCAAAGATTTTTTAGTTTTGTCAATTAATCTAATTTGAACTTTATATTTACCTTTTTTAAGGTTTTTGATTAGCTTAATTGTATTCTTCTTAATTTTAAAGGTTTTAACTTTCCATTTGCCTTTAATTCTGTAACGAACCTGATAACCTGCTGTACCTTTTTGTTTCTTCAATGTAATTTTAATTTTACCCTTCACACTTTTAGCCTTAACCTTTGGTGCTTTTAATAAAACTTTATTTACAGTATTATTTGTCGTTGCAGTAGGTTTTGTCACATTCTGCGTTGGAGGTGTAGTTACAGTTGTAGGCTGCTTATTGTCTGTATTTGTCTGCGGTATATCGCCTTTAATATAATCGCAATCATACGCAGCCAAAGTTCCGGAAACCTCACAGGCAGCAAGCAATACTGCTTTTCCGGTCTTACTGTCCGAAGCCGGAATAAAGCAAAGTCCCTCCGGTGAAACATCTCCTTTAATTACATCATCAAATTCGCGCGAATTTATATAATTTTCAAACTTGGCATTTGCAGGGTCGGTAATATCGTAAACCATAATACCGCCGATTCGTTCAAGTGCGATAAACGCATAGGTTTTGTCTCCTACTGTGCCTGTAACAACGCTTTCCGGCTCCGGACCTTTTTTACCCGAACGGTTATCAAGAGTAATTTTATCGTTTGAGGTATTAAAATACTCAGGAAGTTTTTCGGCGGTTACCTCTTCAAATCCGCTACCGCTGTCATAAACAAGTTTAAGTCCGTTATCAGTCGCCTCATAGATTGAAAATGATCTGCCGCCGAATATATAGGCTTTATTACTGTCAAGTCCGTCCCACATGTTTGCATTAAACCAAACAACCTTTTTATTAAGCGTTACATCTCCGGTAGGAGAAGTTACATTTTCATACTCATTGTCAAGACCTGCCCAATCAGCACGGCTGTCGCCTTCGTTGGCTGTTAGCAGATAAGTTTTTCCGCCGATAGAAGTCACAGATATGCCATCAGGCATTTTAATGCCGTAAACATTTTTGTAATTTTCAAGCTCAATTGCATCATTTTTCTGAAGATCAAGTTTAACACTGCCGTAATCCTGGAAACCGAGAGGATATACCCCTTTAAATGTGTTTGAAGCAATATCCAAAACCGCAACGGCATTTGCTTCCTGTAATGAAACGTATGCGGTATTACCCAAAACAGCTATATATTCCGGTTCAAAATCAGTTGAAGGCTGGGTATCTTTCTGAATAAGCACACCCGCAGCAGTAAGCTCATCGCGCTTTTCATCAAAGCTGTCGAAATATACCGAATTGGCAGTAAGACTATTGTCGTTGCCAATTTTCGCAACAGTTACAGAGCCTTTCGGGTCTGTACCGTTCACGCCCTCGCGAGGTTCGCCCTCATCAGCAGTAAGAATAGTATTATTATCTGCAAATGTTATCATATCCGGCTGAACGCCAACCTCTACGGTAGAAATCAGGGTTAGTGAACCGTCTGATTCACAAGAGAAAAGTGCAGCAATTCCTTTATCTGCATAGTTTTCGGCCTGAATTGCAACGGCAAGTTTACTTCCATCCTGTGATACTGCTACAGAGGTCATATCGCCGTAGCTAAATCCGTTTACAAGTGATTTCACATCATATTCGGTACCTGGGAGATTTTCTACCTTATCACCATTTCTGTTACCGTTTAAATTTACGGCAATCAGCTTTCCTTTTACACCGCTGACAGCATATGCGAAACCGTTTACCGGATTGTAAGAAACTATCTCAAGACTTCCGCCGTCGGCATTCATAGCACCGGAATTATATCTGCCTGAAAGCTCTAACCGAATAGAACTGTCTGAATTATAATATCCGTTTACACGAGTATCTCCGGTTACAACAGGAGTGTATTCAGGTTCTGAAGAAGCTGTATAAACACTTCCGTATTCACCCTTACTGTTACGCGGTGCGTTTGCCATTACATATGCTTCGTCAACTGTTACGGAGGCTTTTTCCCATACTACTAAAGCAAAATCTCCGTGATTGTTGCGTTTTAAAGACTTTTGTTTTGATATTTTGGTCTCAGCGCTGTCCCCGGCTGTTACAGAATCAATTTCCGTTTCGCCTTTCATCAGCTTGATTGTATAGCTTTTATTGTTAATGGTCAAATCGCAGGTTTGGTCAGCTTCCGGCAAATCATATGTCAAAAATTCGTCGGTAGTAATTTCTGCGGCTCCAATAATAAGGAATGAACCTTTTGCCGGAACAGCCCCGTTCAAGTCAATCGCTGTATCTCCGTATTGCAGCGTATAATCCGAAAGATTTATTTCTTCATCAGTTGGATTGTAAAGCTCGATAAAACTGTTAGAGATAGGCGTTTCGCCCTTTCCTCCTCCGCCGTAAACCTGGTCGATAAGCAGATTTGTGTTTTGAGACTCGTCTTCGCTTCGCTTAATTGTAAATGAATCTACCACACTCATATCTGCTACGCGATAGGTTGTAACGTTGAAAGAATTGTCGGTAACCGTTATTTTAGAAACGTTTGAACTGTTTTCCTGATTCTGCACTGCAGAAAACGGGAACGATTCGTTTAATATACCGTAGTTTTTTGAACCCGATCCGGAATTTGCTGTAATATAAAGTATACCGTCCGGATCATTTACAGCGGTAGGCGCTGAATCTATGCCGTTGCCGTATTCGTAGCCATCAAACTCTGTTATAGGATCAATGCCATCCATAATATATGTTCTGCAATAAACATGGTCATGGCCCATAAGTACCGCGTCAATATCCAATTCCTCTAAAACCGGAATAATCATATTTTTAAAGCCGTTTGCATTCTCGATATAATCATCATGAGCATGTGAAGCCACAGTGAATAAGGTGTGATGGAATACAGCTACCTTCCAGGATATATTTTTATCCTTTGTTGCTTCAATCGCATTCTGCATAAACTCTTTGTGTCCTTCAATAGCCTCCTGACTCTGAGCGTTACTATTGAGAACAAAGAACAACACATTATTGTAAACAAAGTAGTAGTCTCCTCCTGCTGCGGTTACACCGTATTCAGCAGACTCATTGGCAACATTAAAATGCTGGCTGTAAGAATTTGAAGAAGAATCGTGATTTCCTATTGCGGTAGCGACAGGTAAGCCCAATAAAGCATTATGTTCAAGATATCCGTCATATTGTGCTTCATCCGAAGCTGAGTTTACCTGATCGCCTGCAGAAACAAGAAATGAAATATCAGAAAATTCTTCTTTGGTAGCTAAAGTGTTTAAGGTATTCTCCCAACCTGCAGTATCACTTAAGGTGTTTCCGGCACCAATTTGCGGGTCACCTACTAATGCAAAGGAAAAGTCACCGCTTTCGCCGGTAGTAAAAGAGTGTATTTCTCCTTTATTTTCGTTGTTACTCAGCTGATAGTAATATGTTGTATTATTTTTTAAATCTGTAACCGTTGACTTACAGCTATACTGTCCGTCGTTTGCAACCGAAGAGATTGCAGCAAATGTATGTCCATTTGTCATATCTGAATTTTCAGATACTGTAACCAGAGCATTATCAAGCGGCGAATACCAGGTGAAATTCATTTGACTTTCGTCTGCGCCGACAGAAAGACTTACATTATTTTGATAAATAACCTCTTCAGTTGACAGGAAAAGTCCGCCGAAGGAGAACCATACATCTGAGCTTGTTTTGCGTCCATTGTGCAACTCAACGGCAATAGTGTTCTCTCCGTTATGAAGAATACTTAAATCAAAAAGGGCGATTTCAAGGGTGTCCGGACCTTGATTGGAGCCACCGTACTGCAAGTTTGCGTCAAATCCATGACCAAGTGAATTGCCGTTTTCATCACAGGCATTATCGTAACCCGCCGCAATGCGCTGACCGTTAATGTAAACAATTACTCCGTCGTCGTACTCAAGCGAACCGATAAGCTTTGTGTATCTTTCGAGATTGCTTATATTAAAAGTTGTGCGGAAAAAATATGCCGGAGTATCATTGCTACCATCACATCCTTCAAGAACCGTATCGGCAGTATGAGTAGCATCATATACTGCACCGCCTCTTTTCGAACCGAAAGAACCTACGGCTTCTTTCCAACCTTCAATATCAAAACTCTCGGCTGTCCAATCAGTTCTATTATAACCTGATGCAAGAGAGTCGCCTGCAGGGTCGGTATTGTCGTCTAAGTATTTCCATACGGCAGATTTGTCAAGCAGCAAAGTATCGGTTGAGAAGCTCAGCTCATTCATTGCAAACCAAATATCAGAACTCTTATCATAATGATTGTGAAGTTCAACCGAAACAACATTATCACCGTTTTTAAGAGCATCAAGTACTACCGGCTCGATTATTTCAAAGCTTTCGGTACTGTTAGCCTTGTTGTCGGAATAACTGCTGTTTGTATCACAACCTGCTTCATTAAATGCAATAGCCTTTACACCGTTAATGTATACTATAGCGGCATCATCGTAAGAGATACTACCCTTAATTGCCGTTACAGCAGAAGCTTTTTCAACATTTACTTTAGTGCGAAAATAGTATGTAGGAAAATTTGTTTCATCGCCAGGACATCCTGCAAGTGTAACTGAAGCGCCACTGTATGAGCCACCGGTCTTTGCTCCGAACCCACCCATTCCGGTTTTCCAAGCGCTATCATCAAAATCTAAAGCTGTCCAAGCTGTTCGGTTGTAACCTTCCTCGGAAGGATTACCAGCCGGATCACTGTTGTCATCCAGATAAGACCACACTGTCGTATTGTCAATCTTATCCGGCAGCGTTTTCACTTCTTCTGCAAAGGCGACAGAAGCCATTGACAAAAAAAGAACAAACGCCAACAAAATGCTTGTTAATCGTTTCATATTTATTCCTCCAAATGGATATAAATTTACACCAAATTTATAATTAGGTGCTTTTATTTAGTCTAAAACAAGATAACTAATCTGTTTGTGCAATGCTTTGCTAGCAATTAATATAGCTAATACAGCCTGTCGCAAACCTTTTGTTACCGTATGCTACTAGACATTTATAACTATAAAGGCTGCTTGTTAAGTCCACTACCAAAACCTTGTAAAATGTATGTATATTGTCGGCGGTTTTTATTTTACAATACTTAATTTTTTCTAATTCTACTGCTCTTTATTAAGAAAACGTTAAGAATACGCTAAATCTATGTAATATTGTTGAAAAGATTATGTTATTATGATAAAATATTTATGGATTATTTACAATTTATTTGACTTTTTGAAAGAGAGGGAATATAATTTGGATAACAAGGTTTTTATCAACCGTGAATTAAGTTGGATTGACTTTAATCTGCGCGTGCTTGAAGAAGCACAGCGAGAAGAAAATCCGCTATTTGAAAGATTGGGATTTATCTCGATTTTTGAAAGTAATTTTGATGAATTTTTCAGAGTTAGGGTTGGCTCATTACATGATAAATTGCTTGTTGAAGACGCCAAAAAGAAAAAAATCAACAAGCAGCTTAACAACATATATAAAAAAACGGCGCTGGCGGTAAAAGCGCTTGATGAGGCATATTCTACTCTGTCTAATGAGAGTGCCCAAATTATTCACCGCATAACCGCCGAGAATATTACACCCGAAGAATATGAGTGGCTTAAGCTTCATTTTGAACGCGAAATTGCACCTATAATATCACCTTTTATTGTGGAGAAAAAGCACCCATTCCCGTTTTTTGAAAACGGTCGAATTATTGTCGGTGTCACATTAACTGCAAAAAATCAAAAATCTCAAAAACTAACAAAAACTCAAAAAACGCTTAAGTTTGGCTTTATACCGGTTTTTGATTCATTGCCTTCATGCATAACAATGAAAAAAGATGACGGCAAAAACGCATTTATACTTATTGAAGATTTACTGCTGATTTTCGCAAAGAAGATTTTTCATAAATTCAATGTTTCGGAACAAATTGTATTTACCATAATCCGAAATGCTGACATTGATGAAAACGAGGGTTTGTACGATTATGACATCGACTTTCGGGATACCATGTCAAAACTGATTGAAGTCCGCCGAAAATTAGCACCGGTTGAATTGAAATACTGCTCAAACAACTGTGAAAATATACTTACACACCTTAAAAAAGTACTTTGTCTTAAGGATATTCATGCAATCGGACAAAAAACGCCGCTTAGTATGAATTACATTTCTGATATAAAACGGCTTTATCCGCAAAAGGATTATCCTGAATACTACTACAAACCTCTTACACCGCAGTATTGCAAAGAGCTTAAAAAAGGCAGTATCATTAAGCGTATACAGCGAAAAGACGTATTATTGTCTTACCCGTTTGATGATGTAACCGCACTCATAAACCTTCTTCACGAGGCGGCAAACGATAAAAATGTAAGGTCAATTGACATATCTCTTTATCGTGTCGCAAAAGGCTCAAAAATTGTGCATGAACTTATGTTTGCTGCAGAAAACGGCAAAAAGGTGAGCTGTATGCTTGAGCTTCGAGCAAGATTTGACGAGGAAAATAACATTGACTGGTCAAGACGGCTTGAAGAAGCCGGATGCAAGGTATATTACGGCTTGCCACACTATAAAGTACACTGTAAGCTAATTCATATTGGCATGAAAAACGGAAAAGATATTGTACATATAGGAACCGGCAATTTCAATGAGCGCACTTCTAAAATATATACCGATTTATCGCTTCTTACCGCCCATGAGGGCATAGTCAGAGAAGTTAGAGCAGTGTTTAATTCTCTAAAAAACGGCAGATTCATACAAAGACGCAAATACCTGCTTGTTGCACCACTGTGTATGAAAAAACAGCTTATGCAGATGATGGATGAGCAAATTGAACTTGCAAAGCAAGGAAAGCCTGCCGAAATGACCTTTAAATTTAACTCGCTTACTGACAAAGAGCTGATGAATAAATTGATTGAAGCTTCCTGTGCAGGGGTTAAAATAAAAATGCTGATTCGCGGTATATGCTGTCTTATTCCGGGAGTAGCAGGCAAGACTGAAAACATTGAAATACGCTCAATTGTGGGCAGATTTTTAGAGCACTCGCGAATTTATGTTTTCGGAGTAGGGAAAGACAAAAAGTACTTTATCTCAAGTGCCGATTTTATGACTCGAAACACAGACCAGCGTGTTGAAGTTGCAACTCCTGTCTACGATTTTACAGCAAAACGAAAGCTCAACCATATTTTATCTCTAGGCTTTGCCGACAACACCAATGCACGCATTATGCAAAGTGACGGAAGTTATATTGACGCTCCCGGCGGAAGTGTTGTACATAATATGCAAAGCGAATTATATGAAGACGCATATAAATCAGCGGCAAATTTCTCACATCAGAATATGCACGAAAAAGATAAGCCCCAGTCCAAAAATACAGAAAATCCCCAAAATAGCACTATTTAATGCAATTAACATATAGAATAAATTAATTCAAGGAGTTGGATATATAATGAAACGTAGAATCGGAATTTTAACCAGCGGCGGCGATTGTCCTGGACTAAATGCTTGTATTAGAGGTGTGGCAAAAGCATCTTATGAAAAATTCGGCGATGATGTAGAAATTTACGGCATTGTTGATGGATATACAGGACTTATCAACGGAGAGTATAAAAAAATGGAGCGCTCGGATTTTTCCGGTATTTTAACCAGGGGCGGCACAATACTCGGCACTTCACGTCAACCATATAAAAAAATTCAGGTAATCGGCGATGACAATGTCGATAAAGTTAAAAATATGATTGAAAACTACAAAAAAATGAAGCTTGATTGTCTTTGTACTCTCGGCGGAAACGGCACTCATAAAACTGCAAATCTGCTCTCACAAAACGGTCTTAATATCATCGGGCTGCCAAAAACCATTGATAATGATATTTACGGCACCGAGCATACATTCGGATATCAAACCGCAGTTGACATCGGCACAGATGTTATTGACCGACTTCACACTACAGCCGCTTCTCATTCACGCGCCATGGTTGTTGAAATCATGGGCAACAAAGTCGGCTGGTTGGCACTTTCCTGTGCAATTGCAGGCGGTGCAGACGCAATAATACTTCCTGAAATGCCATTTAAATATGAAAAAATCGCACAGGCGGTTCAGCATAGAATTGATACCGGTCATGTGTTCTCAATTATTGTTGTTGCTGAGGGTGCTTATTCAAGTAAAGAAGCAAAAATGAAGCGCAAAGAGAGAATTGCAGCAAGGGGCGGCGAGGCTACTCCTACATCGCAGATTGTAAAATACATTCAAGAAAACACAGGTGTTGAAACTCGCTCGGCAGTTCCCGGTCATTATCTTAGAGGCGGCTCGCCTTGCGCTTTTGACCGTATGCTTGCAAGTGAGCTCGGAACATATGTTGCCGACCTTATAGATAATGAAATCTATGGCGTAACTGTTGCCGAAAAAGGCGGTATCATTACACATAACAAGCTTTCGGATATTGCAGGAGTAAGCAAGCCCGTACCGGCCGACCATCAGTTAATTAAAACTGCAAAAGCACTCGGTATGAGTTTCTGTTGCTAAAACAAAGCTATTAAAACTTCACTCAAAATATCACTATTGCATATTTATTGATAATTATAAAAACAGCAAGCATTACTGCTTGCTGTTTTTATTTGCTTATTTAAGGCACTCGCCGTTACTTTTTATAACATCTTTGTACCAATAAAACGATTTCTTTTTATACCGCTCAAGTGTTCCTGTGCCGTCATCATTACGGTCAACATAGATAAATCCGTATCGTTTTTTCAACTCAGCAGTTGAAGCGGACACAAGGTCAATACAACCCCATGTTGTGTAGCCCATTACTTCAACTCCGTCTTTTATTGCCTCGCCGACTTGAACAAGATGGTCATTAAGATACTGTATGCGGTAATCGTCATTTACTGTTTTTTCGCCGTTTTCATCGGTTATTAATTCATCAACTGCACCAAGCCCGTTTTCTACTATAAACAACGGTTTCTGATAACGGTCATAAAGCATGTTTAAAATATAACGAAGTCCTTTCGGGTCAATCTGCCAACCCCACTGCGACGCTTTGAGATAAGGATTAGGCACACCGCCGAGTAAATTTCCCTCGCCAGACTGCTTTGATTTATCAGCACTTGCACAGGTGCTCATATAATAACTAAACGATATAAAATCAACGGTATTTTTAAGAATCTCCTCATCACCGTTTTCAAACTTAATTTTAATTCCGCTTTCCTCAAAGAATCGTTTTGAATATGACGGATATTTTCCTCTCGCCTGAACATCGGCAAAAAGCATATTCTCACGGTCATGCTCCATTGCCGCAATAATATCATCAGGGCAAGGAGTAAGCGGATAAACAGGCATTGCAAGAATCATACATCCAATTTTAAAATTCGGATTAATCTCATGGCCGATTTTTACTGCATTTGCACTTGCTACTAATTCATGATGAATCGCCTGATACAAGTCCTGTTTTGACAGTTCTTCTGCAGATTTTTCAATTGCACCTGACATAAAAGGTGCATGAGTAATCGAATTTATCTCATTAAAAGTAAGCCAATATTTTACCTTGTCTTTATATCGTTTAAAAATCGTACGTACATATTTTTCATAAAATCCAATCAGCTTGCGGTTAGTCCAGCCGCCGTATTTACGGGCAAGGTTGAGAGGAGTTTCATAATGAGATATTGTCACAAGCGGCTCAATTTCGTGTTTATGAAGTTCATCAAACACATTGTCATAAAATTCGAGCCCCTTTTCATTAGGCTGTTCATCATCGCCGTTCGGAAAGATTCTGCTCCAAGCAATAGATGTTCTGTAAACCTTAAATCCCATTTCGGCAAACAGCTTTATATCTTCTTTATAGCGATGATAAAAATCGATGCCTACCAGTTTCATATTATCCTGCGTCGGTTCTTTTGTCGGCTCTGTCATAATTCCATGCGGCATAACATCCTGAATTGACAAACCTTTGCCGTCTTCATTGTATGCGCCCTCATACTGATTTGCAGCCGTTGCGCCGCCCCACAAAAAATTATCAGGAAATCTCATTTTTCACCAATCCTTCTCTTAATAAGTAATGATATAATGCGCCTACCATATTTGAATCATTGAAGAATTTACACTGAACAATTTCCGGCATAGGCACCGCAGGATTAAATTTCATAATTGTTTCATTATAAATACATTTTTCAAGGTTTCGTTTTATACACTCAAGCAACAAATTCTGACGGCTAATTCCGCCGCCGATTGCAATTCGGTCAACATCAAGAATTATATTCAAATTAAAAATATTAACCGCCGCTTTTTTTGAAAAATCTTCAAGTACTTCTCGCATTACCGCGTTGCCGCGGTTTATTTCATCAAATATTTTTCGTCCGGTCAACTCTTTCATGCCGGTGCGTTCTTCAGCCATCTTAATAAGCCCCGTAACGCTGCCTGCAAATCCTGCCATGTAATTCTCATCGCCAAACTTATCAAAGTTTCCGTTTATATAGCTGAACTCGCCGGCACAAAAATTCTTTCCTTTATACAACTTGCGGTCAATCATAATTCCGCCGCCGAGTCCTGTTCCGAAAAGATATACAATGCCGCTTCTGCAGTCGGAAAGACTGCCTTTCCACATTTCAGAAAGAATAGCGCATTTGCCGTCGTTTTCGATATAAACCTTTGTATTACACTTTTTTGAAAGAATTTCAGCTACTGCCTTACCATTGTTGTAGGTCAGTGTTCCGCCAGTAAAAGCAAATCCGCTGTCGCTATCTATAATTCCTGGCATACTGATGCTAATTCCCTCAACTTCGTGTTGATATTCTTCATAAATATCGTAAATACATTCGATAAATATTTCAAAATCATTTTTCGGCGTCGGGATAGACGATTTTGCTGTCATATTCAGTTGTTCATCCATAACAGCATATTTAATCGCTGTTCCTCCCACATCAATGGTAAGAATCTTCATTAGAAATTACTCCTTGAAAAATTTTTGTCTGAAAAGATAAGTCGGAGTGCAGCTCCAAGCATGACAGTAACTGTTAACAATGCTTGAACCGTAAGGCGACTCACTTTTATTTTTGGGATTGTAGAGTTCCCAAAAAGTGTCTGCGCCATCGTTTATCATTTCGCCCCAATATGACTTAATATGTTTCATTGCCCCGTCATAATCATCACATTCGATGAACGACATAATGAAATTATGATACATATAAGGCGTTACCATATCCATTTTAGGATCAAGTCGTACAATTCGGTCGAGCAAATCGCGGTTAGTGTCTTTATCAAATACTCCTGCAAGAATCATCCACACTTGAGAAGCATAAGATATCTGTTTTTCACTTCCGCTGACGAATAATCTCTGCTCTTTGTCCCAAAGCACTTCAACAGCGCCGCTTATCGCTCTATCAAGATTTTTTTCAAGATAAGAAACATCTTTGCCGAGCATTCTGCCAAGCTCTATTCCGCATTTGAGACAATATATAAGCACACCCTGGGCGGCTGCCTGTTTATTTAATCCTTCTTTCCAATCAATAAAGCACCATAAATCATCGCCGCCGTCTATTACAACATTATCATCACCAAGACGGTCAATTCCGATTTCGAGCTGACGGTACGCTGTATCCCAAAGCTCAAGCGCGGTGTCTTTATCATTGCAAGCTTTATAATAATCAAGCAAAATAGTCATAAAAAACATTGCATAATCATAAAGATATGTGTCATCAACCAAATTTTTCGGCTCTGTGAAAAGACAAGCGCCAACTGCACCGTTTTCCATTCTTGTTCCTGCAAAAAGATATAAACATCTTTTCACCAAATCATAATTTTTAAATGTTGCATAATTTGAAAGTGCCTGAAGTCTTAAATCTCCTATCCAAAGCCGTCTGTCTCGCTTTGGCCCGTCTTCAAATACATCCTGCATACAATCTTCAAGTGTTTTTATGCTCGCACGGTCAATTTTCTTTATCATCTCATCATCAACCGTTAAATCTGCAATTTTTTCACCGTCAACCGACGATACCGACATAAATTCAGCCTTATCAATAACCGCCTGATATTTCGGAGAGCTGTCAATTACAGTAATTTCAAGAAAACGCATTGCATATCTTCTCGGCAAGGTTATAACCGCCGGAAGAACATCAATATGAATAAATTCTTCCTGAATCCACGAGCGGCTTATCCAGCCGTCATAATCTTCCGAACGGTCGGTGATTTCAGTCGCATTTTCGCCGAATTTAAGTTTTAGAAAAAGAGGCGCATCAGGCGGGCTGCCTGCTGATGAAAAGTGCAAAGTCATATATCCGACATAATGGTTACCGAAATCAAGGCACACCTTATCGCCTTTGGATAATTGCATTTTTTTAAGTTCGCCAATATCATTTTGGCTTATTATTTTACCGAATCCGTCTGAATTTTTCTCGATTTCAACGATAGATTTCGGCTCACGAATTTTTTTAATCAATTCAGGCTTTAATGTATCGGCTTTTTTTAAAAAATCATCATTTGTAATTCTTTTCATTCCCGGAATTATGCTGACTTTAGCCATTTTTAAGCCTCCTTGCTCTGATTTCTTTCCTCTAATTCTTTCATAATCTGTGGATACTGCTTATCAAGTTTGTAGAAAGACATTGTAATCATATCAAGAATAATGAATACAATCGGAATCCAGATGTACATAGCTGAGATTGATGAAAGTGCAGATGCACTTTGAGTTGCAACATCAGCATTGAATCCGCCCCAGCCGAGAAGCATTGCAGAAAGGCTTGATGCAAGAGCCATTGCAACTTTTCCGATAAATCCGTTAACTGCTGAAAGTGTACCGGAAATATTTACTCCGTCTTTCCATTCGCTGTAATCAACAGGGTCTGGCTGCATTGAGAAGTAAACAGTCTGTCTTAAACCGCTTCCGAGAGCAGAAATTACAACACCTACCATTGCAGCGGCAACATTTTGGCCTGAGAAAAAGATTACCAAAATACCGATTATCTGAACAAGACCGCCGAGCTGCATAACATTTCTCTTTGAAAGTTTCTTTGTTATAAACGGAACAGCAAGGTTTGCTGCAAGCGGAACAAGTGTAGTAATCGTAGCTGCTACTGATGCGAGAGCTGCATTATTGAGGTTATATTTAAAGTAGTAAACGATTGCGCCGAGCTGAATTACATAACCGCCGAAGAACCATACAATGTTGAGTGCAAACAATCTCCATGGACCGTTTTTAGCTAAGACTTTAATGTTCTTCCAAATGTTTACCTTTTCTGTGTTTTCACGAAGATTTGTTTCACGAGTGTTAAAGAATGTGAAGAAGAATACTAATGCACCGACAACGCCGAAGATAAGCATTACCCATTTAAATCCTACAACTTCATTTCCGCTGCCGAAGAATGCTACAAGCGGAAGTGCGAGCGAGCTTACAACTGTTGAGCCGATAGAAGAAAAGCATATTCTTGTTGTTGCAAGATTTGTTCTTTCCTGTGCATCATCTGTAAGTGCAGGTAAAATTGATGCCATCGGGATATTTACAACTGTGTATGATAATGACAAAAGTGAATATGTGATATAAGCATAAACGATTTTGCCTGTCATGCTGAAGTCAGGAACATTGAATGCCAAGAACGCGAACAGTGCAAAAGGTACTGCACCGAATAAAATCCAAGGTCTTGACTTACCCCAGCGTGTATGTGTTTTATCAATCAGGAATCCAACAATTAAGTCTGTAACTCCGTCGATAAATTTCGTAATGAGAAACATAAGAGCGATTGCCGCTGCATCAAGCTTCATTACATTTGTGTAAAAGTAGAGAAGATACAAAGAAATCATTTGCCAAATAAGATTGCAGGCAAAATCTGATGAGCCGTAGCCTAATCTTTGTCTCCATTTGCCGATAGGCTTTTCTTGTGTTTTCATAATAACCATCCTTTCGTTTTTCAACGCATTTTATAAACACACTCTGTGTTTATTTGTTGTCTATATATTACCACAACAAAATTTTTTTGAACATTGAATAATTTATGGTCATTATTGATATTTTTTGACTTGCTTTAGTTATTGTTTCTATGGTAATATATAAATATGAAAAAACAAAGGAGCTAAGTTCATGGATAAAAATGAATTTAAAAAATATATTTTTCGATATGAACCTGATGAGCTTTTTTATAAAGAAATGTATGAAAAAAAGCTTGAAAGTGAAGACGCACTGCAAAAATTCATTATAAAAACAGGAAAAGATGAAATAATCAAGCGCCGTCTTTATGTTCCCGATATGCCAAGATGGTTTGAAGATGACCTTGATAAGAAATTTCATGACCTTCAGGAAAGTACGCTTTTCTTTGATATAGTCAATAATGTTATTATTCAAAAGCATTACAGATATACTCCTGTGTTTATGCATAAACACGATTTTTTTGAAGTAGCTTATGTTTATTCAGGAAAATGCGTAAACCGTTTTGAAACGGTTGAACAAAATCTAACTGAGGGCGATATGTGTTTTATTGCACCAAACACACAGCACTCCATTGAAGTTTTCGACGACAGTATAATTATAAACCTGATTATCAGAAAAAGCACATTTGAAAAGACATTTTTTAATATGTTGACCGAAAATGATATTTTATCTGCATTTTTTATGCATACTCTTTATTCTGACAATTATAATAATTATCTTGTTTTTCACACCGGCGGAAACGATATCATAAAGAGTGAAATAGAAGATTTATTTATCGAACATTTCGAGCAGAAGAAATATTACAGACGAATGCTTGTTAATATGCTTTCGGTTATGTTTACACATCTTTTGCGCTATTATGAAACTAACATTGAGCTTGCTCCGTCTTCAGAACAAAGCGGTAGCCAGGTAGTAGAAATTTTAAAATACATACAGGATAATTTTATTGATGTAACGCTAACAAGTGCGGCAGAGCATTTTCATTTTTCAACTTCGTATTTTTCTAAGCTCGTCAAGGATTACACAGGGCATAATTTCACTAAAATATTGCAGAATATTAAGCTTGAAAAATCATGCCGACTACTCGCAAGCACCGATTTAAGCGTCATTAAAATCTGCGATTCTGTCGGATATGCCAATATTGAACATTATAACCGTACTTTCAAAAAACAGTATGGTATGACCCCAAGCGAATACCGCCGACAAATAAA
>JBJEIS010000063.1:0-4050 GCA_051877275.1 Acutalibacteraceae bacterium | reverse complement strand
CGGCATATTTTTTATCAAGATTGTTCTGCTCTGTAACAAGCTGTTGTTTTAAAGAATCGGCTTCAGATTTTTTAGCCTCAACTTTTTTCTTATCTTTATTAATTTCTTTAATTTCTTTTTCAAGCTTTGTCATCAAATCTTTGGTGTTAGATGTAATGCATTTCATAACATCAGTTTTTTCAAGAAAATCACCAAAATCATCAGCAGACAACAAAACTAAAATATCAGTAGACGCACCTGCAATATAAATTGCACGAAGTCTTTTTTTCAAAAGCTCTTTTGCATCTTTAATGTCATTTTCTTTTTTATTTATCTCAGCTTTTTTTTCATTAATTTCACTTTGCAAAGCTGAAATTTTATCATTCATAAGGCTGACTTTATTTTCAATTACACTAACCTGTTCCTGTAATTCTTCAGCTCTTTCCTTTGCATCAGCCTTATCACCTTTAAGACTGTCTAATTTATTCTGAATTTCTTTCTGTTTTGCTGCGTAACTATCAATTTTTTGCTGAAGTTCATAAGAGGATAATGCGGATGCATCGTAAGAATTTTCAGGCACCAAAACACCTAATGATACGAAACACATAGCAAAACATATTGCGAAAGAAACGGTTCTTTTTACAAATCGTTTTTTAAACAAACGCACTCTGCTCGCTTCCTTCCTTCTTAAGATATTTTCTTATTGAAATAAGACTTCCCAATGTACCTGCAACAATACCGATTACACAGAATCCGCCAAACAAATACCAAACCACCTGTGAATAAGGTACTAAATTCAAAAATCCGAATTCTTTTATTTTATCAATTGTTGAATTATAAACAAGATAAAGTATTCCGGTAGTGGCTACTGCCGATACAAGACCAAAAGTAATACCCTCGATTACAAACGGCAGGCGAATGAAATTATTCGTAGCGCCGACCGCTTTCATAATTGATATTTCAAGTCTTCTCGAAGCCATTGTAACTCTTATTGTATTCGCAATAATAACCAAAGCGGTTATAAGCAATAAACCGATAATCCAAAATCCTGCTGTATAAATTACATTTTGAATGCTGGCAAGCTTTTCAGTAAGTTCAGGTGAAAAATTAACATATTCAACACCGTCAACTTTCTCGATTGAAGCAATAGTTTTTTCATACTTTTCAAGGTCGGTTAATGTAACCTCGATTTTCATAGGCAAAAATGAGTCATCATCTTTAAAGAACTCATCATAAATGCTTCCGATAGATTCTCTGAAAGAATCAGCAGCTTCTTCTTTTGAAACATATCTGGTTGTTTTAATATTTCCCAAACTCTTAATCTTTTGTTCAATATCTTTCGCCTGCTGTTCAGTGGTGCTGTCTTTAAGCGAAACCATTACAATGTTATTATCTTTTAATGCACCGAATGATTCTTGGATATTATAAGATAAAAGCACTGCAACACCGATAAGCAACATACATGAAATCAATACACATACTGATGCGAGCGTCATAAGACGGTGCAACCAAATATTTTTAAAACCTTCTACCGTAAGGTATCTGACACTTCTCAACTTCATTTACATCACCCCTTCGGCATTATCGGCAACAATTTTACCTTTTTCAAGCATAATAACACGTCTGCCGAAATCACGCACCAACTGATGCTCATGAGTAACCATTACAATTGTGGTGCCTCTTCTGTTGATTTCGGTAAGCAAGTCAACTATTTCATAAGACATTTCAGGGTCAACGTTACCTGTAGGCTCGTCCGCAATAATAATTTGTGGATTATTAACCAAAGCTCTGGCTAAACCTACACGTTGTTGCTCACCGCCCGAAAGCTCGTTAGGATAGCATCTTGCTTTATTGCCAAGTCCAACCATAGCGAGTGCCGAAGCGACACGACGGCGAATATCCTTTGTTGAAGCGCCGACAACACGCAGTGAAAAAGCAACGTTTCCGAAAACAGTCATATTAGGAATAAGTCTGAAATCCTGAAAAACGATGCCCATAGTTCTGCGAAAATACGGAACTTCGCGTCTTTTAATTTTGCTCATTTTGTAACCGTTTACAATAACTTCGCCGGTATTACATTTTTCTTCATGCATCATAAGCTTGATAAATGTAGACTTACCGGCTCCCGAAGCACCGACAACGAAAACAAATTCACCTTTATTTATTTTTATATTAACATCGTTAAGAGCATGTGTTCCGTTTGCATAGCTTTTAGAAACACCTCTAAACTCTATTAACGCCTGATTCCCTTTTACATCATTAATGTTCCGTTTAATAACAACCACTCCTTAACATTAACCGAAAGCAAATTAGAACATAACCGGTTTAGAATTGAGATATTTTTTAACCATAAGTGCGATTTTAAAAACAATAGCATGTTCAAACTCTCTAAGGTCAAGACCGGTAAGTTTTTTAATTTTTTCAAGTCTGTAAACAAGTGTGTTTCTATGTACAAAAAGCTTTCTTGATGTTTCTGAAACGTTAAGATTGTTTTCAAAGAACTTCTGAATTGTAAACAGAGTTTCCTGATCAAGACTTTCAATTGAACCGGATTTAAACACTTCTTTTAAGAATGTTTCACAAAGAGTTGTAGGAAGCTGATAAATAATTCTCGCAATACCGAGATTTTCATAACTGACAATGGTTTTTTCAGTATCAAATACTTTACCTACTTCCAAAGCGATTTGTGCTTCTTTAAATGAAGAAGCAAGCTCTTTAACACCGTCAACAATAGTACCGATACCGATTACGCAATGAGTATAAAACTCACCTGAAAGAGTATCAATAATAGAACGTGCTAATTTTTCAAGGTCTGAAATCTCAATGTTTTTCTTAGTTTCCTTAACAATAGCTATTTCTGTTTCGCTGATGTTAATAACAAAATCTTTTTGTTTGTTCGGGAAAAGATTGCTTACAACATCAAATACAGAAACATCGTTTTTAGTAAGGATTCTGATAAGTAAAACAACATGAGAAACCTCTGTGTTGAAATGAAGCTTTCTTGCTTTTATGTAAATATCACCCGGCATAATATTTTCAAGAATGATATTTTTAACAAAATTAGAACGATCAAAGTTTTCATCAAAATATTGCTTGACATTGGTCATTGAAACCGCCATTAAATTTGCAAAAGACACAGAAACATCATCGGTACCTTTAACAAAAATAACATATTCAGGTTCAACAGTTCCGAATGCTTTAAAACTGTAATCTCCTCTGACAAAAGCCTCCTCATTGTTAAAATCATCAGGCACAACGCCTAAAGATTCACCCATGAGCTCTGTGTCGTTACAAGCGCAGACAGTAAAGCTATTGTCAATTACCCCTACAGTTTTATTTACCGCCTCACCCATTTGAGTAATTACATTTTGAAAAAGTTCGTTCGACATAAAGCTTTCTCCTTCAACTATTAGATTTATTTAGAATTAAATCGCATACTTTTAGTTATATATACATTTTACACAAAACAAGGAGTAAAATCAAGCTATTTTTTTGATTTTTTTAAAAAAATTCACAAAAATGTTTACAAATTTGATACTTTTGCAAAAATATTCCAATAATAAGGTGCTTTTTTCCTTATTTATATGCTTTTATTGATAATGCAAAAAAGTTTTTGTCACTTTTTGTTTAGTTTTGCCATAAATGGTTTTACTTACTTGAATAAGAAATTTATATGTATATTTCTGCGATGGAAATTTATGGATTTTATGCTCGCTATATGATAAAATAAAACCATAAAAGCAAGAGGTGAAAATAAAGATGCAAATTACCGGCAGAAAAAAAGATAAAATTTATATGCTTAATACCGAATGGTTATTTCAAAGTCCTTATCAACCCCGAGAAAACATCGACAGCGACAAGCTAAAAGGGCTGATTCAGTCTATCAGAAAAAACGGAATTATTCAGCCTTTAGGCGTTAGGCAAATTGCTAAAAATAAATACGAGCTTATTTACGGCCATCGCAGACTTGCCGCAGCAAAAGCACTTGAGATGCCTACCGTTCCATGCATAATCAGCGATGTTTCCAATCAAAACTCATTTATATTTGCTTTAATTGAAAACATTCAAAGA
>JBJEIS010000062.1:0-4071 GCA_051877275.1 Acutalibacteraceae bacterium | reverse complement strand
TACTTTCATCAGTTCTTCCCTCGCCTGTTCTATCGGCATAGTTTCAAGCGACTGCAAATTCACCTCGCCGCTGTAAACTTTTTTTGCTGCATCAATAATATATTTTGCACGAAATCCTGCTCTGATAGGCGCCAAATCCTCAACAGTCAGTGATGCAATTTTTTTGGCAGTAGGAAAATCGTAATAGCCTTCATCTATTTTTTCACCGAAATTTTCACAAAAACGTTCAATTATTCCTTTAATTCTCGGAATATTATTGTTTTGAGAAAAAATAAACGAGCAAACGGTTTCAAACTTATCCTGTCTTAGAATTCTTATTCCCGGCGAACATTCAACCGCCTTTTTCAGTGTTTCATCTGCCGATAAGCATTTTTTCACAGCATCGTAATCAACATCAAAGGTAAAATAACGGTAAAAATCTTTTTCAAATTCTTCTTTGTCCATATTTTCAATTACAATAATGTCGTTTTCTTTATATAAAGTAATTACCCTGCCTTTTGCAACGCCTTTCCATACACCGTTTTCATCGACTGAATAACGAAAAGCCTGTCCGCAATCAAGGGTCTGACGCAAATCAAAACTGTTACTTTTTATATACACATTATTATTTTTGAATTCAATATCTGTCATTTTTAAACACTCCGTTAAATTTATATTGATATTATATCATAAAAATGATATAATTCAAATATTAAAATAAGGAGAATAAATTATGCGCGAAGATATTTGTACCATACCGCTTAGCGAAGTTTTTGAAAACGACGACGGCTGCCCTGTTTGCAGAATGAAAAAAATGCTTGAAGACAGATTAACCGACTATATTTTAGGTGCTGCAATGATGGAGCCTGATGTCAGAATAGAAACAAACAAGCTTGGGTTTTGTAATAATCATTTACAAAAAATGATGAAAAAGCACAATCGCTTGCAGTTAGGTCTTATTCTTGAAACTCATTTACAGCAAATTAATGAAGATGTATTTAAAAAAGGCCTTTTCGGTTTAAATACAAAAAAAAGCGCTTACAAAGCATCAAGAATTGAAGAAACCTGTTTTATTTGCGATAAAGTTGAATGGGGTATGAAAAGACTTATTGAAACAATGTACCGCACATATAACAATGAACTTGATTTCAGAGAAACTTTCAGAAATTCAGAGTACATTTGTCTGCCGCATTACAGATTACTCGTTGAGACCGCTCCTGATTTTTTAAGCAAAAATCCTCTTTCAAGCTTTAATAACGACTGTTTAAAGCTTTCAAAAAACTATCTTGAAAGTTTATATAACGATGTTCACGCCTTTACAAAAATGTTTGATTACAGAAACGCCGAAAGCGAAGAAGAAATACCTATTAATGTTAAAAATTCCATTGAACGTACTTATGAATATTTATGTGCTGAACAGGAAGGATAAATAATGAAAAAAATTGAAATTTTTACCGACGGAGCCTGTTCGGGAAATCCCGGTCCCGGCGGATGGGGCGCTGTGCTTCGTTACAACGGTGTTCAAAAAGAGCTTTCCGGCGGTGAAGCCGAAACAACCAATAACCGCATGGAGCTTACAGCGGTTATATCAGCGTTAAAAGCGTTAAAAGAGCCTTGTGAAGTAACACTTACTACCGACAGCAAATATGTTTGCGATTCTGTACTTAAAGGATGGGTTTACTCATGGCAAAAAAACGGTTGGCGAAAAGCCGATAAAAAACCGGCACTTAATGTTGATTTATGGGAGCAGTTGCTATCACTTCTTAAAACTCATAAAGTTGAGTTTAAGTGGGTAAAAGGTCACGCAGGTCATCCTGAAAATGAGCTTTGTGATAAATTGGCAGTGATTCAAGCGGAAAAACACAAATAATATCTTCACCTTTGTAAAAAATAGTTTTACAAAGGTGATTTTTTATGAAAAAACATTTAAGACGAACGATTTTTGTTTTCATTTTCACATTAATGATTTTTTCTCTGATAGCAGGCATAGGAATAGTGGATAATTGTAATAAACTTGCGCTCGGTAACCCATTTTTAAACACAATATATTTTGATTCCGACAACTATATATTGTGTTTTAGGTATTTCGGACTGAATTTCAGCTTTTCATTTAATTTCTTTAATAAAATAAGTAATGTTTTTAATGACGCAAAGCCTTTAATAATAAGTATTTTAGTCATTTTCGAGAAATTAAAAAGTTTAATTTTTAATCTTTTTTAATTCATAATAAATGTATTTTTTATAAGCATAAATGTTGTAAAAATTCACGATTTTGCTATATTGCACAAAAAAAGCATTAAAACTTTGTAACAATATATTGTATTTCTGGCTTGAAATATCATACAACATATGCTATAATTATCTAGCAATGAAGAATATTACAATAATGTAACCGAAAGGGGTAAATAAATTGAAAGTAATTAAAAGAGACGGAAGCGTTGTACAGTTTGACCGCTCAAAAATCGTAATCGCTATAACCAAAGCTAATGAAGCTGTTGAGGAAAGCGAACGCATTACAGCTAACCAGATTGAGGAAATCGTTCAATATATTGAGAATAAAAAACGTGACAGACTCCTTGTTGAAGATATACAAGATATGGTAGAGTCGCGTTTAATGGCTCTTAAAAAATATGTGCTTGCAAAAACATATATTATTTACCGTTATACTCGTGCTCTTGTTCGTAAAGCAAACACTACCGATGAGTCTATTTTATCACTCATTCGCAATGAAAATAAAGAGCTTGCTGAGGAAAATTCAAATAAAGATACTATTTTGGCTTCAACCCAGCGTGATTATATTGCCGGAGAAGTTTCACGAGATCTTACAAAAAGACTTCTTCTCCCTGAAGATATTTCAAAAGCTCACGAAGAAGGCGTTTTGCATTTTCATGATGCTGACTACTTCATTCAGCCGATTTTCAACTGCTGTCTTGTAAACATCGGAGATATGCTTGATAACGGTACTGTTATGAACGGAAAAATGATTGAATCTCCTAAATCGTTCCAAGTTGCCTGCACAGTAGTTACTCAAATTATTGCTGCTGTCGCTTCCAACCAGTATGGCGGACAATCTGTTGATATTCGTCATTTAGGCAAATATTTAAGAAAATCAAAAGAAAAATTTGAAAAACAGATTAGAAATGCCATAGGAAACAGTTTGGACGATGAACATATCGAGAAATTAGTTGATGACAGACTTCGCGAAGAATTAAAATCAGGTGTTCAGACAATCCAGTATCAAATTAACACATTGATGACTACAAACGGTCAGTCACCTTTTGTTACATTATTCTTATACCTTGATAAAGACGATGAATACATAGAGGAAAACGCTATGATTATTGAAGAAATTCTTAATCAGCGTATTGAAGGTATTAAGAATGAAAAAGGTGTGTTTATCACTCCTGCTTTCCCGAAACTTGTCTATGTTCTTGATGAGCATAACTGCTTAAAAGGCGGTAAATATGATTATATCACCGAGCTTGCAGTAAAATGTTCTGCAAAGAGAATGTATCCTGACTATATTTCAGCTAAAAAAATGCGCGAAAACTACGAGGGTAATGTTTTCAGCCCAATGGGTTGCCGTTCATTCCTTGCACCTTGGAAAGATGAAGACGGTAATTATAAATTTGAAGGCAGATTTAATCAAGGTGTTGTTTCTATTAACTTGCCTCAAATCGGTATAATTGCCAAAGGCGATGAAGAAAAATTCTGGAAGCTTCTTGATGAACGCCTTGACCTTTGCTTCAGAGCTTTAATGGAACGTCACGAGGCTTGTAAGAAAATCGTTTCCGATGTATCACCTGTTCACTGGCAATACGGCGCATTGGCAAGATTGAACAAAGGTGAGTCAATTGAAAAATTGCTTTACGGCGGTTATTCTTCTATTTCTCTCGGTTACATCGGTCTTTATGAAGTAACCAAGCTTATGAAAGGTGTTTCTCACACCACTCCTGAGGGTGAAGAATTTGCGCTCAGAGTTATGAAACGACTTCGCAAAGCAACAGATGACTGGAAAACTCAAACCAATATCGGTTTTGCTCTTTACGGAACTCCTGCCGAAAGCCTTTGCTACAGATTCGCAAGAATTGA
>JBJEIS010000061.1:0-17296 GCA_051877275.1 Acutalibacteraceae bacterium | reverse complement strand
TGGCTTCTACAATACTTGTTGCAATAATGTCGGGTATGGTTATAATTAAGCACCACGAAAACATAAAAAGATTACTCGACGGTACCGAAAACAAAATCGGAAGCGGTAAGAAAGGTTAATTGCGCTATTATGAAAAAAATTACTGTTTTAGGTTCAGGCGGCTGGGGTACGGCTCTTGCAATTTTGAGTTATTTGTGCGGACACAAGACTGTTGTCTGGGGCAAATTTCAAGAGGAAATAGAAAATTTAAAGAAAACTCGCGAAAACCCTTTGCTTAAAGGTGTTGAAATCCCAAAAGATATTGTTTTAACATCAAATAAAGAGGATATTTCTGAAAGTGATGTTGTTATTATTGCAACTCCGTCTTTTGCGGTTAAAGAAACTGCAAATATGCTAAAGGGTTATGTAACAGATAATACTATAATTATATCGGTTGCAAAGGGATTTGAAAAAAATACTTTAAAACGTTTTTCACAAATTATTAAAGAAGAATTGCCTGATAATCCGGTAGTTGTTTTATCGGGACCTTCTCATGCAGAAGAAGTGGGTAAGCGAATTCCGACTTCGGTTGTTGCGGCTAGCGACGATAAAGACGCAGCTATTCAGGTTCAGGAATTGCTTTCAAATGACTTTTTCAGAATTTATACTCAAGAAGATGTAATAGGCGTTGAAGTCGGCGCTGCTCTTAAAAATATTATTGCTGTCGCAGCAGGAATTGTTAAAGGAATGAAGCTTGGCGATAATACAATTGCCGCTATCATTACAAGAGGTATAAATGAAATGTCCAAGCTTGGTGAAGCAATGGGAGCAAGCCGTTATACTTTTGCGGGGCTTTCGGGTATCGGTGATTTGGTAGTTACCTGTACCTCTACTCATTCAAGAAACCGTTCTTTCGGTATGCTTGTCGGAGAGGGTGTTTCAGTAGATGAAGCTTTAAAAAGAGTTGGAACGGTTGAGGGCTATTTTGCAACAGACAGCGCTAAAAAGCTTGCTGAAAAGTATAATGTGGAAATGCCTATTGTTAATGAGTGTTATAAGATTTTGTATCAAAATATGAATGTAGGCGATTCAATAAAAAATCTTATGGAACGTGATAAAAAATCTGAAAGCTTTTAATTTATCAAAAAATGTTGAAATTTCGCCTAATATATAATATAATATGATATTATTGATATTTTAAATTATGTTTTGCCCGAAAAAAGGGCGCCACCCGTATCATTTAAGCTAAATTCTTCGCTCGGTCGCTTGCTGAAGAATTTAATTTGCTTTTGTGGTTTTGCGGATAAAGCGGCAGAATGGAGATTAAAATGGCTGATAATAAAAAAATGGTTGAGCAAATCACATCTATGGATGAAGATTTTGCGAAATGGTATACCGATATCTGCAAAAAAGCAGAGCTTATTGAGTATACAAGCGTAAAAGGCTGTATGGTTATTCGTCCTTACGGCTATGCAATTTGGGAAAATATTCAGAAAATTCTTGATAATAAATTCAAAGAAACAGGGCATGAAAATGTTTGTATGCCTATGTTTATTCCTGAGTCGTTGTTACAGAAAGAGAAAGACCATGTTGAGGGTTTTGCTCCTGAAGTTGCATGGGTAACTCACGGCGGTTCAGAGCCGTTGGAAGAGCGTCTTTGCGTTCGCCCGACTTCCGAAACACTTTTCTGTGAACATTATAAAAATATTATTCAGTCTTACCGTGATTTGCCTAAGCTTTATAATCAGTGGGTTTCTGTTGTGCGTTGGGAAAAAACAACCCGTCCTTTCTTGCGCTCGAGAGAGTTTTTATGGCAGGAGGGACACACTATTCATGCAAGCGCTGAAGAAGCAATTGCCGAAACAGAAAAAATGCTTAATGTTTATGCTTCATTTTGTGAGGAAGAACTGGCTATGCCTGTTATAAAAGGTAAAAAAACCGAGTCTGATAAATTTGCGGGTGCGGTTTCTACTTATGCCATTGAGGCTCTTATGCATGACGGAAAGGCTTTGCAGGCAGGCACTTCTCATTACTTCGGCGACGGCTTTGCTAAAGCATTTGATATTCAGTATTCTGATAAACAGAATAAAAAAGCTTATCCTCATCAGACATCTTGGGGTGTTACAACCCGTCTTATCGGTGCGATTATTATGACTCACGGCGATGATAACGGACTTGTTTTACCGCCTGCGGTAGCACCGGTTCAGGTAGTAATTATTCCTGTTGCACAGCATAAAGAGGGAGTTTTGGATAACTGTAACAAGCTGTACGACAGATTAAATGATAAATTCAGAGTAAAGCTTGACGATTCTGAAAACTCACCTGGTTGGAAATATTCAGAGTATGAGATGAAAGGTGTTCCTGTTCGTATAGAAATGGGACCGAGAGATATTGAAAACGGTGTTTGCGTTGTTGTTACACGTCATAACCGTGAGAAAACAGTTGTTCCGATTGATGAAATTGAAACAGTTGTGGCACAAAAACTTAAAGAAGTTCATGACGGACTTTATAAACGCGCTCTTGAAAACCGTGAGAACCGTACTTACGCTTGTACTACAATGGAAGAAATCACAAAAGCTTTGGAAGAGAACGGTGACGGCTTTGTAAAAGCAATGTGGTGCGGTGATGAAGAATGCGAAACAAAGGTTAAAGAAGTAACAGGCGTCGGTTCAAGATGTATGCCGTTTACCGATGAAAAAATATCCGATAAATGCGTTTGCTGCGGAAAACCGGCAAAAGCTCTTGTTTATTGGGGAAAGGCTTATTAAAAAGGTAGCATTATGAAAAAAATTAATCTTTTATCATGTGTTTTAGTGCTTTTGTTTATGGTGAGCTGTATGACATTTTTCGGTGTTTCGGCAGAGCCTGAAGGTGAAACAACAGCCGCTACTACTGCGGAGCATACTACTGAAGCTAAAAAGACAACCGTTGCTACTACTAAGGCGGCGACAACTACTACGTTTATTACAACAACTACTATGGCTACTACAACTAAAGCTAAAACTACCAAAAAAACTAAAAAAGTTACAGCGGCTGACCCTGTTTATACTACAAAAAAAGCAACACAGTCAACAAATGCGGCTACAGCCGGTATAGTTACTGCGGCTACAACAACCGAAAGAGTTGATGAAACAAAACAAACTAAAGAAATCAATACTACCGAGGAAATCACAGAGCCGACAACCGCTGCAAAGAATATTGTTGACTACGGCAGTAAGTACAGACCGATAAAGTGGCTGTCATTAGTGGTAATGATAGGATGCATTATTGCTTTGGTTGCAGTAAATGTAAGATACAGAAAAAAGTACGGCAAAACAGGCGGCAAATCTCAAAAAAAGCAGCCGGTCAGAAGAAACGCCGCTCCTAAGCTTGATACTTCTGCTCGTTTTACAGAACCTAAGAAGCCTGTAACACCTCCGTCATACCAGAGAAATCAGCCGGATGAAAATCTTGAAAAAACAACGGTAGTTGATATTTCATCGTTCAGCAATAAAGCAAAACAGGATAGCTTTAAACCTAAAACTGAAGAGAAAGATGAGATTTTTAACACCAAAAATGATGACGATGATTTGTATATATAAAATCAAAACCACAGTTATTTCGACTGTGGTTTTAGTTTTTAGGCTTTTTAATTCGCAATCCTTTGCGCATTTTTAACAAGAATTTCGCGGCGTGTTGTGCTTTTACATAAATATACAGTTCTAATTTGTGCAAAACGCCAAACATATATGTTTGTTAACAAATTATTCTTTTTTTTTATTGCGGTTTGTGGTATTATGTATATAATCGGATAAATGTTGTTAAAGCAAAAAATACTATCCTAGAAAGGAATTTTAAATATGGGATTAAGAGATATTTTATTGGGTTCATACTCTAAAAGAGAATTAAAAAGAGTTGAGCCTATTAAACAGAAAGTTTTAGCACTTGAAGATGATATGAAAAAGCTCACTGATGATGAGCTTCGTGCTAAAACCGACGAGTTTAAAGAACGTTTAAATTCAGGCGAAACCTTAGATGATATTTTGCCTGAGGCTTTTGCGGTTTGCCGTGAGGCTGCTGACAGAGTTTTGGGTATGCGCCCTTATCCTGTTCAGGTTATCGGTGGTATCGTTCTTCATCAGGGCAGAATTGCTGAAATGAAAACAGGTGAAGGTAAAACTTTGGTTGCTACTTTGCCTGCTTATCTTAATGCGCTTACCGGAAACGGCGTTCATATTGTAACAGTAAACGATTATCTTGCAAAGCGTGACTCTGAATGGATGGGCAAGCTTTACAGATTTTTAGGCCTTACGGTAGGTCTTATTACTCATGATATCGAGGGTGACGCACGCCGCGAGGCATATAATGCTGATATTACTTACTGCACCAATAACGAGCTTGGTTTTGATTATCTTCGTGATAATATGGTTACATACAAGGAAGAAAGAGTGCAGCGCGGTCATAGCTTTGCTATTGTCGATGAGGTTGACTCAATTCTTATTGATGAAGCGAGAACACCTCTTATTATTTCAGGTCAGGGTGAAAAATCAACTGACCTTTATCAGAGAGCAAACTCTCTTGCAAAAACTTTGAAAATGGTTAAGGTTAAGCAGATTAACGATAAAGAAGAAGCTGAATCACAGATTGATGAAGACGGCGATTATATTGTTGATGAGAAAGCTAAAACCGCTACCCTTACCGCAAGCGGTGTAAAAAAAGCCGAGGCATTTTTCGGCATTGAAAACTTAAATGATGCTGATAATATTACTATTGCTCACCATGTTAATCAGGCAATTAAGGCTTACGGCATTATGCACAGAGATATTGACTATGTTGTAAAAGACGGAGAGGTTATTATTGTCGATGAATTTACAGGACGTTTGATGTTCGGACGCCGTTACAACGAGGGACTTCATCAGGCTATTGAAGCAAAGGAAAATGTAAAAATAGAACATGAGTCAAAAACTCTTGCAACAATTACATTCCAGAACTTCTTCAGACTTTATAATAAGCTTTCAGGTATGACAGGTACTGCGCTTACCGAGTCACAGGAATTTGCTGAAATTTATAAGCTTGACGTAGTTGAAATACCAACAAACAAACCGATGGCAAGAATAGATAATCCTGACATCGTTTATAAAACAGAAAAGGCTAAATTCAACGCAGTTATCGAAGATATTGCTAACCGTCATGAAAAAGGACAGCCGGTGCTTGTCGGTACAATTTCAATTGAAAAATCAGAGCTTTTAAGTAAAATGCTTAGAAAACGCGGTATTAAACATAATGTACTCAACGCTAAAAACCACCGCAAAGAGGCTGAAATTATCGCTCAGGCAGGTAAATACGGCGCTGTAACAATTGCTACTAACATGGCAGGACGAGGTACCGATATTATGCTTGGCGGTAACGCTGAATATATGGCAAAGGCTACTATGAAAAAGCAGGGCTTTGAGGATGAAATCATTGCAGAGGCAACAGGCTTTGCCGAAACTGATGATGAAGAAATTCTAAAAGCAAGAAAAGTTTTCTCTGAACTCAATGAACAGTTTAAAGAGGAAATTAAGCCGGAGGCTCAAAGGGCAATTGATGCCGGCGGACTTTGTATTATAGGTACAGAGCGTCATGAATCACGCCGTATTGATAACCAGCTTCGCGGACGTGCAGGACGTCAGGGCGACCCCGGTGAATCAAGATTTTACATTTCACTTGAGGATGACCTTATGCGTCTTTTCGGCGGCGAAAGAATTTCCAATATGATGGAAACTTTAAAAGTTGATGAAGATATGCCGCTTGAAATGAAAATGCTTTCAAAACGTATTGAGGGTGCTCAGGAAAAAATTGAATACCGTAACTTCTCAATTCGTAAGAGCGTTCTTGATTTCGACGATGTAATGAATGTTCAGCGTACAATTATTTATGACCAGAGAAACAAAGTAATTGACGGTGATGATATTACAGGCACTGTTAAAGGTATGGTAAAAGATACTGTTGCCGAAATTTGCAATCATTATCTTTCTGCTGATATTGCTGAAGAATGGAATTTTGAAGGACTTAAAAACGAGATTGGCGCATGGCTTGAAATCGGTGATGCTCTTGACTTTACAAATGATGACCTTAATAAACTGGAAAAATCAGATGTAATTGATAAGCTCGATGAAATCGCTATGAGAAAATATGCTGAAAAAGAAGAAGAATTAGGCAGCGACCTTATGCGTGAGGTTGAGCGTGTGGTTCTTTTACGCAGCGTTGACAGCCATTGGATGGAACATATTGATGCTATGGATGAGCTTCGTAACGGAATCCATCTTCGTTCATACGGTCAGCATGACCCTGTTGTTGAATATCGTAATGAAGGTTACGATATGTTTAATGCAATGACAGAATCTATCAAAGAAGAAACAGCCAAACGCATTTTAAATGTACATATTCGTCAGAATCAGGAAGTTGCGCGTGAAAAGGTTGCTAAAGTAACAGGCGAATCAGGCGCAGATGACGGTTCGCTTAAAAAAGAGCCTATAAGAAAAGAGAAAAAACCGGGCAGAAACGATCCATGTCCATGCGGCTCAGGCCAAAAGTATAAAAAATGCTGCGGAAGATATGAATAATTAATATTCTTTCATTCCATTGTTATTCATTTCAAATGTTTGCTTATATTTTCAATATATTTGAGATGTTATTTTAAATTGATTGAAAATAAGAACTGTTATATAATGGAATTAGAATGGAGCGATTTTATGAAAAAATTAGCATCTTTAATTCTTATATTGGTTTTGTTTTTATCAATGTCGATACCTGCGTCAGCGAGTACTAATCAGTTAATAGAATATCCGGAATATCCTGACGTGTTACCGCGTAATTATGATTATGCCGTATCTGTAACACAGGGAGAAAAAACTATTAATATCCCTGTTTATAATACTTGCCGTCAGGATGAGATTTTCCTTGACGATAAATATCGTAGATTTTGTGAATTTGCGTTTGAAGGTGACGCTGTAACCATTGATGTTACGGTAAATATTGATATAACTTCTTTTGAAGTTTTGCCATCTTCAAAGCATATTCCTGCTACTGTTTCAGGTAATGTTATTTCAATTACTTTAGCAGAGGCTGAAAATGTTGTTGTCCGTTTAAACGGCGACTATAACACCTGCCTTACTATCATTGCAGAAGCACCGCAAACCGATGTTCCGTCAAAGGATGACGAAAGTGTAATTTACTGCGATGCAGGACTTAATAATATTACAAACGGCGAAATTGTCGATAATCAGATTGATTTGACTAATAATCAGACGTTGTATTTAGCACCGGGTGCGCTGGTTACGGCGAGAGTTAAGGTGTCAAAGACTTCGGGAGTAACCGCTGATTATTATAAAGTTTGCGGCAGGGGTGCAATAATCGATCCCGAGCCTAACAGAACAAAAAATATTGATGCTGAAAAGAGTTATTTGCTGATGTCGGAATGGGGAGTCTCTAATCTTTCTATTTCAGGAATAAAGCTGCTTGATGCGCGTACATTCAATATAACTCTTTCCGGTACTACGGATTCTGATATAACTGATGTAAAAATACTGTCTAATCAGATTTCAACAGACGGCATTTCATATTGGTATGGCGCTAAAAGAATAACAACAAGTAACTGTTATTTATATGTTAATGATAATGTTCTTGTTATAGGCGGTGTAGAGGATATTCATATTGAAGATATGACTATCGGTACAGGCTATGCGACCTTTTTCCCGCAAGGAACCTGCACAAATGTTACTTGTGATAACGTTGATGTATTTAGATCATCGCAACTTTATAAATCTACTTTAAGTCTAAGCTCAGCGCTTACTCAGAATATAACAATTTCAAATGTACGTTCGACAGATGCCCTTAAATTAAGCTATTTTGTAAACTGTTCAAACCAAAATTCGGGTGTGAAAGATGTAGCTTTTGAAAATATTTCTTTGCCGAAAACCGTGACTTATTGGTACAGAATAAGTGATACCAGCGGCACAAGTTATCCTACTTCAAATTACTCATTTACTTTTAATAATGTCTGGCGCGGTGATGTTCAATTTACAGAAACTGATGTTACCTACGATGAATCTATTGCTAAAACAACTTTCAGTACAGAGTTTGATGCAGATAAGGCGATGGCAAATCTAAGTGTAAAACAGACAGCGTCATATACCGCTGAGAAAATTTATGCCGGCGACTATATGCTACCTAATTTTAAAAATATACCGCAGATTATTGACAACACTCTGTATGTCGATGCAGTAGGAGTATTGGAGCAATTAGGATATAACGTCGGCTTTACTGATGGATTGTTGACCTTCAACAATTCCAAGGATACTTATTCGCTTAGCGTTGGTGAGTATAAAGGATATAAAAACACTTTTAAAAAGCCGCTTAGCAAGCCGTTTTTACATCAAAACAGTTCGGTTTTAATGCCTGTAACGGCATTAAGCGAGTTGAAAATTGCTGAATATACTTATAATAAAACCACCAAAACACTCAATATTGAATATGTTTCCACTGATGAAAATCTGCTTTTAAACAGTGATTTTGAAGACGGTGAAACATTAGACTGGATTTGTTATATGTTTTCTGCTTTGAATGAGAAAGAGGGTAAAGACGGAGTAGGTAAATCTATGCTGGTTACTCCTCATAAAAAGTATTTGAGCAATGATACAGGGATTTCACAGTATATCACCGATGATTTATGGAAAAACGGAGCGGGTACATACCGACTTCAGGCGGATATAAAGCTTAATACCGATTACATGGGATATGATTATCAGGACAACAATGTTGTAATGGGTATTACAAACAGCGCGTGGTCATTAAGATCGACGACAAGTATTCGTCAGGCATTTGAAATCAGTGATGAATGGCAGACATTTTCTTTTGATATTGAAATCAGTGAATCGAATTTGAGCAAATACTCAAATGCATATTTTTTCATTGGCGCTTGTGTGAATACAAAAAGTCTGAAATCCTTCTATGTTGACAATGTATCTATGGTAAAAGTTATACCTGAAAACGAGCTTGAAGTCGATGCTGAAATGGTAAACGGCGCATCAATCAGATTGAATGAGAAAAACGGTATACGTTTTTATACTAATGTTGATACGCAAAAAATCAATGAGCTGAAAAACAGCGGTGCAAAGGTAGAAATGGGTACTTTGATTGCTCCGGCAGATTTGCTTGATGAGGAAGAGCTGACTTTTGAAACCGCTTCCGATAAAAGGGTAAATGTTTGCTTTGATTCCGAAATTTATTTCACCGAAGATGACTTTGCAGGCATTGTCGGCTCAATCGTAAATATCAGGGAATCCACCGACGAAAATTTGAACAGCGGAAACATTGGACGCGATTTTATAGGCAGAGGCTACGTTAAAGTAACTAAAGACAATAAAAGCTATATATCATATGCGAGCTATAATTCTTCGTATGCGAGATCATTGGCCTTTGTTGCAAACGGATTGAAAAATGATTCAAATCAAGTTTCTCTTTATAATAAATACAAGTCATTGATTGATAAGTGGGCAGGATTTTTGTCTGCATAAATAAAAAATAGTAAAAAATATAAGAAATAATTGATTTTTTTGCGGTTTTATGATAAAGTAGTTTTAGAAAAATTAATGGAGGGTTAAAATGAAAAGCACAAGTAAAATTATTAGTATAGTTTTATGCTTTGCTATGCTCATTTCTTTGGCTGTAACAAGCGTTGTAAGTGCTGATTCAGTACCTGCACTTGATAAGGAAAAGCCTTATATTGAAGCTACAAGCGAACCTGTTAAAGCAGGTGAAACCGCAAAAGTTACATTTACTGTCGGTAATAATCCGGGCATATGGGCTATTCAGCTTGAACTCGATTATGATGACAGTTTATCACTTATCGAGGGTGAAACAAACGATTACGGTACTTTCCCGAAATTCGATGTGGGCAGCGATTTTAAATCAGCAGTTGTCAGCCCGATTGATAATGAGTATTTTATGTATTTGTATACAAACAGTTCGGGAAATATAATTTCTACAAAGAAAAACGGCGAGCTTTTTTCCGTTTATTTTAAGGTTGCTGATGATGCAAAACCCGGTGATTACAGTATTAATATAGCAAGTCAGCGAGTAACAGATGTCAGCGTCACTCCTAAGGATGTTGAGTTTACTTATAGTGATATTGCTGTTCAAGTTTACAGTGATGAAGAACCGCCTATAATTTCAAGCACAAGCGAGACAAGCTCAAGCGAGACAAGCTCAAGCGAGTCAAGTTCAAGTGAAACAAGTTCAAGTGAAACAAGTTCAAGTGAAACAAGCTCAAGTGAGTCAAGCTCAAGCGAATCGAGTTCAAGTGAATCGAGTTCAAGTGAATCAAGCTCAAGTGAATCAAGCTCAAGTGAATCGAGCTCAAGTGAATCGAGCTCAAGTGAATCGAGCTCAAGCGAATCGAGTTCAAGTGAATCGAGTTCAAGTGAATCAAGTTCAAGCGGGTCAAGCTCAAGTGAATCAAGCTCATTAACTACAAAGGCTCCTACTACTGTAAGACCGACTTCGACTGTTTCTACAACTGCCTCGGTCACCACTACTGTTAGTACGGTTAAAAATGAAATGGTTGCACCGAATTTAACTGCTGTATTAAGCGGCAAAAAACAGGTTTCACTTTCTTGGTCAGCGGTAAAAGGTGCAAAGAGTTATGAGATTTTCAGAGCTGAAGAGTCAAGCAAATCTTATAAATTAATCAAAAAATTAACTGCTGTTTCATTTACTGATACAACTGTTGAGGCCGGTAAAAAGTATACATATAAAGTACGCGCTTTGAATGAAAGCGAAAGCATTTATAAAGATTCTGCCGAAAAAACAGTTTCAGTTATGAAATTTACCGCAAAAACTAAAAACACTCTTAAAAAAGGTAAAAATCAGATTACTGTTAAACTTAAAAAGAAAGTTAAATATGCTGACGGTTATCAGATTAAATATTCAACTGATAAGAAATTGAAAAAAGCAGTAAAAAATAAGACTGTTAATGCAAATAAATCTTCTTTGAAAATTAAGAAGTTAAAATCCGGCAAAAAATACTATGTAAAAGTTAGAGCTTACAAGATTATTAACGGCAAAAAGATTTACGGCAAGTGGTCTAAAATCTCTAATGTTAAAACAAAGTAAAATTTCTTACAAAAGGGTTGCGTTTTGCAACCCTTTTCTGCTACAATAAAGAAAATTGAAGGAAGGATAAGAATTATGGTTTATCTTGTTGAAGACGATGAAAATATCAGAGAGCTTGTAGTTTACACTCTTAATAACTCAAATATGGAAGCTGTAGGTTTTGAAAGCGCAAAGCCTTTTTGGGAAGCTATGGAAACCAGAATACCGGATATAGTTTTGCTTGATATAATGCTTCCTGAAGAAGACGGGCTAAGTATTCTCAAAAAGCTTCGAGCTTCTTCGGTTACAAAAAGTCTTCCTATAATGATGTTAACAGCTAAAAGTTCGGAATATGATAAGGTTATCGGATTTGATAACGGCGCCGATGATTATTTACCTAAACCTTTCGGTATGATGGAGCTTATTGCAAGAATAAAGGCGTTACTTCGTCGCACACCGAAAGAAACAGATGAAGTTGAATACAGCATAGGACCTCTTTATGTTTCCCCTTCGCGACATAAAGTTACGGTAAACGGTGAAAAAATTAATTTAACGCTCAAAGAATTTGAAATGCTTTGTTATTTGTTAAAAAACCGAGGCATTGTTAAAACACGCGACCAAATTTTAAATAAAATTTGGGGATATTCTTTTGACGGAGAATCAAGAACAGTTGACGTACATATAAGAACGCTCCGTCAAAAGCTTAAATCTGCTGCTGATTTAATAGAAACAGTTCGCGGAATCGGATATACAATCGGAGACTGATTATGAAGAAAATACGTACAATTATTTTTGTTTCATTGTTTTGTGTATCGTTTTTAGCTTGTATTTTTGCAGGTGTTTTGGCATTTGTTTTAGGAAAAAGCGATATTTCTGTTTATCATATAATTGCGATAGTAGTTTTGTCGGCGCTGTTTTGCGGCGGCATTTCTGCATTATTTTCAAAGAAAATTACAGAAAAAATAGCAAAACCGATAAATGAAATTGATTTATCAACAGTAGAAAATTCTTTTGTTTTTGAAGAATTGACTCCTTTTTCCGAAAGAATTAAAAACCAGAGTGCAAAAATACGCAAAAATATGGAGAGAATCAAACGCGAACACAAGATTCAGGATAAAATCAGGCAGGAATTTACTGCTAATGTTTCGCATGAACTTAAAACCCCTCTTACTTCTATTTCGGGTTATGCCGAAATTATGAAAAACGGTATGGTAAAAGATGAAGATGTTACCCGTTTTTCAGAGAAAATTTATAGCGAGGCACAACGCCTAATCAGTCTTGTGGAGGATATTATAAAGCTTTCGAGACTTGATGAAAATGCTGTTGAGGAGCAAAAGGAAAGAATAGAGCTTTGTACGCTTTGTAAAACAATTATTTCAAGACTTGAGCCTAATGCAAAGAAAAAAGGCGTTACTTTTGAATTTGTCGGCGCAAAAACCGTTATCATCGGCATACCGAGAATTATTGATGAAATGATTTATAACCTTTGTGATAACGCTATAAAATATAATAAAGACAACGGCAAGGTTACTGTTTCGGTTATGCAGACAAACAGCGAGGCAGTTTTGGCGGTTAAAGATACAGGAATAGGCATACCGAAAGGTGATATTAAACGCGTTTTTGAACGTTTTTACCGTGTGAATAAAAGTCATTCGCGCGAAATCGGAGGTACAGGACTCGGACTTTCTATTGTTAAACACGGTGCAGCGGTGCATAATGCTGAGCTTAATATTGAATCGGAAGAAGATAAGGGCACGACTATCTCTATTCGGTTTGCTTTGTAAAAAGATTTAACATAGATTTAACAAAACTAATACAATACATTTAACCTGTGTATAATACAATATTAACATTGTATTTAAATAGATTTAAAAAACACAGGTTTTCAAGGGGTTTAAAGCACTTATTATACTTTCTTGCTTCCCTGAAACGAAAGAAAGGAATTTTTAAATGTCAGTAGTACTTCAGTTGACCCTGCTTGTCGGCGGTCTAGCTTTTTTTATGTTCGGAATGGATGTAATGTCATCGGGACTTGAGAAAATGGCAGGCGGTAAGCTTGAATCAATGCTCAAGAAAATGACCTCGAACAAATTAAAAAGTATTCTACTTGGTGCAGGCATTACCATTGCAATTCAGTCTTCATCAGCTATGACTGTTATGCTTGTAGGTCTTGTAAACTCTGGTATTATGCAGCTTGGTCAGACAATCGGCGTTATTATGGGTTCAAATATCGGTACAACCCTGACCGCGTGGATTTTGTCGCTTTCAGGACTTGAGGGCGAAAGCTTTATGGCTTTGTTAAAGCCTGAAAATTTTTCGCTTATTTTAGCATTTATCGGTATTGTTCTTAATATGTTTTCAAAAGATGATAAGAAAAAAAGCTTAGGCGCTATTTTTGCGGGCTTTGCTGTTCTTATCTGGGGTATGCAGCTTATGGGACAGTCGATGGAACCTTTGGCTGAATCAAAAGCTTTCGGAGAAATGCTGATAATGTTCAACAATCCGATTTTCGGTGTTATTGTCGGTGCAATTGTAACAGGTGTTATTCAAAGCTCCGCAGCATCCGTTGGTATTCTTATGACGCTTGCGATCGGGCTTGCCGACACAGCAAATCCTATTACATTCGGAATGGCCATCCCAATTATTATGGGACAAAATATAGGAACCTGCGTTACCGCTCTTATTTCGGCAATCGGTGTTAATAAAAACGCACGCAGGGTGGCAGTAGTTCATGTTTCATTCAATGTAATCGGTACAGCTGTTTGTTTAAGCCTTTACTGTTTAGGCAATGCAATTTTTGATTTCGGATTTTCAGACCAGCCGGTAACCGGTTTCGGTATTTCACTTGTGCATTCAATCTTTAATATAGTAACTACTGTTTTACTTCTTCCGTTTACAAAACAGCTTGAGAAAATTGCTTACTTCATTATTAAAGACGATGAAAAATCAGAGAAGTATTCTTTTATCGATCAGCGACTTTTAAGCACACCTTCGGTTGCTACCGCTGAATCTAATAACAAGACTGTTGAAATGTGCAATATCGCTTTCAATTCGATAAATGAATCGATAGATTTGATATTTGAATACGATGAGAAAAAAGCTAAAAATATTTTAGATTATGAAGATAAGCTGGATTATTATGAGGATAAGCTCGGAACATATCTTGTAAAACTTTCTCGCGAAAAGCTTTCGGCGAAAGATTCAAATACAGTATCAAAGCAGCTTCATGCAATCGGTGATTTTGAGCGAATAGGCGACCATGCGGTTAATCTTTTAAAGGTTGCTCAGGAAATACATGATAAAAAGCTTTCATTTTCAAAAAACGCTGTTGAGGAATTAAATATTTTGTCCTCTGCACTTTACGAGATTTTATCAATAACAAAGCTTGCCTTCGAAACTTCGGATGTTGAACTTGCAAAAAAAGTTGAACCGCTTGAACAGGTAATTGACAGGCTTATCAAGAAAATACGCGCAAGACATATTGAACGATTAAGTCAGGGCATATGTACAATTGAACTTGGTTTTGTTTTATCTGATTTGCTTAATAATTTTGAAAGAGTTTCAGACCATTGTTCGAACATTGCGGTTGAGTTGATTGAAATTGAAAATGATGAATTGAAATCTCATGAATATCTCAATGCGGTTAAGTATTCTGACAATAAAGAATTTAATGATGCTTACGAAGAATATAAGACAAAATATTATATGTAATTACAGTAAAAAAATGCGTTGCTTAAAAAGCAACGCATTTTTGGTCAATATGACAAATTTATATAGGTATTATTGTTGGTAATTAACAAAGATTGTGAATTTTACCAATGAAAACTTGTATTCTTATAAAAAATATGTTATAATCATCACAACATAAGTATTATATTAGGGAGGTTTTGGTATGATAAACAGTAAGAAAATATTAAGTTTAATTCTTGTAGTCGTTTTATGTTTTTCAACCGTAGTTGTTTCGTCTTTGACCGCAAACGCCGGAGATAGAACATTAGCATTTAAATTCAGAGATCAGGATTATTTGACAGGAAGATATGATAATATTCCTTCGTCAGTAACTTGTGGCAATGACGGTTCTATGACAATGACATCAAGTAAAGTTCAGCATCAGTATCAGATGGCATTTAAGGTAGACGGTTCCAATAAGGAAAATTTGAAAGACGCTATTGAAGAGGCATGCGAATTTTATGATGCATCTCTTACAATGGAGGTTTATGTAAAGTCTGCTAAAAATGCATATGGCGGTGATTGCTCACCATCAATTGATATTCAGCTTCAAAATTCAAGTGGTCAAGTTATTGCTAAAACAGGTTTGAACAGACAGTCGCCTGAACAGACAAATGTATTTTATTCTTTTGATGTTATGCAGTTTGCTGAAACAGGATATAATTATGAAATTGCATATATTTATGTAGTTGTTCAGTGTTATGACTGGGCTTGCGGCGGCGGTAACGGTACTTGTCCTGAAGTTACCTTCTATCCGATTACAGTTGATGACGGTCAAACTTCTGAAGAAAGATCGTATGAGACTGTACCTCCGGATCCAAATCAGGTAACATTTTTCCAGTTTACTCCTAAAACTAATATGCCATATGACAACGGCCCGAGTACGATAAGATACAGTTCTGACTGTGCAAGTTGGAAAACATCAGGTAGAGCAACTGAGGCTGATTACGGTTATATAGAATTAAAGCAAAACAACCCTGTTGAACAGATGCAGGTTAACTATAGTTTTGTAGGCTTTGAAGATATGGCTCAAAACGCGGTTAATATTGCAAAAGCTGACGGTAATTCCGGAAAAGTTAAATTCAGGGTGAATTTGGCGAAATGTACTGACCCTAACGGTAAACCTACTATTGCAGAAATTTCGATTATGATGATATTCCAGCAGGGAATTACCGCAAAGGCACCGGAAATGATAACTTTGGCTGCATGGCAGTATCCGGGAACTACCAGAACATATTATATTGATGTAACAGGTATATCTCATAAATCGCAGTTAAATACAGTTGCATTCAAGGTTCAGAATTACTGGTATTATGATAAAGACAATCAATTGTTTGACTATGACGCAATGATTAGAAAAGAAGGCGGCACTCCTGATGAATCTACTGCAATAGCAGCAGGTTACTCTAAATGCCGTATTAAACCTGAAGTTGTAATTTCACCTATGACTGTTGCTGGTGCAGATGAAGCAAGTGCAACAAATACTGATTATAAATTAGTATTAGATAATTTCAATGCAAACGGTGGTACCGTTCCTACTGATCCTGAGGAACTTAAAAAAGGTGATCCAAACGCAACTACACAGATTTATGAAGATGTTACAACCGCATCAATACCTGCTTCATCTAATCCGTCACAAAGTCAGTCAAACTCATCTAGTGCAACAAATGTAACAGTACCAAGCAGTAATAATCCGAGCGTACCTTCAACCGGAAACGGTCAGACAACTGTCTTAGTTCCAACAACTAACGCTCCTAAGAATATTGTTGGTGCTCCTACATTAAATTCAGCTGTACCTACAGGAAAATCATCTGTTAAGCTTGATTGGTCAGTTGCAGGAAATGCTCAAAAATATCAAATTTACAGAGCTAAAGGTTCAAGCGGTTCATTCCAATTAATCGGTACAACAACAGGTTTAACTTACACCGATAATATTGCTAAAGGTTCTGCTAAGTATTCTTATAAGGTTCGTGCTATAAACGGAACTGCTTATAATGATTCTTTGATTAAATATGTTTCTATGATGAGCTTCAGCGCAAAATCAACTGCAAAGCTTACAAAAGCTTCAAAAGCAATTACTGTTAAGTTGAAGAAGAAAGTGACTTATGCTGATGGTTATCAGATTAAATATTCAACTAATAAAAAATTCAAAAAATCAGCTACTAAAGCTAAAGTTCTAAAAGCTTCAAAGAAATCTTTGAAAATTAAGAAACTTCAATCCGGCAAGAAATATTATGTAAGAATCAGAGCTTACAAAATAATTAACGGTAAGAAAGTTTACGGTAAGTGGAGCAAGGTTTATAATACAACCACTAAATAAGTCTTAATGTTTTAATATTGAAATGGAGTATTTAAAGAAAATCCGACTTGAATTAATTCAAGTCGGATTTTTATGTTTTAAACGAGTTTAAATTGAACAAACCAAAGCCCGCTTGTTTTCAAGCGGGCTTTTTAATAGATTGTATATTACATAATT
>JBJEIS010000060.1:0-4159 GCA_051877275.1 Acutalibacteraceae bacterium | reverse complement strand
GAATATCTCTATTTCACAGTCTTTAAAACGTACTTGCGTTACTTCTTTGACTACTTTTGCGGCAATTATGTCTGTTACTGTAGTTGCAGCAATTAAAAACCTTGATTCTATTCTTACTTTCTCTATTCCTATGTCAATCGGTGTTATTTGCGGTACTTTCTCTTCCCTCTTTGTTGCAGGACCGATTTATGTATTCTGGTGTGAACATTCTGCTAAAAAGGGAAATAAAAAGAAAAAAGATAAAAAAGAGTCATCTTCAAAAACACCTGACTATGTAAATAGAATTAATCCTAAAAAAGGTAAAAAAAGAGCTTATTAATTCTAAATTAACAACACTGTATTAATTTACAGTGTTGTTTTTCTTTATATTACTTGAAGAAATATAAAAAATGTGGTAAAATAATTTTATATTTTGATTTTGGAGATTTATATGAAAGTTTTAGCGTTAGACGGAAATTCAATAATCAACCGAGCTTTTTACGGTATTAGAATTTTATCCACAAAAGACGGTATTTTTACAAATGCAGTTTATGGCTTTATGAATATTCTTTTAAAGCTCATTGATACAAATAATCCTGATTTAATAATTGCTGCATTTGATTTAAAAGCGCCTACTTTCCGCCATAAGATGTATAAGGAATACAAGGCAGGAAGAAAACCAATGCCGGAAGAATTGCGTATGCAGTTGCCTATTATTAAAGATGTTTTACGCGCATTTGGTTGTGCAGTAGTTGAAAAAGAAGGCTATGAGGCTGATGACATTCTCGGGACAATTGCCAAAAAATGCAATGAAAATAATGATCAATGTGTAATTGCAACCGGTGACCGCGATTCTTTACAATTAGTTTCTGAAAATGTAACAGTTCAGCTTGCAGCCACTAAAGGCGGAAATGCTGAAGTAAGAATCTATGATATTGAAAAAATCAATGAAGAATACGGTGTTACTCCAAAACAAATGATTGAAATTAAGGCTTTGCAAGGTGATACTTCTGACAACATTCCCGGAGTTCAGGGCGTTGGACCCAAGACTGCGGGAAGCTTGATTCAAAAGTTTGGCAATATTGAAAATCTTTATGATAATATTGAAACTTCGGATTTGCGCGAAAACTTGAAAAATAAACTGATTAACGATAAAGATAACGCTTTTTTAAGCAAAACTTTAGGTACTATAAACTGCGATGTTCCTATTGAAATTCCTTCAAAAACAGAAAGAAATCAAGAAGAGCTTAAAAATTTACTTGTTAAACTTGAAATGTTTAAATTGCTTGAAAAATTAGATGTTAGCGATGATACAGTAACTAACAATAATCAGTCTAACGAAACTTTAAATGTTGTATTTACAAAGAAAAGTCAAATTTCGGATAACTCAATTGTAATTTTTTCTGAAAATAAAATCTTTGCAAAAAGTAATGAAGAATACATTATTTCTGAGAATTTAGATTTAACCAACACAAAAAATATTATTACTCATAACTGCAAAAATCTGTTTCATAATCTTGATAAATTCTGCGATATTGCATTTGATACAATGCTTGCAGCGTATTTAATTAATCCTGACCGAAATGATTTTTCACTTGAAAGATTCAAACTTGAATATTCTATACCGAATTTTGAGGGTGAATATTCAAAACAAGCTGAAGATTTGTTATTAATTGAAACCTTATATAAAGAATTTTCTGCTAAAATTGATGAAAACAATCAGTTATCACTTTTAAAAGATATAGAAATTCCTCTCTCATTTACCCTTTATTCTATGGAAAAAGAAGGATTTGAAGTTGATGTAGAGGGTATTAACGAATTTTCTGAAATGCTTTCGCAGCGTGAAGCATTTTTAAAAGAACAGATTTATAACATTATCGGATATGAATTCAATTTGAATTCTCCTAAACAGCTTGGAATTGCTCTTTTTGAAAAACTCGGTCTTCCCCATTCTAAAAAGACAAAAACAGGATATTCTACCAGCGCAGAAGTTTTAGAAAATTTGCGTTATCAATCAGACGCAGTTGAATATCTATTAGAATACCGCTCAGTATCAAAGTTAAAGTCAACTTACTGTGACGGTCTGTTGAAATGTGTGGGTGAAAACAACAGAATTCATTCATCGCTTAATCAGGTTGAAACCAGAACCGGAAGAATCAGCTCATCAGAGCCGAATCTGCAAAATATCCCTGTAAGAACCGAACTGGGTCGTGAAATGAGAAAATTTTTCAGAGCAAAAGACGGCTATTTGCTTGTAGACGCAGATTATTCTCAAATTGAATTAAGAGTATTGGCATCAATTGCAGATGATACAAAAATGATTCACGCGTTTTTAAACGGCGTTGATATTCACTCTGTAACTGCTTCACAAGTATTTAATATTCCGCTTGAACTTATGACTCCTGAAATTCGCTCTCGCGCAAAAGCTGTAAACTTCGGAATTGTATATGGAATTGGCGCTTTTTCACTTTCAAAAGATATTCATGTAAGTGTTGCAGAAGCTAAAAAATATATTGAAAACTATCTTTCAACATACAGCGGTGTAAATAAATATATGAATGAAGTTGTAGAAAAAGCCAAAAAAGACGGATATGTTTCAACTGTATTCGGTAGAAGAAGATATCTGCCTGAGCTTACTGCTTCAAATTTCAATACAAGAGCATTCGGCGAGCGTGTTGCTAAAAATATGCCGATACAAGGTACAGCTGCAGATATAATTAAAATTGCAATGAATAAGGTTAATCAGCGGTTAATTAAAGAAAATCTGGACGCGAAATTAATTATGCAGGTTCACGATGAATTAATTGTTGAGGCTAAAGAAGAAATTGCACCTCAAATAGCGGGTATTTTAAAAGAAGAAATGGAAAACGCAGTAGAAATGAAAGTACCAATGCTTGTAGATGTAAAATATGCAAAGACTTGGTATGAAACAAAGTAGGTGTTTTAATGAAGTTACTATTTGTTTGTACCGGTAACACTTGCCGAAGCCCTATGGCTGAAGGATTTGCAAAACAAATCTTTACAGATGCAGAAGTTTCAAGTGCCGGTTTGTTTGTAAACTTTGGCGATTGTGTTTCCTCAAACTCTGTTCAGGCTATGAAAGAATACGGAATTGATATTTCAAATCATACTCCAAAGCAAATTAATATGGATGTGATTGAAAAAGTTGATTATATTATACCTATGTCCAACAGTCACAAACAAACTTTAATTGCAAACGGTGTTGATAAAAACAAGATTTTGTGCTTCAGCGAAAGCATATCTGACCCTTACGGACAAAGCTTGGCTGTTTACAAACAATGTGCAAAACAGATTAAAGAAAATATAGAAAAGCTTTACGGTGAATTAAATGATAAAAAAGCTTGATATTTCCAACCTTGATGATTTAATAAATATTGAAAACATCTGTTTCTCACATCCGCTTGCATCAAATATGCTTAAAAATGCATTATTAAATGATAAATATTGTTTTTTCGGATATACAATTGACGATAAGGTTATTGCTTACGGCAGCTTATTTATTGTTGCTGATGAAGCACAAATTAATAACATAGCTGTTTTACCGAGTTTCAGAAAAAAAGGCATTGCAACAAAAATTTTAAATGAAATTATAAATTATTCAAAAAACTGCAAATGCTCTGTCATTACTCTTGAAGTAAGAGAAAGCAATTATAATGCAATACAGCTTTATCAAAAATCAGGTTTTGTAACATTAAGAACAAGAAAAAAATATTATAATCATCCAACTGAAGATGCTTATGAAATGTCAAAAAACATTGGAGAAAATTCATGAAAATTTTAGCAATTGAGTCTTCCTGCGACGATACCGCAGTAGCAATAGTTGAAAACAGAAAAGTCCTTTCTTCCCTAATTGCTTCACAAGTCGATGACCATATTGTTTTCGGCGGCGTTGTACCCGAAATTGCGTCAAGAATGCACATTGAGGCAATTTCAAATTTATATAAAGAAGCATTGAAACAAGCCGATTGTACCATTGATGATATTGATGCAATTGCGGTTACATATGCTCCGGGGCTTATCGGCTCGCTACTTGTAGGTGTTAGTTTTGCAAAAGGCTTGGCATATGCTTCGAATAAACCGTTAATTCCTGTTCATCATCTCAGGTCACATATTGCAGCAAACTATATTTCTCATACTGATTTAAAGCCGCCATTTATGG
>JBJEIS010000059.1:0-4179 GCA_051877275.1 Acutalibacteraceae bacterium | reverse complement strand
AGCTACGGTTATAAATCGGCAGTTTTTTTGAATGAAAGTAAAGCTGAATGGAATTCAATGTTTCAATCTTATAATGAACAGATGAAAACGGAATTTAAACGCTACGGTCAACCGTTATTATCTGAAATGATTGCAAGCGGAAATCCTTTTCATTTCACAAAGCTTAACGATACATACGGCACTTATTTAGGTTATTCCTCTGCGACTTACGGTAGTGTGTTATTTGATATGTTTCAACGAGATAACAGAAGAATGTCATACAATGGATTGTGTGTTGGTCGTATGGGCGCAGGTAAATCTACATTGCTTAAAAAACTTATGACAGATATGGCTGCAAGAGGGAATTATATTCGTGGTTTTGATGTTACAGGCGAATGGCGAGATATGATTGAAGAATACGGCGGTAAAATCATTTCTCTTGACGGCTCACAAGGTATTTTAAACGCTTTAGAGGTTTTAAAAACCGGTGAAAATGATGTCATTTCATTTAATCGGCATCTATCTAAACTAACAACAATTTATAAATTTCTTGTTAAAGATGTTGATGCTTACGAAATAATTGAATTTGAGCAATTATTAAAAGAGTTTTATCAGGACTATGGTTTGATAAATCCCGATAAAGATACGCAATTAACCGGATTGCCGGCTAATTCTTATCCTATTTGGAGCGATTTTTTAAACTATATTAAGAAAGTACAAAAATCTGCTGATGCTAAAGGAAAAGTCCAAACCGAAATTGAGATTGAAAAACAGAAAAGAATTAATAATATTCGGCTTGTAATTCAATCTTTAGTAGATAGCTACGGTCACATTTTTAACGGGCATACTTCAATTGATAATATTCTCGATACACAAATTGTCTTTTTCGATATTAAAAATTTGGCGAATATGAAAAGTGAAATTTTTGATGCACAAATGTTTACTGCGCTATTATTGTGTTGGGATAACTGCTTAAAAATAGGTAGTCAAATGAAAGATTTGTACGATAAAAACCAAATTGCGTGGGAAGATATTACACGCTTTATGATTTTTATTGACGAGGCACATCGAATTATCAACACAAATAAGTTACAGGCAGTAGAACAGCTTATTGTCTTTGAGCGTGAGGCGAGAAAGTTTTTTGGCGGTCTGTTATACGCTAGTCAAAGTATACGAGATTTTGTACCGGAGGGAAGTAATCAGGATAGCGTTGATAAGATTAAAACATTATTTGAGCTGACACAATACAAATTTATAATGCAACAAGATAGCAATTGCCTTGACTTGCTTAACAATGTTTTTCAGTATCAATTGACAGAAAGTGAATTACAACAAATACCGTCACTTGAAAAAGGCGAATGTATTTTATCTATTTCATCTGATAAAAACATTCAATTTTACGTTGATGTTACTGATGAAGAACTTGAACTATTTCGTGGTGGTGCTTAATGGCACAGAAAAAAGGCAAAAAAATTGCTAAAAAAATAGGTTGCGGTTGTTCCGGCTGTTTGTTGCCTATTCTGCTTGTTTTTCTTATTATGATAGGCACTATTCTTATGATAAGTGATGATGATAATAAAAAAGATGACGAAAAGCCGGTAAATTTCAGTAGCGAGGCAGTTTTGCAATATCAATCCTATGTTATTGAAAAGTGCAAAGAACTAGGCATAGAAGATTATGCTAACTCAATACTTGCTATTATGTATTGTACATCAAAAGGTGAGGGTACAGATGTTATGGGCGCTTTTTGTTTAAAGGCGAATAAAAATCATAGAACAATAACAAATCCGCAAACATCAATTGATGTCGGCATCAATGAATTTAAAACCTTGCTTGATGAATACGGTATCAAAAAAAATACTGATACCGAAAATTTAAAAAGAGTTTATCAACACTATCATATTGTTTCAACGTTATCTTTAATCAAAGAATTGCCTAACGGCGAAAAAACAATAAAACAAAGATTTGCTGAACAATACAAATCTAATTATGATAAATACACTACTGAAAATGCAACGGAATTTGGCAACACAAAAATTAATCATTATAAAGATAATGAGAATTATTATATTTTCAATCCCACAGCATATAGCGGTAATTTTGCAGAAGATGTAATACTTACAATTCAAAATTTATCATCTTTAGCTGATACTAACCCAAATAATTTAGGTTGGATTTTTCCGCTTGAAAAAGGCACATATAGTTTAACTTCTCTTGCCGGTTATCGTTATCACCCAATTACCGGCGCTTATAAAATGCATTGGGGCATTGACTACGGCACAGGAACAAGCTGTCCGCCGATTTATGCGGTTGCTGATGGTGTGGTTGATATGTGCGGTTTTTATGACAGTTGGGGTAATTATGTACGAATTAAACATAATGATACATACGCTACCGGATATGCACATCAATCTAAAATTGTTGTTAAACCCGGTCAATCTGTTACAAAAGGACAATTAATTGGTTATGTAGGCTCAACCGGTGGCTCAACCGGAAACCATTTACATCTTGAAGTATGGGAAAATACAGGTAGTGGTTTTCAGCGAATAAATCCTAATAATTTCTTTAAAGATATTGATTAGGAATGTAATTCAAAATTTCTGCAACTCGATTTTGGCCGAAATTTTTTGAATTACAATTACTGTTATAAAAAAGGAGTTTTATTCTATGAAATTTACAATAAAAAATAAAAAACTAATAGCCGGTTACACATTGATTGCAATTGTTATTATTGTATTTGGTATTATTACTTTTTATCTTGTTACTGAAAATAATAATTTAAAGGCGATTAATGAAAATTATAAAATAAAAAAAGACTGCACGTTGCATCTTAAACAAATTTCAGAATTAAAAAATGAAAGAACAGAATTAGAAAATCAAATTAAAGCTTTACAAAAACCAACAGATAGTATTATTGAAGATGCTGAATATTTTTTAAAGCAATATTACTATAATGATAATTCTACGGCGCAGGAACAAGCTGACCGCATCAAACCGTTAGTCACACCAAAGATTTATAAGCTTTATACCACAAATGAATTTGAAACTAACGAAATTAATTACGGTGATATTAGAATACGGTCAGGAGTTGAGGAAGTTAATTCTTGGGCGAAAAAATTAGATGATAGCAAAGCAGAAGTTTTTAGCACAATAAAATATTTTGTTAAGGTTGATAATCAAGATAAAAACTTTTCTACCATTCTTTTTGATGCAGAGCTTACGTATAGCGCTGATACTGATAAATGGATTGTATCTAAAATTATAAGTCAAAAAACAATTAATGTTGTTGATGATTTAAGAAATATAGGTTGATTGCTATGTCTGAATTTATTAAAAAATTTAAAAACCGACAAGCCGGTGTTTATGGAAATAAAAATTTTTTTCTTTACGGTGTGATTGCAATAATTGTATTAGGTTATGTCTTTTTCTTTACTTCACCTTATACAATGCCGGAAATTAAAAATTATCATTATACAAAGCTTAATACTGATATAACGCTTGATAATTATACATTACAGATTGGGCGTTGGGAGTGGGCGCAGGAAAACAACATAATGGAAGTTGAGCTGAATTTGGAAAAAGAAAATTACACAATATTTTCAAAGTTTAAATACAGCATAAATGTCAGACCTACTACACAAAATTGTAAAGTTAAACAAATTTATATTGATGATAATTTCTTGATTTTGCAAATAACCAATCTACCAAATGATTTTACAGAGTTAGCATTAACCATTACGGCGATACAAGAAAACGGCGATAATTCTAATAATATAAGCTCTTGTAAAGTTTATACCAATTGTGACAAAGTGGTTAAGGTTGATAAGATTAAAACATTAAATAAAAATGATTATATTATAAACAGGCTTAAACGTTTAATTAAAGAATATAATCAGGAAATTCAAAAAACAAATGAATTGATTAATAAAAATAATGCTGAAATTGATAAATTAAACGGCGAAATTCAAGAATTGCAAGATAAAAAGATTTATCAAACACAAGAAGAAATCCAAGATACAGATAGTCAAATATCGAATATTCAAAATAGAATTTCAGATATTAATTCAGATATAATTTTTTATAGTGAAACTATCGCAGAGCTGAAAGAAAAAATTATAAAATCAGAACAACAATTACAAGATTTGATGTAACTCAAATTTTTTCGCTGATAACTGCATCGGCAAAAAAGAAAAGTTATAT
>JBJEIS010000058.1:0-17781 GCA_051877275.1 Acutalibacteraceae bacterium | reverse complement strand
TCTTCATTATTAAGTGCGCGAAACTCGGCGGGAGTAGCCCCGAATTCTTTTCTAAACTGAACAATAAAATAAGAGCTGCTTGAAAAACCGCACTTTTTCGCAATACTGACAACCTTTAAATTTGTACTAAGCAAATATTCCTTAGCCTTGTTAAGTCTCATTCTGCGAAGATATGCAATCGGCGGCATACCGACAACCTTGCTGAAAATGCGGTTAAAATAAACCGGGTGAAGATTTACGCTTTCACTGATGTCTTCAAGTCCTATATCTTTAGAATAATTATTATCAAAAAACTGAATCGCGTTTTTAATAACCTCTCGGTTTTTCTCGCTGATACCTGAGGAAATATTAGTATTATGCGCAACATGAAAAACACGGCACATTAAATCAACGGTTTTCATTTTTAGATTAAGTGCCGATTCCACCGTATCTCCTGCTTTGGCGGCAATCAATTCTTTAAAAACCGCAGAAAAAGCTTTAAAATTATTACTCGGCATAAATGTTGGCAGTGCTTTTGTATACTCATTCTCCATGACAGCCTTTTTGCCGTCGCTTGATAATGAATAGTGCATACTGAAAAAGTCGCCGATCTTTTTTGAATAAATAGTTTGCCCGGGCTTTAAGCATCTTAAATCACCCTTATGAATTTCATACTCTACATCGTCAATATAACAATAGCCGCCATCTTCAAAAAAGAGCGCAATTTCATAATTTTGTGTTGTGCGTTTTTTACTTAAACCCGTAACACTATCAATTTCATGAGCTAAACTTGCAAAGGGCATAAATCCTACATACTGAACTATTGGGTTCATTGAAACAATATCCAAAAAGCCCTTTTCATCAATAATACTGTTTTTCATAATAAACTCCGAGATATTAAACTTTTAACATTTTCAACATCTTTTTAACAAATTATATCATACATATTATTCATTGTCAAAAGAAAAAAGCCTATTCTGCTGTAACCACAGAACAGGCTTTGCCTTTTAATCAATCATTTTACAGAAATTCGTTAATTAATCAAGTACATAAATCTCAATGTTTCTTCTGCCGAATTGTCTGCAATCGCTGTTGCTCCAGAAGAAAAGATCGGCAACGGTGTTTCCCCATGAAACAAATCCGCCGGTATCTTCTGCCGAAGCGTAGCCGTAAATATAGTTTCCGTCTGAAGAACGGATATATAATTTTGTGCCGTAAGGAATCTGCTTTGGATTAACGGCAATGTATCCGGGTTTAACTTTTTTACCGGTAGCGGTATGAGTTCCGCAGCAATATGCCGAAGCAGTACCTGTAATTTTCTTTTTATAATTTACAGGAACACCTTTGCTATCAAGCTCAAAGTCTTTTGAAGGCTTAAGCTCTGAAATAGTTTTAAGGTCGCTGTATTTTTTTACGCCTTTCTTTTGAGCAGATTTTTTGGTTGTAGCTGCTGTAGTTTTAGGCTGTGTCTTTTTTGTAGTAGTAGCTTTTGTAGTAGTTACGGCTTTAGTTGTTTTTACTGTTGTAGCTTTTGCCGTAGTTTTTGCGGCAGTTGTTGTAGGCTTTACAATATCAACTGATTTATAGCTGATACTCTGAACCTCTTCACCGGCTCTTTCGCCGTTTACATATTTTACTTTAACAGTTTTGTTCACCAAAACTTTTCCGTTTTTATCAAGACTTGATACCGATTCATTCGGATAAGCTTTTTTGAACTCTTCAAAAGTAATTTTTTCCGCTTTGTTTTCGTTTTTAAATTTTACTTCATCAATAGTAACTTTCATACCGTCAAAAATGTTATCAGACATTTTATAGTTTGTAACATCCGAAGTGCCTAAGACGATATGTGCAGCATCGAGAGCTTTTTTTACATTGCCTTCTCTGACGAGAACTGTTTGCTCATTGCCGCCGTGTTTAACAATAGTAACTTTATTTAGACTGTTTTTGTTATAATCTGTGTCAAGAATGCTCTGCTGAGCAGTTGAGGTAGGGATAGCAACAACCTCTGAAAGACCTGATTTGGTTTCGCTCATAGCATAAGCTGTTGTTGAGGCATTGCCGATTTTGTTAGCTGATAAACCGATACTTCCGATTGATATAACAACCGCGAGCATTACGCTTATCTTTTGATTGATTTTAAAAGACGAAATTCTATTTTCAGTTTTCTTTGCAAGATTTGCAATTTTATTTCTGATCATATAATCTCCTTTTTGCATTTTTAGTCTGTTTGAAGAAGCTCTGCCAAAGGCGGAAATATTTTCTTCACAGGCATTATTTTTGCACTTCGATAGCGATTATATGCTTTTAAAACGCAAAAGTCAACCCAACGAATTTGTTGCAATTATGCAACTTTCACAAAACAATTATTACAAATTGATTACAAAACAGGGTTAAAAAGATTACAATTTGTAACTTTTGACTTTTAAAATGGTTTCAAAACGTAATTAAAAAAGTTTTTTTGTGCAATCATACAATTTTAGGTGAATAATCTCCACAAATGCAAAAAAGCCTTTAAAATAAAGGTTTTTCAACTACAAAAAATCCACAAAACTCATAAAACCGCAAATTTCGACGCCACATACTTAACATAAAAATATAATTATGTAAACCTAATGACTTTTTCTGACAAAATATTGTAATATTTTTGCAAGAATTCTTTGTTTTAATTAAATATTATTTTATAAAACTGTGCTAAAATCCTATATTTACCTTGCATTTTCCGCACAAATAATGTATTATAATAACGATATAATTCCGCTTACAGCGTAATATATTTAATAATGTACCTTTATATTCGGGACATTCCTTATATAAATTTCAGTTATGAAGGGGAAGGTTTTATGGCTAAAAAAACAGCACCGCAGATTGCAGAGTTACTAAAAAACGACTTGTCTTCGCAGTTTAAAATTGAACCGCAGGACGCAACTGACGAACAGATTTATAAATCTTCTGTCAGAATAGTAAACGAGCTTCTTAAAGACGAGCAGCTCAAATTTGCGAAAGACTCTAAAAAGAACGGCAAAAAACAGGTTTGCTATCTTTGTATGGAATTCCTTATGGGCCGTTCACTTAAGAACACATTATTTAATATGGGGCTTACCTCGGCTTTTGAAAAGGCTTATAAAGAATTAGGCGTAAAAATTGACGCAATTTATGATCAAGAGCCTGACGCAGGTCTTGGTAACGGCGGTCTCGGCCGTCTTGCAGCCTGCTTCCTTGACGGACTTGCTTCGCAGGGAATTCCGGCTTACGGCTACTCTATTTTATATGAATACGGTATTTTCCGTCAAAAACTTGTTGACGGCTGGCAGACAGAGTTGCCTGACTTTTGGCTTTCAGGCGGTAAAGTATGGCTGAATGAACGCCCTGAAGACGCAGTTGAAGTTAAATTTGACGGCTGGATTGAAGAAAACTGGGACGGGCCTTATCACCAGATTAACCATAATGACGCTATTTCGGTTATGGCTGTTCCTTATGATTTAATGGTAGCGGGCTATAACAACAAAGGCGTTTCTGTTCTTCGTCTTTGGTCTGCAAAAGCACAGGGCTTTAATATGCAGTTATTCAACGAGGGCGATTATCTTCGCGCTATGGAGCAAAACGCAATGGCTGAGGTTATTTCAAAGGTTCTTTACCCGGCAGATAACCATATTGAAGGAAAATCTTTAAGACTTAAACAGCAATATTTCCTTGTTTCTGCTTCAACACAGGATATTATTCAAAAACATTTAAGAGATTACGGCGACTTAAATTCATTACCTGAAAAGGTTGCTATTCATATTAATGATACTCACCCTGCTCTTGTTATTCCTGAGCTTATGAGAATTATGCTTGATGAATGCGGTCTTACCTGGGATCATGCATGGGCACTTGTTCAGCGTACAGTTGCTTATACCAACCATACTGTTATGCGCGAAGCGCTTGAATGCTGGCCGGTTGACCTGTTTAAACAGAGATTGCCGAGAATTTATCAGATTGTTCAGGAAATTGACAATCGTTCACGCCGCGAAATTTGGCTTAAAACCGAAGATGTTGATTACGTTGAGCGCACTGCTGTTATTTCAGGCGGACTTATCAGAATGGCTAACCTTTCAATTATCGGCGGTCACTCTGTAAACGGCGTTGCAGAGCTTCACAGCGAAATTCTTAAAGATACTGTATTTAACGATTATTACAGACTTTATCCTGAACGCTTTACAAATGTTACAAACGGTATTGCTCACAGAAGATGGCTTTGCCAGTCAAATCCGGGCTTAACTAAGCTTCTTGATAATACAATCGGTACTTCTTACAAGCAAAATGCTGCAAAGCTTGCTGATTTTGAAGAATATAAAAATGATAAAGCTGTTATTGAACAGCTTCAGAAGATTAAATACGAAAACAAGGTTCGTCTTGCTAAAATGGTTAAACAAACCCAGGGCATTGACCTTGACCCTAATACCGTATTTGATGTTCAAGCTAAGCGTCTTCACGAATACAAGCGTCAGCATATGAATGCGCTTCATATCATTTCAGATTATCTTGCAATCAAAGCAAATCCAAACGGCAATTTCACACCGAAAACTTATCTTTTCGCTGCAAAAGCCGCTCCGGGTTATTTCCTTGCAAAAGATATTATTAAAATGATTAATAATATCGCTAATATGATTGATAAAGACCCTGATGTTAAGGGCAGATTAAAGGTTGCTTATCTTGAAGATTACCGCGTTACACTCGCTGAAACATTAATGCCTGCCGCTGACCTTTCTGAACAAATCTCACTCGCAGGTACTGAGGCTTCGGGAACCGGTAATATGAAACTTATGATAAACGGCGCTATTACAATCGGTACCGAAGACGGCGCAAATGTTGAAATGCACAGAGCTGTCGGCGATGACAACATCATTATTTTCGGTATGTCTGCCGATGAAGTTGCTTCACTCAAGCCTCATTACAATCCGCAGGGTGTTTATCAGAAAAACAACAATATCCGCGATGTAATTGAGCTTCTTAAAAATCCACACTACGGAATTGAAGCTCCGAATGTTGTTTCTTCACTTATCAATTCAGACCCATATATGGTTTTAGCTGATTTTGACTCATATTGCGACGCACACCGCAAGGCTGACAAGCTTTATGCCGATAAAGATGTTTGGGGCAGAATGATGGTTACAAATATTGCAAAAGCAGGAATTTTTGCTTCTGACAGAGCAATAATGGATTATGCTAAAAATATTTGGCATACAAAATAAACTTTATTTTAAATATAAAAGGCACATTAAAAAAATAATGTGCCTTTTATGGCTTTTATAAAATTATAATATTTATAGGAAGTAATGATTAATGCTTTATAAATTTATCATTTGTTTTATTGCAGGTATCGGCGCCGGACTCGGAACAGGTTTTGCAGGAATGAGCGCTGCAGCCGTTATCTCGCCTATTCTCATAACTTTCTTAGATATTCCCGCTTATCAGGCGGTTGGTATCGCTTTAGCGAGTGATGTTTTGGCAAGTGCGGTTTCTGCTTATACTTACGGAAAACAAAAAAATCTCGACATAAAAAACGGAAGCATTATGATGCTTTTTGTTTTGATTTTTACACTGGTTGGAAGTTACATTGCAAATTTAGTACCGAATACCACAATGGGCGGATTTTCGGTATTTATGACATTTTTACTCGGCATTAAATTTATTGTTAAACCTGTAATGACAACAAAAGAAAAAATGCAGGAAGTCAGCGCAAAGAAAAGGGTTATTCAATCTATTATCTGCGGTTCTTTAGTAGGCTTTATCTGCGGATTTATCGGCGCAGGCGGCGGAATGATGATGCTGCTGATTTTAACAAGTGTACTGGGCTACGAGCTTAAAACCGCTGTCGGCACAAGCGTTTTTATAATGACATTTACCGCATTAACAGGTGCTGTAAGTCATTTTGCTATTGACGGCGCGCCTGATTTATTAATCCTTGTATTCTGCATAGTATCAACACTTATTTGGGCAAGAATTGCCGCAAAATTTGCAAACAAAGCAAGTCCTTTACTGCTTAACCGCGTAACCGGTGTTGTTTTGGCTGTACTCGGCGCATCGGTTATTGTTGTAAACTTACTAAAATAATTTTATCTATAGGCAGGTAAAAAATGTTTTATTCATCTAAATTAAAAGAACATAAATCAGTTTTCGGCGCAATAAAGCAAAATCAAAAAATCAGCTACAGAGTTTTCGCGCCTTATGCGCTATGTGTAAATATGCTTATCAGAAAAGGCGAAAACACTCCTTTTACAAGCTATTCAATGACTACAAATAATGACGGCTGGTTTGAAAACAAAACATCGTTTTGTGAGGCAGGCGTATATTTTTATCACTTTGAAGTAATTTATTCAAGACATAAACACAGCATTTTTTGCGGTGAAGATTTATCAGATACAACCGGCTGCCGCGCTGATTGGCAGCAAACTGTTTATTCTGAAGACTTTGAAGTACCTGATTTTGCAAAAAAAGGTGTTATTTATCAGATTTTTCCCGACCGTTTTTATAAAGGTAATATTGAATATAAAAAAGTATTTTCCGACCGCGAAACCGCAAATTGGGGAGATGAACCGCTTTTTGCAAACGGAAGCGTCGGCAAGGTTATAAATAACGACTATTTTGGCGGGAATTTTAACGGAATTGCCGAAAAACTACCTTATCTTGCGGATTTGGGAGTAACGATTATCTACCTAAACCCGATTTTTGAAGCACATTCAAACCACCGCTATAATACCGCAAACTATTTGCAGGCAGACCCTGTGCTTGGCACGAATGATGAATTTAAAAGTCTTTGCCAAAAAGCTAAAAAATTCGGTATTGCGATAGTTTTAGACGGTGTTTTCTCACATACAGGCGCTGACAGTATCTATTTTAACAAGAAAGGCCGTTATGACTCTCTCGGTGCTTATCAGTCAAAAGAGTCGCCTTATTTCAGCTGGTATAAATTCAATGAATTCCCTGATAATTATGTATCCTGGTGGGGGTTTGACACATTGCCCGAGGTTCAGGAAACCGATGAGTCTTTTGTTGAATTTATAACCGGTAAGGGCGGCGTAATCGACTATTGGATGAGCCTCGGCGCAAGCGGCTTTCGACTTGATGTCGCCGATGAACTTCCTGACTGTTTTATAAAGCAGATTCGCACCGCGGTTAAACGAAATAACGGCGTTTTATACGGCGAAGTTTGGGAAGATGCTTCAAACAAGGTTTCCTACGGCGAACAAAGGGCGTTCCTTTACGGAAACGAACTTGATTCGGTTATGAACTACCCATTTATGAACTTCATTATCTCGTTTGTTAAAGGCGGCAGCGGAGCGCGATTTATGTATTCGGTACTTCGTATATGCGAAAATTATCCAAAGCCTGCGCTTGACAGCCTTATGAATTTGCTTTCAACTCATGATACCGAGCGTATTTTAACAGCTTTAGCCGGCGAGCCTGCTTTAAATCGCGGACGCGACTGGCAAGCACAACAGAAGATGTCTCAAAATGAGATATCAAACGGTATAAAATTGCTTAAAATGGCGTCTGTTTTGCTTTACACTCTGCCGGGTGTTCCTTGCATTTATTACGGAGATGAAATTTTAACCGAGGGATACCGCGACCCTTTTAACCGCTCAAGCTTTGATTGGAACAAGGCAAATGATGAAAATGAAATGCTTTGTTGGTATAAAACTTTAGGCAAAATCAGAAAATACTGTCCTGCACTTGAGGGCGGAGAATTTTTACCTGTTCAATATGAAAAAGATTTTGTTACCTTTTTGCGCGTTTGTAAAGAGGGCGAAATTTTTGTTGCGGTTAATCCGTCGGAAAATCCGATAGACATCTGGCTTTTGCCGGGCTGGAAAGACGATGCGGTTATTATCGGCAATAAAAATGAAAACGGTATTTTAAAACTTGAACCTAAATCTGTTGCAATAATTGGCAGAGGAAAATGGGTTAAAAACATTATATAATAAACGAAGAAAACACCTCTTGCTTTTTCAATAGGTGTTTTCTTCGTTTCTCTTGATATTTACAATATTCTACGAATATATATAAGCGCTGCCGTGAATTTTATACTCACGCGGAGTTCGCCCTGTCTGCTTTTTAAATGCTTTGTTGAAATTAGCGGTATTATTAAATCCGCACTCAAGCGCAATCTCAAGCATAGATTTTTCACTGTCTGCTTCTAATTTTTGCATTACAAGTTCAATTCGTTTTTCACAGATGTAATCCCAAAGCGTTATACCTAAAGTAGCTTTAAATACAGTAGAAAAATGACTGCGGCTCATTCCCGCATACACTGAAATATCATCAAGCGTAATTTGCTCGGTTAAATGCTTATGAACATAATCCATCGCCTTGCGAACAGCTTTTACATTTGATGTGCTCGCTTTTTGGCTGTTGTTTTCATCAATATAATGAAAGTCACGAATTAAAATTATAAGTATATCGGTAAGCAATGACCGCGCCATCATCTTATATTCTGCTTTTTCTTCGGTAAGCTCTTTACAAATATTCTCGATTAAATCAACAACAGTGGCAGTGTTTTTACTTTCGCGGTTTAATCGGCAGCAAAAATCCTCACTGTGTTGAAAAAACATTCCCGAATCAGAAAAACTTTCAAAAGTTGAACCCCAAAAGAATCTCGGCTCGAAATGAATATTTACATATTCCAACCGATCATAAATTTCGGTAATACAATGCTGCTCATTAGATGAAAAAACGAACACATCGTTTGCTTTAATTGAATAATTATGCCCGTTTACCGAATAAATACCGCTGCCTTTGCGAAAATGTACAATTTCAAAACGGCTATGACGATGCTTACGTATCATTCTTTTTCCTTTCGGAACACTTACTTGCGTAGCAGTCAGCAAATAATTGCCCTTATTTTTCTCTTTAATTCCTACCGTTAAATTATTCATAAAATTCACCTAATCGAAATAAAGTTTGCAAATTCAATAATATATTTGTTGAAAAAACAGCTTAAAACCGATAAACTCATACTTGCAAGTTGATTATACTATAAAAATAAAATTTATTCAACAGGAGAATTGTTATGAGTTTTAACAGGTGTTCTAATCCAAGCGACCTGAAAATCACAGATATGAGATTTGTAGATATTGACGGCGCTCCGAAAAGATGTACATTAATCAAAATTGAAACCAACCAAGGTATAACTGGCTACGGAGAGGTGCGTGACGCTTCTTCAAAAACCTATGCGCTTATGCTTAAAAGCAGAATTTTAGGCGAAAACCCTTGTAATGTAGATAAAATTTTCAGAAAAATAAAACAATTCGGCGGTCCTTCGCGTCAGGGCGGCGGCGTTTCGGGTATTGAAATCGCACTTTGGGATTTAGCCGGAAAAGCTTACGGTGTTCCGCTTTATCAGCTGCTCGGCGGAAAATTCAGAGATAAAATAAGAGTTTACTGTGATACTGATGTTGACGGCAAGCATACGGGAACAGATATGGGTAAAGCTTTGAAAAAAAGAATGGAAATGGGCTTTACTTTCTTAAAAATGGACCTCGGTATCGGTCTTTTACTTGATGAACCGGGTACACTTAACGCTCCTCTCGGCTTTATCGATGATATGAAAAAATACGCAAGCCACATTTTAAATGTTCAGGGCGGTTCTGTTACCTCAGATATGGTTAAGCATCAAAAAAGCTATGATATTGTTACAACTGCTCATCCTTTTACCGGTATTCATATTACCGAAAAAGGACTTGACTATCTTGAAAACTATGTAAAAGAGGTTCGTGATGTTATCGGTTACGATGTTCCTCTCGCAATCGACCATTTCGGTCACGTTTGTGTTGAAGACTGTATTCGCTTTGCAAAGCGCATGGAACCTTATAACCTTGCTTGGATTGAAGATATGATTCCTTGGCAGTACACCGACCAGTATGTACGACTTAAAAATTCGTGTTGCGTTCCTGTTTGCACAGGCGAGGATATTTATCTTAAAGAAGGCTTTAAAGAACTTATTGACGCCGGCGGTGTTTCGATAATTCACCCTGACATTTTAACCTGCGGCGGTGCGCTTGAACTTAAAAAAATAGCTGATTATGCTGATGAAAAAGGCGTTGCAACTGCTATACATATGGCTGAAAGCCCTGTTGCCTGTATGGCGGCAGTCCATGCTGCAGCCGCTATGCACAGCGTTCTCGCTCTTGAATTCCACTCGGTCGATGTTCCTTGGTGGGCTGATATTGTAACAGGAATTGAAAATCCGATATTTAAAGACGGCTTTATCGATGTTCCTGACAAGCCGGGCCTTGGTATCGACGGATTTAATGAAGAACTTATTAAAGAACATATTAATCCTGAAATTCCGGGTATGTGGGAAGATACTTCTGCCTGGGATAAAGAATTTTCAAATGACAGACTCTGGAGCTGATTTTAAAGGAGAGATTATTTATGCCATTGCCTAAACCTTGGTGTTTACCGGAAAAGAAAATACTTGATAACAAGGAAGCCAAAGTGCTTTTAGAACGAGTTCGTGATTTAGCTGATTTAAAGGTCAACGGTCTTGATAAAATGGTTGATGAAAATATTAAACGCAACCGAATGACCGAAACGCGACTTGAAATTTATGATAAACAGGGAAATGAAATAACTGATGCAGAGGTTCATATTGAACAGCTTGAACATGAGTTTAAATTCGGCTGCAACGCTTTTTTAGCGGGCCAATTTGATTCAAAAGAAAAAAATGACGTATATGAGCAGATTTTCAAAAAACTCTTTAATCAGGCGGTTGTTCCTTTCTATTGGAAAGATGACGAACCTGAACCCGGCAAATGGCGCTTTGAAAAAGACGCACCTTACATTTACCGTCGTCCTCCGGCTGATTATATGCTCGAATTTTGCGAAAAAACAAACTGTCAGCCGAAAGGTCATAATTTAGTTTGGCCTTCAATCGCTCATGGTGTGCCAAATTGGATAGGCAATGACAAAACAGAAAACGGCAAGCTTATTGAAAACAGAATTCGTTTAATTGCTGAAAAATATGCCGATAAAATACCGGTTTGGGATGTTACTAATGAATTTATCGGTGCAAACAGTGACCTTTTCCGTTTTCCAGATGATATTGATATTCGCTCATGGGAAATGGCGAACGAGCTTTTTCACAATGATAATTTGATTATTAATGATTACCAATGCCTTTTCACACCAAGCTACTATCTTGGCAAAAAATCAGCTTTATACTTACAGATTGAAAAGCTGCTTGCTAAAGGAATTCGTATTGACGGAATCGGAATGCAGGTTCATCTTTTCCATAATGAAAACACCCTTGCCGATGATGAACCTATGAAGTTGTCTGTCGAGCATATGATTAAAATGATTAACACCTATGCTACTTTAGGTACTGATATTCATATTTCTGAGATTACCATTCCGTCTTACGATGGCAGAGATACATATCTTGAGCTTCAAAATTTGATTACTGAAAATATGTATAAGCTTTGGTTCTCTTTGGAACCTGTTAAATCAATCGTTTGGTGGAATCTCATTGACGGTACCGCAGTAAAAGTTGCACCGGACGCACCTTTTGATGAAAACTATTTCGGCGGCGGTTTGCTTAAAAAAGATTTTACCGAAAAACCGTCTTTTAAAACCCTTGAAAAACTTATTACAAAAGAATGGCACACTTCGATTGATACAAAAACCAATCAAAGAGGATATGCTTCATTCTGCGGATTTAACGGCGATTATGAAATTACCGTAAAAAAAGGCGCCAATGAAGTTAAGCGAAAGATTAAGGTTTCAAAAGAAAATCCACTTGTTATTGTTCAGCTTGATTAGTTGAATTAATAATTATAAGTTAAGGAGCAGTAAGATGATACAATTTAACAATAGAGAAGAAATCATTGAATTAACGCCGCTTTGGAAAGGCGAGCGTTTTCCTGACGGCAGACCGAAGGTACCTCAAAAATATCTTGACGCTATGAAAGATATGACTCTTGAAGAGCTTTGGAAACCGATTTATCTCAAAGGCTACGAATCACAGTTTGAGGGTGACCTTAAAACTCTGCATGATGACGGAAGAAAGCTTATCGGTCGCGCGGTTACCTGTTCGTTTGTTCCTACGCGTCCTGATTTGCACGAGGTTATGTTTGATATCGGCGCAAAAGAGGGAAGAAAGGGAAATTATAATCAGTGGGTTATTGATTCATTGGTTGAAGGCGATGTTGTTGTAGCCGATATGTATGATAAAATTTATAAAGGCACTTTCTTAGGCGGCAACCTCACGACCGCAATAAAAACTAAAACAAAAACAGGCGGCGGCGTTATCTGGGGCGGTATTCGCGATACCGAGCAGATGAAACAGGTTGAGGATGTGCAGGTTTACTACCGCGGAATCGACCCTACTCCGATACGCGAATTTGTTATGCAAAGCTTTAATTCTATTACAAGAATCGGCAAAGCAACCGTTCTTCCCGGTGATATTGTTTACGGAGCAGGCGGCGGTGTATTATTTATTCCTGCTCATCTTGTTCAAGAAGTTGTTGAAGGCGCTGCAAAAACTCATGTAAAAGACGATTTCGGATTTGAAATGATAGCGCAGAACAAGTTTACAACTGCACAAATTGACAAAAACACCTGGACAGAAGAAATGCTCGATATGCTTATTGAATGGATAAATACAGATCCGCGCGGTGAAGAATACCGAGATCTCGACTGGTCTAAAGAGTATGATTTAGCTCGTAACGGTGACCCTGACGATACACAAACAGCACTTTAAAAATATAAGCGATAGCAAAAAGCTATCGCTTATCGTTCTATCTTGCAGAAAAGAGGAGTATATATGAATTGTGATTTAACCGGCAAAAAAGCACTTGTTACAGGTTCTTCGCGCGGTATCGGTTCGGCTATTGCGCTTGAATTGGCACAAGGCGGAGCCGAAATTTTTCTGCATTATGCAGGAAACAGACAAAGCGCAGAAAAAATGAAAGAAGAAATTAAAAATATCGGCGGTAAGGCTACGATAGTTCAAGCCGATTTGTCTGATAATACTTCTTATGAACATTTGGCGAAAGAAGTAGGAGATATTGATATTCTTATATTAAACGCTTCTATGCAGTTTAAAAACAAGTGGGAAAACATAACCCAAGATGAATTCTACAAGCAAATCAACTGCAATCTTCTTTCTTCACTGGTACTTATTCAAAAATTTGTGCCTGCAATGAAAGGAAAGCGTTTCGGCAGAATTATTTCAATCGGTTCGGTTCAGGAGGCAAAGCCCCATCCTGATATGATTGTTTATTCTGCTTCAAAGGCGGCACAGACCAATATGATAAAATCGCTGGCTTTACAGCTTGCCGAATATGGAATTACGGTAAATAATGTAGCGCCGGGAGTTATTTATACCGACCGCAATGTCGAAGCTTTGTCAAATCCTGAATATGCTCAAAAAGTTACTGATTCTATACCTCTTAAATTTTACGGAGATAAAAAAGACTGCTCATATATTGTTCGTCTTTTGTGTTCTGAAGAGGGAAGATATATCACAGGACAGTCAATTTTTGTTGACGGCGGCAAATCAATAATGTAAATATAGTAAGAAACCGCTCAATCATAAAAAGATTGAGCGGTTTTTCAGATTTTATATTAATTTTTTACGTTGTATGCATACACAAAAGGTATTATTCAGGTTTTTCGCCGTAAAGTGAAAATCTGAATAATTTTGTTTCATCCTCCGGAAGCTCACATCTGACCGTTGTTTCTGCAATCTGACCGTTGATTATCTGACCTAATGCAGACAACAACAGCAATCTCGACTTAAGATTTAAGATGTCGCCGTCGTCGGTTTCAAGAAACACTTTACCCTTGCAGTGCATAACTGCCTCAATAAAATCTGCTGCATTCAACTGATGCAATTTTAATTCGGGTCTCATTTTTCTGCCTCCTTTTAGAATTTTTTAGAAAATCTTATGATTTTCTGTCTTTATAATACATCGTGAAACATTATTTGTCAATACATTTATTTGTTGAATATGCATAAACAACATTACTATTATATGTGCAACATTCACAAAATGTGTCGCGCTTTTACCATAAATAGTAAAAAGCCATCGAAGTAAAACTTTCGATGGCTTTTATTTTTTTAAAATAACATTATATCTTTTAAGAGTATTGCTCTGCAAGGAGCGGCGTCTGCGCCGCTAATTTTTATCGGCTCACATACCAAAACATATCTTCCGTCGGGAATTTCATCAAGCTTCAATCCCTCAAGAATAACTATTCCGTTTCCTAGCAACTCTTTATGAATTTGATTTTCTGCGCCCACTATTCCAACCGAAATATCATCAATACCTATTAATTTTATTTTTGTTGAAATAATATCCATCAGCGAATAAAAGGTTAATCTGCCTTTACCGTAAGACTTTATAATCAGTCTTTCGCAATCAGCAGGCACTTTTTTGTTGATATCCTCGCCGGTAATGTGGTCGTCAAACGAAACAACATCACAAACACCGCAAAAAACAGATACACCAAGCTGCTCAATATCATGCTTATCATCAAAAAAGTGTTTTGGCGCGTCGATATGTGTGCCGTTATGCAGACACATTTCAAGATTGGTTACATTACAAACCCTTCCGCGAGCTATTTCGGAAACTTTTTTCAATTTTGGTTTAATGTCATCAGGATAAACCTCTGCCGACATCAATTCTCTTGAAATATCATATATTTTCATTTTATTACTTCAATTCCGCCCATATACGGTCTTAAAACTTCCGGTATTTTAACACTTCCGTCTGCCTGAAGATTGTTTTCCAAAAATGCAATCAACATTCTCGGCGGTGCTACAACAGTATTATTAAGAGTATGTGCAAAATAATTGCCGTCTTTTGATTTTACACGAATTTTAAGTCTTCTTGCCTGTGCATCACTCAAATTTGAGCAAGAGCCTACCTCGAAATATTTTTTCTGACGCGGACTCCAAGCCTCAACATCAATTGATTTAACTTTTAAATCAGCTAAATCACCTGAACAACATTCAAGCGTTCTGACCGGAATATCAAGTGAACAGAATAAATCAACTGTGTTCTGCCAAAGCTTATCAAACCACATTTTTGATTCTTCCGGCTTACAAACAACAATCATTTCCTGCTTTTCAAACTGATGAATTCGGTAAACACCGCGCTCCTCGATGCCATGAGCACCTTTTTCTTTTCTAAAGCAAGGGGAATAAGAGGTTAATGTATAAGGCAAATTTTCTTCCGGAGTTAATGTATCAATAAATTTACCAATCATAGAATGTTCTGAAGTGCCGATTAAATAAAGGTCTTCGCCCTCAATCTTATACATCATAGCGTCCATTTCTTCAAAAGACATAACGCCTGATACAACATTAGAACGAATCATAAACGGAGGAACACAATAAGTAAATCCTCGATTTATCATAAAATCGCGTGCATAAGAGATTACCGCTGAATGAAGTCTTGCAATATCACCCATTAAATAATAAAATCCGTTTCCTGCTACCTTTCGAGCTGAATCGAGGTCGATTCCATTGAATTTTTCCATAATATCAGTATGATATGGGATTTCAAAATCAGGCACAACAGGTTCGCCATATCGTTTGATTTCAACATTTTCGCTGTCATCTTTACCGATAGGAACACTTTCATCAATAATATTAGGGATTTTCATCATTACTTCGGTAAGCTGTTCATCATATTCTTTTTCAAGTACCTCAACTTCTGCAAGGCGCGCAGCGTATTCGCCTACTTTTTTCTTTACTTCTTCAGCTTCATCTTTTTTACCCTGACCCATAAGCATACCTATTTGCTTTGAAATCTTATTTCTTTCTGCTCTTAATGAGTCTGCCTCGCTTTGAGCTTCGCGTTTTTTTACATCAAGCTCCATTGCCTTGTCAACAAGCGGCAGCTTATGATCCTGAAATTTTTTCTTAATATTTTCTCTGACAACATCAGGGTTTTCGCGTAAAAATCTAATATCTATCATTTTTATTTCCTCTCTTTATTTAAAAAGTGTTTTAATCAAATCTTTTAAATCGTCTTCGCCGAAGAAGTCGATTGTAAGTGTGCATTTATTCTTATCTTCTTTAATCTGCACCTTTCTACCGAGTTCAGACTTTAATGAAAGCTCAACTTCTTTATAATAAGTCGGACGAATTGTCTGCGGCTTCTCTTCTTTTTCTTTTATCTTCTTTTTCTTTCCAAGCGCCTCAATATCACGAACCGTTGCACCTTTTTTAATCATTTCAACCGCAATTTCACGCATTTCATCTGAAAGAGGGAGCATAGCTCTTGCATGTCCTGCTGAAATAACGCCGTTTTCAACGTAAATCACATATTTTCCGAGCTCTAAAAGACGAAGTGTATTTGCAACTGCAGAACGCGATTTACCGACTTTTTCAGCAACCTCATCTTGAGTTAATTGGAATGAATCCATTAGATTTTTAAATCCTTTAGCCATTTCAATCGGATTTAAATCTTCACGCTGAAGATTTTCGATTATAGCAATCTCCATTGTTTCAGCGTCAGTAAGGTCCTTTATAATTACCGGAACGGTTTTAAGTCCTGCCTGCATAGAAGCACGCCAACGACGCTCACCTGCGACAATTTGGTATGTACCCGTTACCGTTGAGCGAACAATAATTGGCTGAATAAGACCGTATTTTTTAATATTATCAGAAAGCTCATCTAAAGCCTCTCTGTCAAAGTTTTTTCTCGGCTGATCCGGGTTTGGCTCTATTTCATCAATTCTGACTTCAACCGAATTTGACTGTTCGGTTGCATTATCGCTCATTAAAGCCTCATATCCTCTTCCGAGTCCTGATTTTTTAGCCATATTAAATTCCTTTCTACTTATTGTTTTTAATTATTTCTTTCGCGAGCGAATTATATGCTTCTGCACCCTTTGAACGCTTATCATAATAAAGAATCGGTTCGCCGTAGCTCGGAGCTTCGGAAATACGAACAGTTCTCGGTATAGTTGTACCAAATACTTTTTTAGGGAAGAACTTCTTTATTTCTGCCGCAACCTGCTGGGTAAGATTCAATCTGCCGTCATACATTGTCAGCAAAACGCCCTCTATATCAATTCTCGGGTTATAAAGTCTTTTTATTGAACGAACAGTATTCATCAGCTGTGAAAGTCCTTCAAGAGCATAGTATTCACATTGAATAGGAACAAGCAATGTGTCTGCCGCACATAAAGCATTTATTGTTATAAGTCCTAAAGACGGGGGACAGTCGAGAATAATAAAATCATAGTTTTCTCTTTGTTCTGCAAGTGCTTTTTTCAAAGTTGACTCACGCTCTTTAATATCTACAAGTTCAACCTCTGCACCAGACAAATCAATATTTGCCGGAATAATATCTACTTTTTTAAAGTTTGTTTTTATAATTGCCTCTGATGCACTTGTATCTCCAATCATTACATCATAGGTTGATTTCTTTATAGACTTTTTCTCAATACCGAAACCGCTGGTCGAATTACCTTGCGGATCTATATCAACAAGCAAGCACTTTTTATTTTTAGCGCCAAGTGCCGCTGTTAAATTAACAGATGTGGTGGTTTTACCGACTCCGCCCTTTTGGTTTACAATTGCGATTATTTTTCCCATCTGAGCTCTCCTTTATTCATATTTGCCAATATAAGCATTTTCTTTTAATAACAGTATAACATATATTAATATAAATTTAAAGAGCTTTTTCACATCTTTATTAAAAAATGTTTCACGTGAAACATTTTTCGAATAGTGTTCAAATATTTATAAATATGATAATTTGTGACACGATTTCTCGAAATATTAACATTTTTCTTAAAAAATTT
>JBJEIS010000057.1:0-4212 GCA_051877275.1 Acutalibacteraceae bacterium | reverse complement strand
AGCCTTTTCGCCCTGAACGTTATAAGTTTTAAAAGATTTTTTCGGTTCTCCTACAGAACCGTTTACAATAGCAGCCATATCATTGGATGTAACTGTTTCGGACTGATGCAAGTATGTTTTTACTCCGCCTTTTAGTTTATATACCTTTAAATAAAAAGAATAATTAATTAAATTCGGCGTTATTTTAGTTTTTGTATAAGAATCTCTTTTCTTATTTTTTATTGTCTTAATACGCTTAAAATTGCAGTTATCAGTAGACATATAAATTTCATATCCGCTTGCGCCGGAAACAGCATCCCAATTGAGTGTTACTGAATTTTCAAATGTTGAAGCATAAAAATTAATACCAAAAAAAACGGTCTTTGCATCAGCGGGTTTGCTGAAATGATTTTTGTTATCAATTTGAGTAAAAGCTCTTACGCTGTAATAATACACAACCTCATCAGCAGCAGAATAATCATAATAATTTGTTACACTATTATCACTTATAGTCGCAATCTTGTGCCAAACATCTCTGTCGGTACTTCTTGAAATAGTATAACCTGTAACATTAGGATTGCGTTTCCAAGAAAGCTTTACAAAATTAAGCCTTTCTACAACTTTAAATGATTGCGGAGTATCAACTACAACAGCATTATTTACATCTGCATTAGACTCAATTACAAAAGAAAAAGCAAAAACTACTATAAATATTAATGAAATCAGTTTTTTCATAAAAATTCTCCAAACATTGGTTACAAAAATGTTACTTTTTTAATTATACCCTACATTAAACAATTTGTCAAGCAAGCAGAAATAATTACCAAAAAGCAAAAAGCACCTAAAAAGGTGCTTTTATGCTTATTTAAAGTATTCAACAGCTGATTTAAAGAGTCCCATATCGTAGTTACCGTCAACATTTTTATAAAGACCGTAGCCGACACGTTCCGAATGACCCATTTTACCGAATACACGACCGTCAGGTGAACAAATACCCTCAATCGCCCAATCAGAACCATTTGGATTGAATGCAATATCATTTGTAGGATTACCCTGCAAATCAACATACTGAGTAATTATCTGACCGTTTTCAGCTAATTTTTTTATCAACTCTTCTTCTGCAATAAATCTTCCCTCACCATGAGAAATAGGCACAGTATAAATATCATCAACATTAGCATTTAACAACCATGGCGATTTGTTGGATGCAACTCTTGTTCTAACCAATTTTGATTGGTGACGGTTTATTTTATTAAACGTTAATGTAGGACATTTTTCATCAGTATCAATAATTTTTCCGTATGGAACAAGTCCGAGCTTGATTAGTGCCTGGAAACCGTTACAGATACCGCCCATTAATCCATCACGATTATCGAGTAATTCGCTTACCTGTTCTTTAATTGCTTCATTTCTAAAGAAAGCGGTAATGAATTTACCAGAACCGTCAGGCTCGTCACCGCCTGAAAAACCGCCTGGAACAAACACGATTTGTGACTGTTTCATAAGTGCAGCAAATTTATCAACTGACTCAGCAACCGATGAAGCAGATAAATTGTTAATTACAAATATTTCAGGTTCTGCTCCCGCATTAGCAAATGCTTTTGCAGTATCATATTCACAGTTTGTACCAGGAAAAACAGGAATTAATACTTTCGGTTTTGCAAAAGAAATCAGTGATTTAAGTTTATTTTCAGCTTTATAAGAAACCTTTTCAATTTTCTTTTCTTCAGTTTCAATGTTGCAAGGGAAAATCTTTTCAAGCTTAGATTCATATTTTTCAGAAAGCATATCAATAGAAACAGCTTCGTTTTTATATGAAATTTCTTTTTCAGATGTTGTATAACCAATCAACTCGCCGATATTTTCATCACTTGAAAGTTCAAGAATAAATGAGCCGTAATTATAACCAAAAATATCATCAACCGAGAGATTATCATTAAATTTAAAGCCTAATCCGTTACCCATTGCAGATTTCAAGACTGCCTCTGCAATACCGCCGTATGTAGGAGTGTAACAAGATAATACTTTACCCTCGCGCATAAGTGAAATTACCTTATTGAAAACATCCTTTTGTGATGAAGCGACAGGAAGTAAATTATTATTGTATTCAGGACGGATAATAACAACTCTGCTTCCGGGTAGTTTAAACTCATTTGAAACTACATTGTCAACATTTTCTGTGGTAACCGCAAATGAAACCAATGTAGGCGGAACATCAATATTTTCAAAAGTTCCGCTCATAGAGTCTTTACCGCCAATAGCAGCAATTTCATAATCTTTCTGCGCCTCAAAAGCTCCGAGAAGTGCTGCCAAAGGCTTGCCCCAACGTTTTCCGTCTTGCATTGGTTTCTCAAAATATTCTTGGAATGTAAGATACACATCTTCAAATTTTGCACCGGCAGCTACAAGCTTTGAAATAGATTCTACAACAGCCAAATAAGCGCCGTGATAAGGACTTATTTCAGTGATAAACGGATTGTAACCGTAAGCCATAACAGAACATAATTTAGTGTCTTTTTTCTCTACAGAAATCTTATTAACCATTGCCTGTATCGGAGTTAACTGATATTTACCTCCAAACGGCATAAATACTGTACCGGCACCGATAGTTGAATCAAATCTTTCAGATAAACCGCGTTTTGAACATACATTTAAATCATCTGAAAGCTTTGTCATGTTATCTGTAAATGTACCGGAAACTTTTTTATTGTAATTCTGTGTGCTTACAGGTGTAATATCAATGTGTTTTTCAGCACCGTTTGAATTTAAAAATTCTCTGCTGATGTCAACAATTGTTTCACCGTTCCATTTCATAACAAGACGAGGATTTTCGGTAACGGTTGCAACTACGGTTGCTTCGAGATTTTCTTCTTTAGCAAGCTCGCAGAAGCGCTCTACATCTTTAGGCTCAACAACAACAGCCATTCTCTCTTGAGATTCTGAAATTGCAAGCTCGGTACCGTCAAGACCGTCATATTTTTTTGGAACAGCATTTAAGTCGATTTCAAGACCGTCAGCTAATTCACCGACAGCAACCGATACGCCGCCTGCACCAAAGTCATTACATCTTTTGATAAGTAATGATGCTTCTTTATTTCTAAAAAGTCTTTGAAGCTTGCGTTCTTCAGGAGCATTACCTTTTTGAACTTCCGCACCGCAATTTTCTATTGACTCTAATGTGTGTGATTTTGAAGAACCGGTAGCACCGCCGCAACCGTCGCGTCCTGTTTTTCCGCCGAGAAGAATAACAATATCACCAGGCTCAGGTCTTTCTCTTCTTACATTTTCAGCAGGAGCTGCTGCGATAACTGCACCTATTTCCATTCTTTTTGCAACATAACCGTCATGATAAATCTCATCAACAAGACCGGTTGCAAGACCAATCTGATTACCGTATGAGCTATATCCGTTTGCAGCAGTAGTAACAATTTTTCTCTGAGGTAATTTACCTTTCATTGTATCTGCTACAGGAATTGTTGGGTCAGATGCACCTGTAACACGCATAGCAGAATAAACATAGCTTCTTCCTGAAAGCGGGTCACGAATAGCACCGCCGATGCATGTAGCCGCACCACCGAAAGGCTCAATTTCAGTAGGATGATTATGCGTCTCATTTTTAAATAACAACAACCATTTTTCAGTCTTGCCGTCAATATCAATATCGATTTTAACTGTACAAGCATTGATTTCTTCAGACTCATCAAGCTTATCAAGCTTGCCGATGGATTTTAAGTATTTTGCAGCTAAAGTACCTATATCCATTAGATTAATAGGCTTTGTTCTTCCTAAAACCTTTCTGGTTTCAATATAATCATCATACGCCTTCTGTAAAAGCTCATCTTCAAATTTAACACTGTCAATAGTAGTTAAAAATGTTGTATGACGGCAATGATCAGACCAATAGGTATCAATCATTTTAATTTCTGTAATAGTAGGATCTCTATGCTCTGAAATAAAGTAATTTTGACAAAACTCAATGTCATCATAGCTCATAGCAAGGGAATTTTCTTTTGCCCATGCTTCAAGCTTATCTTTTGATAAATCACAGAAACCAGTGAGTGTTTTAACAGTTGTAGGAATGTCGTAATTAGTTTTTAATGTATCAACGGTATCAAGTGAAGCTTCTCTGGCTTCAACAGGGTTGATAACATATTTTTTTATTTCAGCGAGTTCATCATTTGTTAAACTGCCGTAAAGCATATAAACTTTTGCAGTTTTAACATCAGGTCGCTC
>JBJEIS010000056.1:0-4237 GCA_051877275.1 Acutalibacteraceae bacterium | reverse complement strand
AATTCACCGTTTCGGATGAGGGAATCTACATTGTTTCCAAAAAAGCCACTATAAAACAGAACGAAAACGGAAAGACATATATTGTCTCTGCCGATAACAAAACAATGGTTGATACCGAGGGCAACTGCTACGGCTCGGCTACTAAGGCAACGGCTCAATTGCATTATAGAACCGCCCAGCGATATAATGGTTCATCTGTAACGGGGGTTACCGTAGAAGATAAAAAAACCACAGGTCTTGGTGGCGGATACTGCACAAGCAGCGGTAAACCCGGCAAGTCGATGCACGGTGATACAGGCTATCATACATACGGCGTATTTTGGACGCCTACGCAATTGTTCTATTATTGCGATGACTTCATTACAGGTTGCCATGACATAACCGACCCGCAGTATTTCCAGCTGAGAGAATGTCCGCAGGTAGCCCTGCTTACCTTCCCTATCGGTGGCATGGTTCCCGGCGATCCGAATCCGGCTTTGGATAAAGCAGAATATCTTGTAGACTATGTTCGTGTATATCAGGCTGATGACGGATATAATACCGACCCGAATTATCAGGGTGCATACGGTTTTCCGGAACTTAATGACCTTGACCAGCCTGTTTCTTACTATCAGGAGGCTATCGACGCTTATTCAAATTTCACTGCATTAAACGCTTATAACTCTTTCGAGATGGTGTCTGGCGCAGAGCAGAGCATTGCATGGGGCGCACCGTTTACATACGCAGGAAGAGTGTGTTCTATAAAGAAATCAACTGCAACAATTAAAACCTTAGACAAATTCGGCGAAGGAAAATATGACATCTATGTCAACGGACTCAAGCAACCAAACAAGAAGGATTATACATTCTTACTGAACGGCGTCGGAATCGGTACCGAAATGAAACTCTCGGAATATGCAAGTGATAAATACGGAAGAGAGTACACCTGTGCCGCGTCAACTTATATAGGTACGGCTGAAATTACAAGCGGCATGCACGATTTTGAAATTACCATTAACGAAGCAAAAGAATATAGCTCAGGTTTTAGCAACGGTACTCTGTTAACGGTTACGGTTATTAAGAATGACAGCAGTACGCCTACTGTGACATTAAGCGGTGACGAAGAGAACACGACAATAACGGAATCAACTACCACTGCTACATCTACTACAACCAAAACTACAACATCAAATAGTACATCTACAACTACAACCACCACCGAAAAAGTTGATAGTGATATATGGGTTTATATAGGTAAGGGCAGCAATTCTACAAAAACCTATACAAAAACAGATTATCCTGATGCAACTGATGCCTTGCAGGCTGCTTTTGATGATGTTTCAAACGGTGATGTAACTTTATCAACATCGTCATTCATTTGTGTTAACCAGGATATAACACTTACCAAACAGGTACAATATACCGGTAGTCAAATAATGCGTATTAAAAATTTATATACAATGACTTATTTACCTACTGATACAGAGAATGCAACTACCGCTATTTACGGTAACGGTGCAACATTCTACATATACGGAGCCGACAATGCTTATACATCAGGAAAACAGTATGTGCCTTATGGCAGCAATGCTTTTTTTGAGAAAATTAAGCTACAAGGCGGCGGTTATATTAACGGCGATTTATCAATCAAGGATTGTATGTATTTAAGTAAGCTTGGAAACTACACTACTTTTAGTATTTCAAATAACTTAATTTTTTCGGGTATAAGTTCTAAAAATGTTACCTATTATAGTGCCGGCGGAGTTACAATTGAGGGATACTATGATTATTCCGGAGTAGATGAAACTTATAAAACATATGTTGCAAAAATTGCTGAAACAGCAACAATTAACGGCAAAGTAATATCCGATCCTTTAACAGTAAACGCAATGATGAAAGACGGGGCATCAATAAGACTAAATAATGTTAATGGTATCAGATTCTATACAGAAGTTGATACTGACAAAGTTGATTCACTTCGCAGCGCAGGTTATACAGTAGAACTTGGTACACTTATCGCACCTGCTGATAATATTCAAGACAAAGAATTAAGTTTTGCTCTTGAAACAGGTAAATATGTTGATGTAAAATTCAATTCGGCAACATATTATACTGAAGGTGAGTTCACTGGTATTGTAGGTTCACTTGTAAATATCAAAGATACAAATATTACAAGAGATTTTGCAGGTAGAGGCTATGTAAAAGTTACTGATACAGAGGGTAATGAAACAATTACTTATGCTGATTATGCAAGCAACGATGTTTTAAACAATACTCGTTCACTTCAAACAGTTGCAACTGCTTTGAAAAATGATACAAGTGATACTGCACAGACATTATACCAAAACCATAAAGCTATGGTAGATGCTTGGGCAGAGGGTAAAGCCTACTCTAAATAAGCTAATATTTTTTCATAATTTTCTTAAAGCAAAACAGTCGCCTAAATACGGGCGGCTGTTTTATGTAAAGAAGAATATACAGAAAATTATTTTTTTGCATTTTGGCTTGGACTTTTTCCGTGTTTTTTCTTATAAGCTCTGTAAAAGGTTGAATAATAGTTAAATCCGGATAGTAAAGCGATTTTTTCAGCTGATAAGTTAGTAGTGGATAATAGTTCTTCAGCTTTTTTCAGTCTTAGTCCGGTTACTAAATCCCAAAATGTATATGAGGACATATACTTAACAATTTTATTGATAGTAGAGGCTGAAATATTAAATTTTTCTTCTAAAAGCCCAAGTGTGAGCGGCTCTGTAAAGTGATTTGTAATATAATCCATTACATTAACACTTATATTATCACTTATTGCCATACCGTCGTTAAAGTGCTTGTTACACTCAAAGTATAATTGAGAAAGAATAAGTTTTATATGTGTCGCTACATGAAAGTAGCTATATGATTTTTCAAGTGCATATTTTAATGATTCAAACGCTTGTGTTCCATCACAATTTTTATACTCATTAACATTTTCAATTCTTTCTTTGTCAGGTAGTTCATCAAACGGCAATAAAACCTCCTTGAAATTAAATTCGTTATGAAAAATTGTAGGCATAAATGCAATACATATATATTCAAAAAATTCTTTTTTATTCTGTTTTAAATATAGTGATTTATGAGGCGGAGCAAATGCAATACTTTTATCATTCATATCTAAAATCTCGGTTCCGTTTACAATGGAAAAATTTCCTTTGATTTTATAAATTATTCTGTAATATGACGCATATTTTTTGCTTAACCATTTAGATTGGAGCGAAAAATCCTCTTGACCTTCTAATTCATGTTCAAATTTTATTCTGTGATGAAACACATATAAATCATCAGTTAAAAATTGCGTTTGAATCATATCTATCACCTTAATAATATAATACCATAAATTTATCAGATATGCAATGATAAATTATTAGATATGCAATTGAAATGACACTGTATAATGTTACAATTAAATTGTAAATAAATTGAAAGGAGATAATCAATTTGTCTTGTTTTGTACGGCAATTTGATTAGATGTGATTGAAGATGCGAAAAATAAGTTCATTAATTATTGCACTTTTAGTGCTGTTTACTGCAATTCCAACGGGATTTGTTGCTTCAGCGGCAGATGATAATGTTTATTGCTATATTGCAAATAAGGCTTCTTTGGACACCGTTTATAATAATATGCAATATACTTCTGATGATTATGCAACTGTAAACGCTGCTTTAGACGCAGCTTTTGAGGCGTTTTCTGCTGAGCCAATCAGCGGAAGCAGTACATACAGAATTTGTTTAGCAAAAGACATTGTGCTTACTGAGCCGCTTGCACCTCAGCCGAGTGTGAAAAAAGGAACGCACTTTCATCTTAACGGACATAGCATAACTTATAATCCGATAAGTGAATATGCCGACACAAGCGCCATTACAATCAGCAGTACATATTTTAATAATATCTCTGTTTACGGTGTTGCAGAAGAAGATGGCACTGATACACTTATAAATAACGGTACCGCATATTTCTTTGACACAACCTTAACCGGAGAAAACTTTAAAGTATATGGCAGTTACAAAGGTGAATTTACCGCCACAAGAATGCGCACCTACGAAACACCGAAATTTTACGGCAACGTAACCTCTGATGATTTTTCGGCAAGTTCAAACACTTATATTAAAGGAGATTTGTATGTCGGAGCTTATTGGAGCGGAACAGGCGTTGAAGTAACAGTTACAGGCGATTATACCTGTAACGGAAGAACCTATCCGACTGCAACATTAAATGTCGGTGGAA
>JBJEIS010000055.1:0-4264 GCA_051877275.1 Acutalibacteraceae bacterium | reverse complement strand
CGGTTTTAGAAGGATCTTTCTGTTATCCGTAACAGGAGTGGATAAAAATAGAAATTAATCGAGATGAGTTAAGAATATGAAATTTGTAAACGAATACCGCACTCATTATTGCGGTGAACTTCGCGAAGCTAATATCGGCGAACAGGTAAGGGTTTCAGGTTTCGTTGAAAATATCCGCGACCACGGCGGAATCCTTTTTGTTGATCTGCGTGATGAAACAGGCACATTACAGATTGTTATTAAAGATGAAAATATGATTAAGGGTGTTTCTAAAGAAAGCACAGTTACCATAAGCGGCGAAGTTTTGCGTCGTGATGAGGAAACCTACAACCCTAAAATCGAAACAGGTAAAATCGAGGTTAAGGCTGAAACCTTTAAGGTTCAGGGTAAAGCAAAATCAAATTTGCCGTTTGAAGTTGCTTCTTCTACAAAAACAAATGAAGAAGTTAGACTACAATACCGCTATCTTGACCTTAGAAACAAAAAGGTTCATGACAATATTGTACTTCGTTCAAAAATCATTTCATTTTTGCGTGAAAAAATGACCGAAATGGGATTTTTGGAGATACAGACACCTATTTTGTCAGCTTCTTCACCTGAAGGCGCTCGTGACTACCTCATTCCATCAAGAAAGCATAAGGGTAAATTTTATGCGCTTCCGCAGGCACCTCAGCTTTTTAAACAGCTTTTGATGGTATCAGGCTTTGATAAATACTTCCAGATTGCGCCTTGTTTCCGCGATGAAGACGCAAGAGCTGACAGAAGCCCTGGCGAATTTTATCAACTTGACTTTGAAATGGCTTTTGCAACACAGGAAGATGTTTTTAAGGTAGCTGAAGAAGTGCTTTATGATACATTTACAAAGTTCGGCGATAAGCCGGTATCCCCTGCACCTTTTAAAAGAATTCCTTTTGAAGAGGCAATGCTTAAATACGGCACAGATAAACCTGACCTTAGAAACCCTCTTGAAATCATCGAGCTTTCAGATATGTTTGTCGAAACTGATTTCAAGCCGTTCAGAGGTCAATGCGTAAGAGGAATCAACGCGCCTTGCGGTAAGCAGTCAAAAGGCTTCTTTGAAAAAATGCTTAAATTTGCCGAGAGCATCGGTATGAAAGGTCTTGGATATATTACTGTTCTTGAAGACGGCTCATATAAAGGACCTATTGATAAATTTTTAACCGAGGAACAAAGAGAAGAACTAAGAAAACGCGCAAATCTAAAAACCGATGATGTTCTTTACTTTATTGCCGACGCTCCGTCGGTTGCTCCGCTTTTGGCAGGTCAAATTCGTTCTGAACTCGGTAAACGCTTAAACCTTTTAAAAGATACATTTGAGCTTTGCTATATTATTGACTTCCCTATGTACGAAGAAGATGAAGACGGCAAAATTATTTTTACTCATAACCCATTCTCAATGCCACAGGGCGGACTTGAAGCGTTGAACACAATGAATCCTTGCGATATCAAGGCTTACCAGTACGATATTGTATGTAACGGCGTTGAATTATCTTCGGGCGCAGTTCGTAATCACGATGTTGAGATTATGAAAAAAGCATTTGAAATTGCCGGTTATTCAGAAGATGTTTTAAAAGAAAAATTCCGCAGCCTTTATACTGCTTTCCAATACGGCGCACCACCGCATGCCGGTATGGCTCCGGGTGTTGACAGAATGATTATGTTACTCACAGGCGAGGAAAATATTCGTGAGGTTATCGCATTCCCAATGAACTCAAACGCACAGGATACTATGATGGGCGCACCGAATGAAGTAACCGAACAGCAATTAAGAGAAATTCATATTAAGCTTAGATAAAAGTCGTCCGGCTTTGCTCCTCTGTTAAGGGGACGGCTTATACATCAATATAAAAGGAGCTTTATAATGATACTATACCATTACACTAATGTTGATAATAAAGATAGTATCTTATCAAATGGTCTTAAAGCTTGTACAAGATATGCTATTCTTTCATCTATTAGAGAAAATGTTGTTTTTTGTTGGCTTAATAAAAAGGATAATAAGTTATTAAAACCAAATGAAATATGCTTCAAAGTTGATGTTGATGCAGATAGATGTTTAATAGCAGATATGGACTATATCTCTATAGCTATGATGTATGAAAGCGGAACTGGTGTAAATGAAATAAAGGGGAAGCCTCAAAATACAGAAGCAAGTAATCTTCTTGTGCAACTGTATGAAATTACTGCTGTACCACCTAATAAATATTATGAAGGTATGCACTTTTCACCTGAAGTATTAGTTAAAGGTGATATATCTGCTTCTTGTATTGAGTTGTGTTAAAATATGATTAAAAAAGGAGAGTCTTTATGGTAACTAAAGAAGAGATTATGGATATTGCATTGTTGTCAAAGCTTCATATTGATGACGATGAAATTGATGAATTGACCAATGAAATGATGAATATAATTAAATTTGCCGATACCATTAACGGTTATGACGGAGAAGTGGAAGAATTTGATAATATTAATAATCTTTCTAATGTTTTCCGTGAAGATGAAGTCGGCGAAAGCTTCCCGCAGTCAGAAATCTTAAAGAATGTTGACGGCGGAGAAAACGGATATTTCCCTGTTAAAAAGAAAGTTTAAGGAGCGTATTATGACAGTTTCAAAAATCAGAAAATTGCACGATATGCTCGTAAACAAACAAATATCGTGCGTAGAACTTACACAAAAATATATTGACGCTATCAGTGCTGAAAACGGCAAGTTGAACGCTTATGTGCTGACAACTGAAGATGAAGCATTAGCGCAAGCAAAAGCAGTAGATGAAAAAATTGCAAAAGGTGAAGAAATCGGTCTTTTAGAAGGTATTCCGATGACGCTTAAAGATAACATTTCAACAAACGGCATTGAAACTACCTGTTGTTCAAAAATTTTGTCGGGATACAAGCCGATTTATGACGCATTTGTTTGGAATCAGCTTAAAAACGAGGGCGCAATTTTACTAGGCAAAACCAATATGGACGAATTTGCGATGGGTTCATCTTCCGAAACTTCGTGTTACGGAGCACCTTCAAATCCGCATAATGTTGACCATGTTGCAGGCGGCTCTTCAGGCGGTGTTGCGAGTGCTGTCGCAGGCAATATCGCAGTTTACGGTCTCGGTTCAGATACAGGCGGCTCAATCCGTCAGCCAGCCTCGTTTTGCGGCATTGTAGGGCTAAAGCCTACTTACGGCGCAGTATCCCGTTACGGCCTTATCGCTTATGCTTCTTCACTTGACCAAATTGGTCCTATTACAACATCTGTTGAAGACGCTGCAATCGTTTTTGACGCAATTTCAAAACAAGATTACTATGATTCAACCTGTTCAGGTGCAACCGAGACAACCGTTGACAAGTTGGATAATGACATTAAAGGTATGAAAATCGGTATTCCTAAAGAATACTTTGAAGGTCTTGAGGGCGATGTAAAAGACGCAACCCTAAAAGCAATCGAGCAGTATAAACAGCTCGGCGCTGAAATAGTTGAATTTGATTTACCTATTCTTAAATATGCGCTTCCTGTTTACTACATTTTAGCCTGTGCTGAGGCTTCTTCAAACCTCGGCAGATATGATTCAATCCGCTACGGCTACCGTACTGAAAGCTACAACGGTATTCACGATATGATGTGCAAAACCCGTTCTGAAGGCTTTGGTAAAGAGGTAAAACGCAGAATTTTGCTCGGTACTTATGTTCTTTCAAGCGGTTATTATGACGCTTATTATAAAAAGGCGCAAAACTTAAGAGGTACTATTGTAAAAGCTTTTAAAGAAGCGTTTACAAAATGTGATGTAATTTTAGCGCCTACGGTTGCACAAACCGCATTCAAAAAAGGCTTTACATCAGAAGACGCCGTTGCAACCTATCTTACCGACCTTTGCACTGTTCCTGTAAATATTGCGGGACTTCCGGGTATTTCTATCCCTTGCGGAGTTGATAAAAAGGGACTTCCGATAGGTATGCAGATTATCGGCAACTCATTTGAAGAAGCTAAAATTCTAAATGTTGCTTATAAATTTGAACAGGCAACAGATTTTTATAAAAATACGGAAATGGGGGTAGAGCTTTAATGAAAGATTATGAAATAGTTTCAGGTCTTGAAACTCATGTTGAATTATCTACAAAAACTAAAATTTTCTGCTCCTGTACAACAGAATTCGGCGGCGAGCCGAATACCCACTGCTGCCCTATTTGTATAGGCTTGCCGGGTACAATGCCTCGTCTTAATAAACAGGTTGTCCGTTATGCTATTATGGCGG
>JBJEIS010000054.1:0-4285 GCA_051877275.1 Acutalibacteraceae bacterium | reverse complement strand
TTCCTCGCCGTCTTTGCTAACTTTTACATATCCTCGCGCTACAAAATCTCTTGTAATATTTCCGGAAGTTGTACTCCAGCTTGTAGAGCCTTCTTTAATATCAACAATCGAACCTACAAATGTATCTCCGTTTTCATAATAAATGAAATTACCCGAAGAATCCTTTGCCTCATAAGCTACATTAAGCTTTTTCACTTCGCTTGTTTCAAATGTCAATTCGTTATCTCCAAGTAAATCAGCAGGAGTAATAAGTGTACCCATTTCAACGGTATATCCATCGGCGATTAAGCTTTCAATTTTGCTTGAATCCACTTTAGTATAGAATCTGATACCATTTGTATTTGAAAGCCTTATTGAAGCGCCTTTTATCATTGAAACACTTACATTAAGCGGATCTGCATCACCTGTTTTTTCAAAAACAATATCGTCAGGGAAGAATGAACCCGAAGATGTTGTTACGAATTTAATTGTCACAGGGCCTGTTTTAGAAACAGTAACGCTATCAAGTGCAAATGGTTTATGTGTTCCGTTTGAAACGCCTGTATCAAGCCCAGTTGCCACCTGAATGTCATTTATAAATACATTTACCTTGGCTCTGCCGCTATAAGAACGACAATAAAGCGACGGCGAATAAATGCCGGAATCAAGCGACTCTTTTGAAGTAAATGTAAGCGTTTGACCAGCAACAAGTCCTGATATTTGCATACCGGTATTATTATAATCATTAAAATAATTATAAGCATGGCCGTTTGTGTCAATCGTAAAATCGCTTGAACTGTTACTGTAAAGGAAAACAAATGTTTTGCTTGTATCAGCAGCGGTAGTTGCAGCGGCAGTAGTAGTTGCAGTAGTAGTAGCGACAGTAGTGGCTGCGGTAGTAGCAGCGGCAGTAGTGGCTGCGGTGGTACTTGCTGAAGTTGTTGCTTTTGTAGTTACAGTTACGTCGGTTGGACTGTTGCCATTAGTATCTGCACCGCAATAGTCACAATAACCGTCTGTATAATTATGATTACATTCTACAACTACTTTCTTGCTTTCGGCTGTAGTAGCAGTTGAAGTAGAGGCTACTGTATAAGTTCCGATGTTAAGAGAGCCTACAGCCTCAAAAGTACCGCTGTAAAGAGTTGTGCCTTTGTTATTAAACAATGCAGTATGACTTGTAACATTAGTATTGTAATAATTAACTGTTGCGTTTGTCCATGCGTTGTAATAAACAAGACCGCCGGCAGGAGTACCAACGCCATTATCAGTAATAGTACAATTTCTAAAGTTTACTGTTGCATCTGCTACAATTGCCATTGCAACGGTACCGCCACCGTAGTTTTTACCCGCAGGAGAGCAATCAATTACCATATTGGTAAAATTGTAAGTACACCCCGAACGCAGACAAACAAAACCTCTTGAATCTGTATTAGCTTCATAAGCTTTTAGAGTACCGTTTTTTAGGTTAATTGTAAATCCTGTAGTAGAAGAATCCAAGGACAACCAGCGTTGGTTCTTTTCAGCATAATAATAACCGTTAAAATCAATGGTTATTGTACAATCCTTCAAACCCGATTTACTAAGATAACCGCTTTCTTCAACATTATTTAAAAACTGAATTGTCTGACCGTTTTGGACAGCATTAAAAGCAGCTTTGAATGTTGAATATTCTGTTCCTGTTTCAACAATTTTTACTGCATTATCGGTAGCCCCGGAGATTGCCAATGGAACTATTGAAAACAGCATTAATATTGCAAGAACCAAACTAAGAATTTTTTTATTCATAATTCTAATCTCCTTTCGCCTGATTATTCAAAATCATCTTTGCCGTCCGGATCAAGATATGTGTATTTATCCGAACCTGTATATTGATCGGCAAAGTTCTTTACTACTTCCTGGCATGACTGCGGTAATAAGCAATAATCTCCGGTAATCATAATCTTATTAGCTACATAGCAAATACTTCTCGAATTATTACTTATAGATCCGTTATGATAATCAGCATAAATTGTTTTATCGGTATTTCCGAATTTAATTGATATATATCCTCTGCCGACATAGTATCTGTTCAGATTACTTGTTTTGATATCAACAATCGAGCCGACAAGTCCTTTAAATCCTTTGTGTTCAAACCAATTTTCGGAAGTATATTTTACATCAACATACTCAGTTTCATCTGTGCCGATTTCTTTGGTAAAATCTCTTTCGCCTATTATGTCCATCGGTGCAATCAGCGTACCCATTTCAACAGTTGCGCCTTTTGCGCGCAGTGTATCAATCAAATCAGTATCAACAGCGGAATAAAACCGAATACCGGTCAATTCATTTAATCTGATTGATGCACCCATAATCATACTGAACGATAGGTCTACTGCCGTAAATTCAACATCCGTTGTAAGCTTACCGTAACTGTCGCCGGGTGTGTAATAATTGCCGTGTGCATCCTGATATGCCACATCACCGTCATTCACAAAATCAGGTAAAACATACTCTGTGCCGTAATCATATACAGCAGTTGTGCCGTTTATTGTAACAGTTACAGGCTCGTTATCACCGCAAATAGTACAAATATGGTCTGCATAATTATGGTCTGTGGTTTTCGCAATTTTTTCAATCTGAACATTCGGACAGCCTGCAAAAGTACAAGCGTAAGATATTTCTCCCTCTTCACCGCAAGTAGGAACTTTTGTTATTGTACCGTTTGCAGAATACGAGCAGGTGTGAATCGAGCTTGTGAGCGCACTTGAATAAGCTTTACTTTGAGCTTCATCAGCGGAGAAACCTTGTTTATAAAGTGCTAATGCTAAATCTACGTTATCCGCCTGTGCTAAAGCATAAGAAGCGTCTGTTTTAGCCTTTTGACCTGCCGCAATAAGCGCAGAACATAAAGTCAGATAGCTGCTTGGTACGGTTTCCTCAACCTTAAATACCTCCAAACCGGTATTAGTGTTTGAAGAAAGCATAAATACATAGTTGCTTACCTGATACCATGTATATTTAGTTCCTAAATAGTATTTTGTTCCGTCACAAGTTGTATAAATATCTGTAAATCTGTGAGTTGTTTCATTATAAGAAGCATTAAATACTGTTGCATCTTCAAGAGAATCAACCCATTGTACAGATGTATAAATTCCTGTATCGGTTGTTATATGAGCCAAATATTTTTTAGCTCCGTCAACTATTGAAGCGATTACAAGCGTTCCCTCAGTTTCGTCATAATCAAAGAAGAACTGCGCTAAATCCGTATGGAAATCAAACTCATAAATATGATCGCCCGACTGGTTTTTAATCGGAATTTCGCCTACATTGTATGCCCTCAGTCCATTTCCGTCAAAATAGTTATTAGGACCGAATTTAGCAATCTCACTTGTGAAAATGCGGATGTCAGAGGCATATGGAGACACCAAAGCATAAGGCGTTTTTGAATCTATTTCGTCCTTCGAAAGAGAAGTATATTTGTATCCGCCCTCTATTTTGTTTTTTTCTGCATAAGCGCCTGCCTTGGCAACAGAAATCTGCTGTGCTGTCCAGCCGCATACCGAACAACTGCCGTCATCGGCAATAGTATGACCTGCCGGTGCTGTGCAATCACCTATTGTTACAGCATTACATATATCGCAGGTAAAGGTCGTATAGCCTTCTTCTGTGCAAGTAGGAGCAGTTACAACCTTCGAGCCTTCACTCTCATAAACATGAGTATGCTGTTCAATTTCCTCTTCAAATTCATCCGCAACTGTATCAGCAATAACCGTAACCGCATTGGTATAAGCAGTAGTAACAACCGCGCTGCTGTCTGTTTCATCGTTTCCGGAGTAAGCAGTAGCTGTAACTGTAAAACTACCTGTTCCGCCTGTAGAACGGGCTACTGCAAGCGCTTTGCCGTTGTAAACATCTACTATTGCAGTTTTTTTATCAGCGCTAACCGCTTTATAAGAAGCACCTTTAATAACAGAACGGCTGTTACCGTTATCTGTACCGATAAGCTCACCTTCGCCGTCAATTGTAAGCTTAACTCTGCCGTTATAGCCGTTTACAAAATCGCCGTCAGCGGTTTGAGCAGTTAATTCATAGTAAACAATGCTGTCAAAATCGGCGGTAATTTCTGTTGCCGACTGTTTAACATCAAGCTTTTCGATGCCGTTATTAGTTACTACTGACTGTGTACCCTTTGCATCGGTAATTTCGGTATATGTACCGTCCACGTTTTTGGAATAAGATTTTAGTTCAAGAGTACCCTCTGCATATTTGATTTTAAACTGTAAATAGTTTTTGGTAAAATCATTTGTCTGACCGTAAAGTGTTG
>JBJEIS010000053.1:0-4305 GCA_051877275.1 Acutalibacteraceae bacterium | reverse complement strand
GTGTTGCTTTGAGTGGATTGAAACAGTATTCTTATTCAGAAACCGGCAATACCTTTGTAGAGGGTACAGCTGATTGGGAATTGACTGCCGATGAAAAGTACACTATTTATGAATACGGTTATAGTGATGCTTATCTATTTAAGGCTTTCGGCAAAAATGATAGTTCTAATTACACATTCACATATTTACCTGCAACAGTACAAAATTTTGTTTGCGAGAATATATTGAAGACATGGCAAGTTTCTGTTGTAAAGAAAGATGTTGATGATGAAAATATCAAGTTGCAAGGTGCTGTATTTGGATTATATAGTACAGATGCTGCTGATGAAATTTCTGATACAGATTTAGCTGATTTAGTAACCGGTTTCGGACTTTCAAGCACTCCTTCAAAAACCGAAACAGTTACAATTGATGGCACACCAACTACGGTTTATCTGAAAGATATTTCGTCTACCGACGAATTAGGTGTTGTAAGCTGGACTGATTTGATAAATTCAAAATATGCCGTAAAAGAACTTAAGGCTCCTGACGGATATTTGATAAATGAAGATGAATCGAATCCTAATTTAAGATTAATTAGTCAACCGGCGGTTATTTCACTTGATTCTTATACTTCTGTTGCAAGTTATACTAACAAAACATATTATAATCTTCCTAAAACAGGTGGAGTAGGAACATCGTTATTCTATATAATCGGCGCATTGCTTATTGCATCTTCTGTAATATTCTATGTTTACGGTAAGCGGCGTAAGTGCGAAAGGGGTGTTAAAAAATAATACTCTTTCATTGGCATGATATGCCCAACCATCCACATAGTAAAAATAATAATCAAACTATATTTGAAAGGAATTTAATTATGAAACACACAAAAAGAGTTTTAAGCGCACTAATCTCAGTTTTGCTTATTGCTATGATTTCCATTCCTGCTTTTGCAGCTGACCCAACTTATACTGTTACAATTGATAATAAGGCTGAAGGTCATACTTATGAAGCTTATCAGATTTTTAGTGGTAAAATTAATACGCTCGAAGGCAAGGATGTATTGACTGATATTGTTTGGGGAAGCAATGTTGATACTGCCAATATTATTACTAAACTTGCAGCTGACTCTACTCTTAGTTCTATAATTACAGCCGGTGTTACAACTGCGGCTGATGTTGCAAAAGCTATTCAAAGTTCAGCTGAAGAAAGCGATGTTGCAAAAGCTTTAGCTCAAGTATTTGGCAATAATCTTACAGGAACTGCGACAGGCACAAGCACCTATTCTTCTGTAAATCAGAATTATACAATCAGTGATTTAGCAGCAGGATATTATTTAATTAAAGATAAAGACGCTACTATTGGTACTGATAAAAATGATGCTTACACAAGATTTATGCTTAAAGTTGTGAAAAATGTTACTGCATCACCTAAAAGCTCTAATCCTACTGTTAAGAAATTTGTTAAGGATATAAACGATTCAACAGAAACAGAAAAATCTGATTGGCAGAAATCTGCTGACCATGATATTGCTAATGATGTTGACTTTAGACTTGAGGGTACATTGCCTACAACTTATGCTGATTACAGTGTATATAAATATGTATTTAACGATACTCTTGAGGACGGCTTTACATACAATAACGACGCAAAAGTTTATGTTGAAAACGGCGGTGTAAAAACTGAAATAGACATTACTCCTGTTGTAAGCGGACAGACTATGACAGTAACTATTGATGATTTAAAATCAATTACAACTGCTAAAGACGGTTCAACTCCTGTAACTATTGATAAAAACAGCAAAATTACTGTTGAATACACTGCAAAACTTGATTCTGACGCTGTTCTCGGTTCAGCTGGTAATAAAGGTAGCGTAGAACTTGTATATTCAAACAACCCGAATAAAGATTCAGCCGGTAATCAGCTTACTGACACAGGTAAAACACCAAAAGATGAAGTAATTGTTTTTACTTATAAGGTTATTGTAAATAAAAAAGACGACAACGGAAATGCACTTTCGGGCGCAACATTTAAATTGTATAAAAAGATTAGCGGTCAGGCTGATGTTGAGGTTGTAGGTACTGTTAATGCTGATAATAATGTGTTTACATTCAGCGGTCTTGATGACGGTGATTATATTCTTAAAGAAACTGCAGCTCCAACTGATTATAATCCAATTGAAGATATTGAGTTTACTGTTTCTTCAACTCATGATGCAGATTCACTTATTCTTACTGCACTCAGCGGTAATGTAACAAGCGGAACAGCAACATTTGCAGATGATTTAACTGAAGGCTCACTTTCAACTGATGTTATCAACAAGCTCGGCGCTACACTTCCTGAAACAGGTGGCATGGGTACAACTGTATTTTATGTTGTAGGTGCATTGCTTGTTATCGGTGCAGGAGTTTTGCTTATAGTAAAAAAGAGAGTAAGCAAAACATCTTCAAAATAATTAATTAGTATATACCGTTCTGTTGTATTCGAGGGATATTATCCCTCGGATACAACGGCAAGGAGAACCTTATTATGAAAAAACATTTATCTACCATAATCTTAATATGTGTTTTTTTAATAGGGCTCTCCCTGTTGTTGTATCCAACAGTAAGCGATTATTTGAATTCACTTCATCAGTCGCGTGCTGTGGCGTCATATATCGAAAAAGTATCAAAAATTGATGATGACGAATATAAGCGTATATTAAAACAGGCACGGGAATATAATTCAACACTTGCTGATTCCGGCACAAAATTTAAACTTTCAAGTGATGAATTAAAAAAATATGAAAATATTTTAAGCATTACGGATTCCGGTATAATGGGCTATGTAGATATTCCAAAAATAGATTGTAAACTGCCGATTTATCATGGAATTGATGATTCTGTTTTGCAAGTTGCTATTGGACATATTGCAGGCACTTCTCTTCCTGTTGGCGGTGAAAGTTCACATTGTGTTATATCGGGACACAGAGGGTTGCCGAGTGCAAGGCTTTTTACAGACATAGATAAACTTGTAGAAGGCGATATGTTTATGCTTCATGTGCTTGATGAAACGCTCTATTATGAAGTTGACCAAATTCGTATTGTAGAACCCGATAAGACAGATGAACTGAAAATTATTAACGGAAAAGATTATTGTACTCTTGTAACTTGTACACCTTATGGGGTTAATTCTCATAGATTACTTGTTCGCGGGCATCGTGTGATTAATCCAAAAGACGGAGATACACGCGTAACAGCAGATGCAATACAAATTGAGCCGATTATTGTTGTTCCGATTGTTGCATTGCCTATATTGGTAGTTTTAATAATTATATTCTTAGTTCATGATAATCATAAAAAACGTAAAGCTTCGAGGAGGAAGGTTAAATGAAAAATACTATTTCACGAACATTTGCTGCATTTGTATGCGTATTTATGTCGGTAGCATTTATCGCATTTTCAGTTCAGGCACGCGGAACTGTAAATGTTGAAAAAAAGGCATCTTTAACATTAAATTATGTTAGTGAAAACGCAACTTTTTCAATATATAAGGTTGGTGATATAAGCACTTACGGCGAATTATCTTTGTCGGGTGACTTTACAAAATATCCAATCTTGTTGAATAACGATCAGGACAGCTGGCGTGAACTTGCTACTACACTTAAAGGCTATGTTGCAAAAGATAGTATTTCACCTGAAAAAACAGGTAAAATCGGTGCTGATAAAAAGCTGAAGTTTAGTGATTTATCGGTGGGGCTTTATCTTGTAATCGGCGAAAATACTGTTGAAAAAGTAAATAACATAAAAACTGTTTTCACTCCTTCGCCTTTTATGATTTGTTTGCCTAATATTGTTGGTGAAAGCAGTGAATGGATTTATGATGTCTCTTCAAGCCCGAAATATGAAAAAACCGAAGAAGAGGTTATTGATATTGAGGCGCTCAAGGTTTGGGATGATAAAGGTTATGAGCAATCTCGTCCTGCAAGCGTTGAGGTTCAGCTTATGCGCGGAAATCAAGTTTATGATACTCAAATATTGAACGAAGGAAACAACTGGAAGTATACTTGGAACGAGCTTAGTTCAAAAGATGAATGGAGCATTGTTGAGAAGAATGTTCCGTCTGATTATACCGTTAAAATTTCAAAGAGCGGTAATAAATATGCTATAACCAATACATCTATATCCAAGCCGACTACAACATCTACTACAACGAATAATAATACTGATAAAAATGAAACAACGAAAAAACAAAATAAAACATCTGCTGATAAAACACAGAATAAAACTAAAGATTCTAATACTACATCTAAAAACACAGACACACCTGACAATGATTCCAAATTGC
>JBJEIS010000052.1:0-4370 GCA_051877275.1 Acutalibacteraceae bacterium | reverse complement strand
TAAAATGCAGATAAGGTTTGTTAATGATACTGATGATTTATATGAAATAAGTAATATATATGAATCAAGCTGGAAATATGCGTATAAATCCATTATACCGCAAGATTATCTTGAAAGCATACCAAAGGGAAGATGGGCTAATAATATAAGAAAAACTGGTATGAATTCTTTAGTTTTGCTTGAAAACGGTCATATTATTGGAACTTCAAGTTACTGTAAATCACGTTTTTCTGATATGAGCGGTTACGGTGAAATTGTATCTGTTTACCTTTTGCCGGAATACATAGGCAAAGGTTATGGAAAACATCTTTTAAATGCTTCTGTTAACGGACTTGCAGAAATGGGATTTAATAAAGTTTTTTTATATGTTTTAGAAGAAAATATCCGTGCCAGAAATTTCTATGAAAAATTTGGTTTTAAGTCCAACGGAAGGTATTTATCTGATAATATCGGAGGAAAAGAATTAAAGGAACTACAGTATGAATTTTATATCAATTAATAATTTGCAGGAAAACAAAAAATGAAAGTTAAAAATACTTTAAGAGATAAGATTTTTGAGTATGTAAAAGAAACCTTTGGTACATCTCCTGAATACTTGTGGCAGAAAACGCCTGATACTGCGGTTTTTCGGCATAGTGAAAATAAAAAATGGTATGCAATTATTATGGATATTCCTAAAAGAAAACTGGGTATTGACAGCGATGAATTTGTAGATATAATCAATGTGAAATGCGACCCTGTTTTAATTGATTCGCTGATTAAAAACAAAGGATATTTGCGCGCGTATCATATGAATAAAACAAAATGGATTTCCGTTTTACTCGATGGTACGGTTGCTTTAGATGAAATAATAAGTATGATAAATTTAAGCTATAAATTAACATTATAACTAAAAACTCCTATTGAGCTAATACTCAATAGGAGTTTTTTAAACTTTGTTTTAAAGAGTAGCGTCATCTACATAAAGAACTCTTACGCCGTCATCGTTTTTTTGTTCTTCTTTAACAGTAGGGTTGTTACGCTCTTCAAGGAATTTGCTTGCAACCTGTGGGAAAAGTGCATAAGAAAGCACATCTTCTTCAGATTTTGCAAGGTCTTTTGATTCTTCCTTGTATTTTTCAAGCTCAGGTTCTAATAAATCAGCCGGTCTGCAAGTAATCGGTTCTTCATCACCGATAGCTTTTTTACGAACCTCTTCATTAATTTCGCCCGGAACCTGACCGTAGTCGCCGTGGAGAATACCTTTTGATTCCTTAGGAATCATTTTGTATCTTTCACCGGAGAGTACGTTCATAACTGCCTGTGTACCGACAATCTGGCTTGTAGGAGTTACAAGCGGAATATAACCGAAGTCTTTTCTTACTCTCGGAATTTCAGCCAATACATCATAGTATTTTTCTTCAGCATTAGCTTGTTTAAGCTGTGATAAAAGGTTTGAAAGCATACCGCCCGGTACCTGATATAAAAGTGTGTTAGTATCAACATTTAATACTTTCGGATCAAGAATACCTTCGGCTTTAAGCTTTTCAGCAACCTTTCTGAAGTGAGCTGCAGGCTCTGTGAATTTAGCTAAATCAAGTCCGGTATCTCTGTCTGTTCCTTTAAGTGTAGCAACTAAAGACTCAGTTGATGGGTTAGCAGTACCGTTAGCCATAGGTGAAAGAGCGGTATCTACAATATCAACACCTGCTTCAGCGGCTTTCAAAAGGGTCATATCACCTGTACCTGTTGTATTATGAGTATGCAGATGAACAGGAAGACCGACTTCTGCTTTGAGCTTTTTAACAAGTGAATAAGCATCATATGGCAAAAGCAAGTTAGCCATATCTTTGATACAAATGATGTCAGCGCCCATTTCAGCAAGCTGCTGAGCAACCTTTACAAAATAGTCTTCATCATGAATAGGGCTTGTTGTATAGCTTAATGCACATTCAGCGATACCGCCGTATTTTTTAGTGCTTTCAATAGCCTGACGAAGATTTCGAGGGTCGTTAAGCGCATCAAAAATTCTGATTACATTAATACCGTTTTTGATTGAAAGACGGCAAAAAGCATCAACAACATCATCGGCATAGTGTTTATATCCAAGAATATTCTGACCTCTGAAAAGCATCTGTAATTTTGTATTTGGAAGATGTTTTTTAAGAGTGCGAAGACGCTCCCATGGGTCTTCGTTTAAAAATCTCATACAAGCGTCAAAAGTAGCGCCGCCCCAACATTCAAGTGACCAGTAGCCGATTTCATCTAACTGCTCTAAAGCAGGAAGCATATCTTCAATACGCATTCTTGTGGCTGCCTGTGACTGATGTGCGTCACGAAGAATGGTATCAGTAATTTTAAGTGGATTTTTAGCCATTGTTTTTTCCTCCTTAACCGAAGATAGCGATTAACACACCTGCGGCAATTGCAGAGCCTATAACACCTGCAACATTAGGACCCATAGCGTGCATCAAAAGGAAGTTCTTCGGATTTTCTTTCTGACCGACAGTTTGTGAAACACGAGCAGCCATCGGTACAGCGGAAACACCGGCGGAACCTATAAGCGGATTGATTTTGTTCTTTAAGAACAGGTTCATGAATTTAGCGAGTAATACGCCGCCTGCAGAACCGAGTGAGAATGCAACAACGCCCATTACAAGAATCTTAATTGTTTCAAGATTCAAGAATGCTTCTGCGGTTGCAGTAGCGCCGACAGTGATGCCCAAGAAGATTGTAACAATATTCATAAGCTCGTTTTGAACTGTTTTTGAAAGACGTTCTGTAACGCCGCTTTCTTTGAAAAGATTACCAAGCATAAGTGAGCCAACCAGCGGAGCTGCTGACGGAACTAAAAGTGCTACAAATACTGTGATAATGATAGGGAAGATAATCTTCTCTCTTTTTGAAACCTTTCTTAACGGTTTCATAACGATTGAACGCTCTTTTTTAGTTGTTAAAAGCTTCATTATAGGCGGTTGAATAACAGGAACAAGCGCCATATAAGAATATGCGGCAACCGCGATAGGGCCTAATAATTCAGGTTTTAAAATAGATGTTGTGTAAATAGCTGTTGGGCCGTCTGCACCGCCGATAATGCCGATTGAAGCAGCAGCGTTACCGTCGAAGCCTAAAAGAATAGCGCCTACAAATGTTATGAAAATACCGATTTGTGCAGCAGCACCGAGTAATAATGATTTAGGATTTGCGATAAGAGGCTCAAAGTCGGTCATAGCACCTACGCCGAAGAAGATAAGGCAAGGATAAATACCGAGTTTAACACCTAAATACAAATAGTCAAGCAATCCGGCCGAAACAGTACTTGCACTGTCTGCAATAATGGTAGTGCCGTAATAAAGGGCGCCGTTTGCAATATGTGAGCCTGTAAGGTCGACAGCAATTGTCGCACTGTCTGCAATAGTTTTGCCTGCAGCGTCAATAATAGCGCCGAGGTTGTTAATATAAGCTTCACCTGAAAGGCTGACATCTGTTAAATGACCTAAAACAGTAGATGTACTGCCGATGAAAATATCACCTGACTGCGAAATAAACATCTGACTTATAAGATCAGCATTAAGGTCAGCTGAATTTATGACTGTTGCGCCGCCGAACATTTCCCAGTGAACGTGTCCGCTTGCGAATAATTCAGGGTGATACATATCAGCCATTGGCAGATTTGTGAGCAACATACCGAAAGCAATCGGTAAAAGTAATAACGGTTCAAATTTCTTTACAATTGCCAGAAAAAGAAGAACAAATGAAATTAAAATCATAGCAACTGTTCGCCAATCGGTTAATCCGAAAAAGCCTGACTGGCTGAAAAATGAACTAATTGATTGAATAAATGAATCCATTTAAAATAATCCTCCTTAATTTTGATTTGTAGAAATATTAAGATAAGATTATCTTATTGAATAGCACAAATTACAGCACCTGATTCAACGGCTGCGCCTTTTGTAACTGAAAGGCCGACAACTGTTCCGTCACAAGGAGCAGGAATTTCGTTTTCCATTTTCATAGCTTCGAGAATTACAAGAACATCACCGGCTTTAACTGCCTGACCTTCTGTAACTTTAACATCGAGAATAGTACCAGGCATAGGAGCCTCAACCTTTTCACCGTTTGCAGGTGCAGCAGGAGCAGGAGTTGCAGGAGCAACAGGAGCTGCAGCAACCGGAGCTGTCGGAGCAGGAGCTGATTTAACTTCAGCAGCAGAAATTTCTTCAACAGATACTTCGTAAGCAGTACCGTTTACAATTACTTTATAATTTTTCATAATCTTTAATACCTTTCTTTAAAGTTTTGTTTTCTGGTTAAATTTTTTTAATTGATTTAATACGGATAGCAGAAATATCTGTTCCCATATCTTCGGCAATAGCAGCTGAAACAGCGGC
>JBJEIS010000051.1:0-18642 GCA_051877275.1 Acutalibacteraceae bacterium | reverse complement strand
TTGACTCTCTCGACTGGAAAGATTATACCGCTGACAAGATAAGCGAAAGAGTTCTTTCAAAGGTTGCTCCGGGCAGTATTTGCCTTTTTCACAACGCCGCAAAACACACTCCCGAAGCATTGCCGACAATTTTGGAAAAGCTAATTGCCGACGGCTATAAAATAGTACCGATTTCAAAAATTATTATGACAAACAACTACACAATAAACCACGAAGGCAGGCAAATTGCCAACACACAAGCTCAAACAAGCGCTATTTCCTCTGTGAAAACCACAACTAACGCACAATAATTCAAAAAGACAGAGCTTTCACACTCTGTCTTTTTTAAACTATGATTTTTCCGTCTTGAACCGCGATTTTCCTTTTAGAATATTCGGCAGTTTTTTTATCATGAGTAATCAGCACAATTGTTTTGCCTTTTTCATTAAGCATTATAAGCAGCCGCATAATCTGCTCGGCGCTGGTTGAATCAAGATTTCCGGTAGGTTCATCAGCCAAAATTATTTCAGGCTCGGTGACTATAGCTCTCGCAATTGCAACTCGCTGCTGCTGACCGCCCGAAAGCTCACAGGGCTTATGATTCATTCTTTTTTCAAGTCCGACCGATAAAAGCGCCTTATTTACCCGCTCCTCGCGGTGCGCTCTGTCAATTCCGCTGTACATAAGCGGCAACGCCACATTTTCAAAAGCCGAAAGAGTTGAAATAAGATTGAATTTTTGAAAAACAAAGCCGATGTTTTGCCGTCTTATTTCACAAAGCTCTCTTTCAGGAATTTCTGCTACATTGCGGTCTTTAAGCAGATATTTACCCTTTGTCGGGTAATCAAGACAGCCGATTATATTCATCAGCGTCGATTTTCCCGACCCCGAAGTGCCGATAATACTCAAAAATTCGCCTTTTTCAACACTTAGAGAAATATCTTGTAATGCATTTACTTCAAATTCACCGTTTTTATAAACCTTGCTTACATTCTCGATTTTTATTATGCTCAAATCTTTTCACCGAAAATATTTTTTGCAATTCAAAATCTTTTATTCAGTTTTGAGCAAAAAAGAAAAGAGCAAAAATCTGCTCTTTTCTTTTGAATCAAAGCTTTTCAATTTTTGCGAAGTTTGCCATAACTTTTTTTGTTCCGACTGTATCAAAAATAATTTCAAGCATTGTATCGTTGCCCATTTTAGTTGCTTTTGCAATCATTCCTTCGCCGAAAACCTTATGCAACACACGGTCGCCGACCGCAAACTTTGCACCGCCCGACTTATTTGCCGAGCTGTAAGCCGATTTACCTACATTTTTACCGAAAGATGTTCGTCCGAACGAATTTTCCGAAGAAAAACCGCCTTTGTTCTGCGAAAATCCTGCCGAAGAATACGAAGACTTTTGACTTGCAAAAGGTGATTTTTCACTTTCAAACTCAATGCAGTCATTATTTATTTCATTAATAAATCGAGAAGGATTATTAGCGGTAATATTACCAAATAACATTCTTCTGCGAGCATTTGTTATATACAACTTCTGCTTTGCTCTTGTAATTCCGACATAAGCCAAGCGCCGTTCCTCTTCAAGTTCATCAGGAGAAGCAAACATTAATCTGCTGCCAGGGAAAATTCCTTCCTCCATACCCGCGAGGAAAACGACAGGAAACTCAAGACCTTTTGCCGAATGAAGCGTCATCAACACAACTCGGTCTGCCGTTTCATCAAGATTATCAATATCGGTAATCAGCGCCACCTCTTGCAAATATTCCTGCAAAGAAGGCTGTTCGTTTTCTTCCTCATAATGCATAATTGCAGTTGCAAGCTCATTAACATTTTCAACCCTGTCCTGCTCCTCAACACCTTGTGCTTTAAGCGCCGCAATATAACCTGATTTTTCAAGCACCTCTTCTAAAATCTGTGACGGCAGTATTTCATTTGCCTTTGCAATTATTTCATCCATCATATCGCAAAACTGCTGTAATTTTGCCCAAGAACGCGAAAGCTTTTGATACTTTGAAGCATTTTTAAAGACCTCATAAAGCGAAACGCCGTAAAGCTCGGCTATTTCAGAGGCATTATTAACAGTTGTCTCGCCGATTCCTCTTTTCGGCTCGTTTATAATTCGTTTAAGCCGCAAATCGTCCTGCGGATTTGCAATAAACTGAAGATAGGATAATACATCCTTAATTTCTTTTCGGTCATAGAATTTCAGTCCGCCGAAAACGGTGTAAGCAATGCCCGAACGTGAAAAAACATTCTCAATTGTACTTGACTGCGCGTTCATTCTGTAAAGAACGGCATGGTCTGAAAATTTCATTCCGTTTGCAACGTCATCAAGAATTTTTTCGGCAATAAATTTAGCCTCGTCATTCTCAGAATTAGAGGTATGCGCAACAACCTTTTCACCAATACCGTTATCCGACCAAAGATTTTTTCCTTTTCTGCCTTTGTTATTCGCAATAACCGAATTTGCAGCGTCAAGAATATTAGTTGTAGAACGGTAATTTTGTTCAAGTCTGATTGTAACCGCGTCTTTATACTGCTTCTCAAAGCTCAAAATATTTTCAATCGTAGCACCGCGGAACTTATAAATTGACTGGTCGTCATCACCTACAACGCAAATGTTTTTATATCTATCTGCCAAAAGCTTTACAAGCATATACTGCGCATGGTTGGTATCCTGATACTCATCAACAACGATATATTTAAATCTTTCCTGATATTTTTCAAGAACATCTTCATTCTCCTGAAAAAGACGAACTGTGTTTACAATCATATCATCAAAATCCATTGCGTCATTTGACAACAATGTCTGCTGATACATTTTATATACTTCAGCAATTTGTTTTTGACGAAAATCACTGCCGACTGTTTCAGAAAACTCTTTTGGCGAAATAAGCGAATCTTTAGCACGGCTTATTTCATTACGAATAGTTTTATAAGAAAGCAGCTTATCATCAATATTCAGCTTTTTCTGACATTCCTTTATAACTCTAACTGTATCATTGGTGTCATAAATTGTATAGTTTGAGCTAAAACCAAGACGGTCGCCGTTTACACGAAGTATTTTACCGCAAATCGAATGAAATGTACCTGCATTTATCTGATCGCCGCCGTCTGAAATCCGTGCGCGAAGGCGGTCTTTAAGCTCATTTGCCGCTTTATTTGTAAATGTAATCGCAAGAATATTCCAGGGGTTCGGTGCATTTAAGCGAAGCGACGGAAGATACGGTATTTCATCGGTTTCATCGTTTAAATATGCGTTTATCTGTGCAATATCATTTTCATCAAGATAAGGCTCGTTTTCATTTAAATAAGAGTTACCGTATTTAATTAAGTATGCAATTCTGTTTACAAGAACAGTGGTTTTACCCGAGCCTGCTCCCGCAAGTACCAAAAGCGGGCCGTTTACATTAACAACCGCTTTAAACTGCATATCATTCATTCTACTAAATTCTTTTCTTATTAAATCACGCTTTAATTTTACTAAATCCATTAATCTGCCTTTTCTATAAATTTATTATACTCAAGCCAATCTTTGCAAAGTCCTGTCCACCTTGCAACATAAGGATGCCAATCAGGAACACCCATACCGTGAGGACCGTCAGGGAAGATATGAAGCTCCATAGGAACGCCTTTTTCATGGCAGCTCTCTGCAAGCATAAGCACATTTCTGACATCAACTGCGTCATCGGTAATTGTATGCCATACAAAAAGCGGAGGCATATCCTTATGTACACTCTTTTGAATTGAGAATTTTTGTCTTACTGCGTCATCACCGCCGCTGAAAAAGTCACTTGTGCCTTGATGAGAAAACTCGGTAAGTGATATAACAGGATAGCATAAAATTCCTCCCGCTACCTTTGATGAAAGCTTGTCGATTTCATCGCCGTCATCATTGCCTTCATCTGTAAAACAACAAGCGCAAGCTGCCAGATGTCCGCCGGCAGATGAGCCTGCAATCAACACTTTTTCAGGATTGATGCCAAATTCATCAGCATGATACTTTACAAATTTAACCGCGCGCTGAACATCAAGAAGTTCACAAGGATAGTGATACGGATTAATTCTGTAATTAAGTACAAAAACCGAAAGTCCCATTGCATTAAAAGTTTCAACATATCTTTCGTGGTCAGCAAGACAGCAATATCCGCCACCCGGACAGGTTATAATGCAAGGATTGTTTTTGCCTTCAAGCAAAAACGGTTCAATGGTTGGCTCGTAGCCTTTGTTTTCTTCAAAATAAGGAGTTTTTTCAAAAATTTTCATAATAACCTCTTTACATTTTTTTAGTTTTAGTTTAATATTAAGTATACAACATTTTTGAAAATAAGTAAACAGAAAAGGCGGAGTTTTTATGAAAAATATTGCCATCCAGCTTTACTCGGTAAAAGATTCTTTGAAGAATGATTTTGAAGGCACTTTAAAAGCACTTTCCGATATGGGATATGACGGGGTTGAGCTTTGCGGAGGAACCTACCGGGAAAATCTTAAAGAACAGCTTGAGTTTTACGGATTAGACCCGATTTCTTCACACATCGGTTTTGAAGAATTAGAAAATAATCTTGATTATCATATTGAAAAGCTTTTAAACATAGGCTGTAAAACCATCATTTGTCCTTGGACCGAGCCAAAAACAGTTGAAGATGCAGAAATAACAGCAAACAAGCTTTTAAAGATTTCTGAAAAATGCATTGTAAAAGGAATTGAATTCGGTTATCACAACCACGCGCACGAATTTGCAAAGCCTGACGGTGAGAATACTCTTTTTGATATTATGATGGGAATTTGCGATCCATTGGTTTTAACCGAACTTGACCTCGGCTGGGTTGCTAAAGCCGGATTTGACCCTGAGGAGTACATACGCAAATATGCCGGCAGAGTCACCTATCTGCATTTAAAACAATTTAGACCGGACGGTGATGACCATAAAATCACAACGCTTGAAAATGGCATTGTTGATTATGAGAAATGTATCAAAGTCGGAAAACTCATGGGCTGCGAACATTTTATTGTTGAGCAGGATTGCATTGAATACGGCGAGCTTGAAGACGCAAAAAAGAATATTGAATTTTTAAACTCTTTAAAAGTATAATATGAATTAAAAAAAGCACAAATCCGATTAAACGGATTTGTGCTTTTTTGTTAGCTTTAATCTAAACCCTACCTATCTTCACGGAAATATGAAAGTCCCAGTGACTGAGGAGGCTGATTTTCGCGTTTTTTACGCATACTGATAATAACCAGCACAAAAATTGTTACAAGATAAGGAAGCATTTTTATAAGCTCTTTTGAACTGCTTGAAAGGTCAGGAATGTATACACAGATAATATATAATCCACCAAACAAGAATGAGCTTAAAATAGCAAACTTCGGTTTCCAAAGAGCGAAGATTACAATTGCTATTGCAAGCCAGCCTCTATCACCAAAGCCGTCATTTGTCCAAGCGCCTGCGGTATAATCCATTACGAAATACAAACCGCCCAAACCGGCAATTGCACCGCCGATACAGGTAGATAAATATTTATATTTTGTTACATTGATACCGGCTGCGTCAGCCGTTGCAGGATTTTCACCTACTGCGCGAAGATTAAGACCTACGCGTGTTCTGCTTAAAACATAAGATGAAACCAACGCAATGATAACGGCAACATAAGCTAAAAATCCAAAAGAAAGGAATGTTTTTCCGAAGAGTCCCAAATCATTAGCAAACGGCAAAGCAGCTTTATAGCATTTTCCTGTTTCAAGAAGCGAAATTGAACCGCTTTCATTGAAAAAGCTTAATAAAGAACCGCCGAAAAAGTTACCTATACCAACTCCGAAAGTTGTGAGCGCAAGACCTGTAATATTTTGATTTGCGCGTAAAGTTATAGTCAAAAAGCTGTAAATCAGCGCCATTAATACCGAACCTATAAGTGTTGAAATAAGCGGTATTAAAATACACAAAGCAGGATTGAGATTATCAGTTGAATGTTCATACAAATATCCGCCGATAATACCCGAAATACCGCCCATATACATAATTCCCGGAATACCGAGGTTCAAATTTCCCGATTTCTCGGTAATAATTTCACCTGTTGCACCGAAAAGCAGCGGAATGCCCTGAATGATTGCAGCATTGATAAATGAAAAAATTGTTGAAATCATTTTGCTTCCTCCTTATGCTTTGTGCGGAAATTAATTTTATAATTGATGAAGAATTCGCAGCCGATGATGAAGAAAAGAATTATACCTGTTAAAATATCGGCAACGCTTTCATTTAAACGAAACTCGGTAGCGATTGCACCGGCGCCGTTTTGTAAAAATACAATTAAAAATGAAGTAACAACCATTAAAATAGGGTTAAACTTTGCAAGCCAGGAAACCATAATTGCGGTAAAGCCCATTCCGCCGGCAAGATTTTTTGAGATCGTATGGTTTGTACCGGAAACCAGCAAAAAACCTGCCAAACCGCAGACAGCACCTGATAAAACCATAGTACGAATGATTACTTTTTTTACATTGATACCGATATATTTTGCGGTATTTTCGCTTTCACCGACAACAGCGATTTCATAACCGTGTTTACTGTATTTAAGATAGATAAACATAACAACTGTCAAAATTGCTACGATAAGAATGTTAACCAAATACTTTTGACCGAATAAATCAGGCATCCAACCGCTCTTTGTTGCTCTGTTGATAACACCCATAACGCTTGAGCCGTTCGGCACCCAAATCATAATGGCAAATGAAACAAGCTGAATTGCAACATAGTTCATCATCAAAGTGAAAAGAGTTTCATTTGTATTCCACTTTGCTTTAAAAACCGCCGGAATAATGCCCCAAATAATACCGCTTAAAACACTTGCAACAAGCATAACGATAATCATAAGCGCTGACGGCAATGCGTCACCGATATAAAACATACAAGCCGCCGAAGCAAGACCGCCGACTAAAACCTGTCCCTCTGCGCCGAGGTTCCAGAATTTCATTTTAAATGCAGGTGTAACAGCCAACGAAATACAAAGCAGCATTGCAATTCCCTGCAATAAAATCCAAAATTTTCGGGTTGTTCCGAAGTTTCCGTCAAACATTTCCTTATAAACTTCAATAGGATTATATTTTGTTAAAAGAACGATTACAAAGCCGCAAACAATGAGCGCTAATATAATTGCAACTGCTCTGATAATCCAGTTTTTCCACCAAGCGAGTGAAGCACGCTTAGTAATATGAATTAACGGCTCATGAGCTGTTTTTTTCTCATTACTCATTCTCTGCACCTCCGTTTGTTTTAGTCATCAAAAGACCGATTTCCTCTTTTGTAGCGGTTTTACCGTCAACAATACCTGTAATCTGACCGGAGCCGATTACCATAATTCTATCGCACAGTTCAAGAAGTACATCAAGATCCTCGCCGACAAAGATTACGGCAACGCCTCTTTCTTTCTGCTGATTTAAAAGATTATAAATAAGATAAGAAGAATTTATATCAAGACCGCGAACAGGGTAAGCCGCCATTAAAACTGTCGGAGAAGCCGCAATTTCACGTCCGACAAGCACCTTTTGCACATTACCGCCCGAAAGACGACGTACCGGCGTATTGGCATTTGGGGTTACAACCTCTAAATCTTCGATAATTTTCTCTGCAAGACTTCTTGGTTTTTTACGCTCCAAGAACATAGATTTGCCTTTGCGATAGCTACGAAGCATCATATTATCGACAATATCCATATTACCTACAAGTCCCATACCGAGACGGTCCTCAGGAACAAAAGAAAGGCGAACGCCGAGGTCGCGAATCTGGATTGGAGTTTTATCTCGCAAACTGTCTGTTTCTCCGGTTTTCGGATTATTATAAAGAATTTCGCCGTTATCAATATGCTGCAAGCCTGCAATTGCTTCTAAAAGCTCACGCTGTCCCGAACCTGCGATACCTGCGATACCTAAAATTTCACCTGAACGAGCAGAAAATGAAACATTATTAAGCAGTTTAATGCCGTCACGGCTTATGCAGTCGATATTTTTAACTACCAATCTGTCAGTAGGATTTTTCGGCTCAGTGCGTTCAATATTCAAATCAATTTTCTTACCTACCATCATTTCAGTAAGCTTAGCCTCATTAGTAGAAGCGGTTTCAACAGTACCGATATATTCGCCCTTGCGAAGAACCGCAACACGGTCTGACAATGATAATACCTCATGAAGCTTATGAGTAATAATTATAATTGCTTTTCCGTCGTCACGCATACGGCGCAAAATCTTGAAAAGCTTCTGTGTTTCCTGCGGAGTAAGCACCGCGGTAGGCTCATCAAGAATCAAAATATCAGCGCCTCGATAAAGCACTTTAATAATCTCAACCGTCTGTTTTTCAGAAACAGACATTTCATAAATCTTTTTATCAGGCTGGATTTCAAAACCGTATTTATCGGCAATTTTTTTAACCTCTTCGGTAGCCTTTTTTATATCAAACTTTTTCTCTTTAAGACCTAAAACAATATTTTCGGTAGCCGAAAAAACATCAACAAGCTTAAAATGCTGATGAATCATACCGATTTTATAATCAAAAGCGTCTTTCGGCGAGCGAATAACAACCTCTTTACCATCGATAAAAATTTGACCCTCATCAGGATAATAAATACCTGAAATCATATTCATCAAAGTAGTCTTACCGCTTCCGTTTTCACCGAGCAACGATAAAATCTCGCCGTTTTTAACCGAAAGATTTACATTATTATTAGCAACAATACTGCCAAAGCGTTTAGTAATGTTTTTTAACTCAATTGCAGGTTTACTCACTTAATTTTAACCTCCGTTTTAATTTTCAAAACAGAATGAATTCATTATTTACTCTGTTTTCAGAATTAAAATCCTTTCAAATAAACACTTCAAGGCGGAGCAAAAAGCAGCTCCGCCTTTGTTAATGCTTATAATTATTTTGCGCTGATACCGTCAATATATTTAATATCGAAGTATGGAGCAGATCTGAAGTTGTCGCCTGATTCATCAAAGTAACCGTCAGTAATTACGTTTGTTTCGCCTTTGAAGTCGCCGTCAACATCAGCAAGATACTCTGTTAACTCTTTACCGTCTTTAGTAAATGTTTTTGTATCAAATACTTTAAGATCGCCTGATTTGATTTTTGCCATTGCTTCATCAATAGCTTCCTGTGTGCCTTTTGCAGCAACTTTTTCATTAAGCTCAGTAAGTTTGATAGAGCCTGATTCGATTGTACCGCAATAGTCAGTCGGAATAGCTTCGCCTTTTTCAACTGATTCGATGATAAGTTTGAAATAAGGAGCCCAATCAATCTTTGAAGAAATCAAAGCTGTGTTAGGAGCCATTGAAATTGTGCTGATATTGTAAGCAACGTTAGGAACGTTTTTCTCTTCGCAAGCTTTTGGAGCGCCTTCAGAGTCAGCATGCTGGCTGATAAGAACGCAACCGTCTTTAATCAAAGAAAGTGCTGCTTCACGCTCGAGAGCGATATCAAACCAAGAGTTTGTGTAAGTTACTTTCATTGTTGCGCTTTCGCAAACCGAACGAGCGCCGAGGAAGAATGAAGTCATACCTGAAACAACCTCTGCGTAGTCAAATGCGCCTACATAACCGATTTTAGCGCCGTCAGCAGTAATGTCGCCTTTTTCAATCATTTCATTGAGTTTCATACCTGCTGCGATACCTGCAAGATATCTGCCTTCGTAGATAGAAGCGAATGCATTATGGAAGTTATCAAGTTTTAACTGTTTAGCTTTTGTACCTGTTGCGTGGCAGAACTGAACATCTGGGAATTCTTCAGCAGCCTGAACAATGAAGTCTTCATGACCGAAAGAGTCAGCGAAAATTATATCGCAGCCTTCGTCAACAAGCTCTGCAGCTGCAGAGTAGCAAGCTTCATCTTCACCGATGTTTGTTTTAACGAGAACCTGGTCGTTTGAAAGACCGAGATCTTTCTGAACTTCATAAAGTGCCTGGATAAAGTTGTTGTCATAAGTTGAGTTTTCATCGTGTAAGCAGATAAGACCGATTTTAACACTGTCTGCTTTTTCTTCTGTTTTCTTTGTTTCTTCTTTGCTTCCGCAACCGATAAGAGCGAATGCCATAACGAGAGCAAGAAGTCCTGCAAATAACTTTTTCATTTTTATAGTCCTCCCATAAACGGAAAATTTAATTTTATAAGGCTTTTTAGCCCTATAGAAATATTATAAAAAAACAAAAGTAATAAGTCAATAAAACCTTTTAAAAAAATTTAACAATAATTTTATAATAATTTGTTCATAATTAACAATTTGTATCGAAAAGTGCTGTTTTTTAGCAAGATTTTATCTGAATTTTGCTGTATAGCATTAAATAATATTCCCGATTTCAGACAATACTATGTTTAGAGTCTGGAGGGATTTTTTTGCAATATAATAACAAGGTTGAAATCTGCGGAGTAAACACCTCGCAGCTACCTGTATTAAAGGAAGCAAAAAAACGAGAACTGCTTGAAAAAGCACATAACGGCGATGAAAAGGCAAGAGAGCAGCTCATCACAGGAAATTTAAAGTTAATTTTATCAGTAATACGCCGTTTTTCGGCAAGGGGTGAAAATCCCGACGATTTATTTCAGGTAGGGTGTATCGGTCTGATAAAAGCCATTGATAATTTTGATACATCACTTGATGTAAGATTTTCGACTTATGCTGTGCCGATGATTATCGGTGAGATAAGAAGATACTTAAGAGATAATAATTCTGTTAGAGTGAGCCGCTCGCTGAAAGATATCGCTTATAAGGCTATGCAAGCTAAAGAAAAGCTTACAACAAAGCTCGGCACCGAGCCTACAATTGAGCAAATAGCAAAAGAGCTTGAACTGAAAAAAGAAGAAGTTGTTTTGGCTCTTGAGGCAATTGTTGAACCTGTAAGCCTTTATGAGCCGGTATATTCAGACGGCGGGGACACGATTTATGTGCTCGACCAGGTCGGCGACAAAAACGATGACGAAAACTGGATTGATGAAATCTTATTTAAGCAATCCTTGAAAAATCTGCCTGAACGTGAACGCGCAATCATTAATTTACGTTTTTTTGACGGCAAAACTCAAATGGAAGTAGCAAATGAAATCGGAATCTCTCAAGCACAGGTTTCTCGGCTTGAAAAAGGTGCATTAAAACGAATAAAAAGCCATAATTAAACATCAAAAAACCGCCCTTTTTGGGCGGTTTTTTAATTACCAAATATTAATTATTTTGTTTTTGTGTTAAGAGTTTTTGACCATTTGCTGTAAACTTTTTGACCGTTTACTGTTGAATAAGCTCTTACTCTTACATAGTATTTTGTCTTAGCTTTCAACTTTTTAATTTTCAAAGAAGATTTTGAAGCTGCTAAAGTTTTTGTTTTAGCTTTCTTAAACTTCTTATTTGTTGAATACTGAATCTGATAACCCTGTGCATTAGCAACTTTCTTGCTAATTTTAACAGTAATCATCTTTTTACCTTTAGCAAGCTTAGCTACAGGTTTAGCGCTTGTGCTCATTACAGCTGCAGGTTTTACAGTTGTAGGAGTAGCAGCAGGAGCTTTTGTTGTTGGAGCCGGAGCATTTGTTGTAGGAGCAGTTGAAGGCTGTGTTACACTGCCGCCGAGTGTAGTTAAAGTAGCTGATGCAAAGTCACCCCAAGCTGAACCGTTATAAGCTCTTACTTCAACTTTATAAGATGTAGCAGCACTAAGACCGGTAACATCATAAGATTTTGCAGTAGTCTGTTTATTTAATACAGTATTACCTGCTGCATCTGAAACTCTAATCTGATAGTTTGTTGCTTCAACATTTGAATCCCATGTAACTGTCATAGATGTTTCTGTAACATTAGAAGCTGCAATATTGCTGCATGTGATTTTATCAGCAGCAGGAGCTTTGTAACCTACAGGAGTTGGTTTATAAATGCTTCCGTTTGCTCTGATAGGATAATTATTCTCGTCTCTCTTAATGTTACCGAGTTGATATTTTGTTTTTTCAACATCATTAACATTCTCGGTAGTCCAAGTCCAGTCACTTGTATTGAAATCTAAACCTTTTGTAAATGAGTCAAAGTCAATTTGAGTTGATGCATCAAATGTTGCGATGTTATCACCGTTGTAATCATCAAAGCCAGGAAGAGTCTTTGTGTAGCAAGGTGACATAACAACATCAAGGTTACCAAGACCTAAATACTGACCTTTAGAGTTTTTCTTATCAGATTTTTCATTGGTATAGTTCTGTGCAAAGATGCTCATTTCTTCCAACTTGTAGCTGAGACCGGCATCAATTGCGTCAGCCAATTCCATTGTTGAGAAGAAGTTATCAATCCATCTAAAACCGTAGTTACCATTGATGCTTGTTCTAGGTGTACCTGCAATGCTGATTACATCATCTGTTGCATCAAGAACTCCGTCTTCATTTGAATCATATCTAACTCTGAAAGAGCATTGCAACTCTACATATGCATTTTTATCATATGTGTCATCAGCAAGTGCAAGCTCTGCGCTTTTAACATAAAGATAAATACGAAAGCCCATTCCGTTATCCAATGATGCACCTACTGCATTGTGGAACTGCTCATCATATTCAGGAGTAGCAATTCCTCTGTACTGCCACTGCTGTTCATAGTAGCCTTCGCCTGAACCGTCAGGTTTTGCTGCAACTTCCTCAGCAGTTCTGCTCTGGAATCTCATCCAGCCATCCTGGTTAAAAGTTAACTGTCTTGGCCAAGTTGCTGTTGCACCTGTACCATAAGAATAGTCATTAATAAATTCGTCATAAGAAACAATGATATTTTCATCATAGTCGCTTTCTTCGGCGAAAGAAGTAATGGTTGTAACAGCCAATGCGCTGACTGCCATTACGATTGCCAAAGCAATGCTAATTGCTTTTTTTGTTAATTTCATAATCAGAAACCTCCCATAAATTTTTTCTTTTTTTGGCATAGTAAGTATAGCACAAAGCTTTTTGATTTTCAACATTAAAACAACCCTTTACACAATTTTTGTGTAATCTTACCAATATTTTTTGTTTTTTATATACAACTTGCCAAATCTTTTCTTTGCATTATTCGACACCTGTAAATACAGAGTTTATCTATATATTATTCCAGTATTTTTTATCAAGACTGCGAAGTCTGAAAGCTTGTGCAATATGCTTTTTCAATATATTCTCACTTGAGTCCAAATCGGCAATTGTTCTTGAAACCTTCAGTATTCTGTCATAGGCTCTGCCAGACATCGCAAGCCTTTCAAACCCAAGCTTCAAATAACTGCTTGCTTCATCATCTAACTCGCAGTATTTTTTCAGCATAGCCGATGTCATTTGAGCATTGCAGAAAATACCGTCATTTTTAAAACGCTCAAGCTGAACTTTTCTTGCCCGCTCAACTCTTTTACGAATCTCTGCGGAGCTTTCGCTTTTTTCTTTAGAAACCAATTCATCATAATGAACAGGCGGAACTTCAATTTGAATATCGATTCTGTCAAGCAGCGGTCCCGAAATTTTTCCGAGATAATTTTTGACTGCCGTATCAGAACAGGTACATTCTCTGGTAGGATGGCCGAAATAACCGCAAGGGCATGGATTCATTGCCGCAACAAACATTATCTGACAAGGATATGTAACCGTACCCGAAACACGCGAAATTGTAATTTTTCCGTCCTCAAGCGGCTGGCGCAAAGCCTCCATAGATTTTTTCGGAAATTCAGGCAATTCATCAAGAAACAACACACCGTTATGTGCGAGCGAAACCTCGCCGGGAGCGGGATTTGAACCGCCGCCCGAAAGAGCCGCCGCTGAAACAGTATGATGCGGAGAGCGAAACGGTCGCGATGTGATAATCGGCGTATCATTGCTTAAATTGCCCGCAACCGAATGAATTTCACTGGTTTTAATCGCCTCTTCAAAGCTAAGCGAAGGTAGGATTGTCGGAATACGTTTTGCAATCATACTTTTACCCGAACCGGGAGGACCGATAAGAAGTAAATTATGCCCTCCCGCGCAGGCAATTTCAGCGGCATATTTCGCAAACTCCTGTCCTGCGACATCACAAAAATCAAGAAGATTATCAGCCGCCGCTGAATTTAAAGCCTCGTTAAAGCTAGGCGCGCTTACCGGTTTTATCAAATTTTCGCCTTTTAAATGATTTATCAGCTGCGCGACATTATGAACAGGGTAGACTTCAATGCCTTCTACCACCGCCGCCTGCACCGCTATTTCACAAGGCACAAACATTTTTTTGATACCGCATTCTTCAGCTTTTACCGCCATTGAAAGCAATCCTTTTATCGGTCTTATTTCACCTTTAAGCGAAAGCTCGCCGACAAACATACTGTCGGAAATATCACAATCAATCTCACCGCTTGCAAGTAATACCCCTATAAGAATAGGCAGGTCGTAAACCGAACCTTCTTTCTTAACATCGGCAGGAGCAAGGTTTATAACAATGCGTGAAACCGGGAATTTAAAGCCGTTATTTTTAATTGCCGAGCGCACACGTTCGCGCGACTCTCTGACCGAAGCGTCAGGCAAGCCGACAATATCAAAACAAGGCATACCTGTTGAAATATTTGTTTCAACCGAAACTTTATAAGCTTCAATGCCCCAAACTCCCATGCTGTTCACTTGTGAAAACACTTTTTAACCACTCTTTCTCAATTTTTCATTACTTCAAATTAGTCTTGTTGGGTGCATTATTTCTTGCTACACCCTCAATATCTTAATATATCCGTATGCACTCATTGATACCCACAGAGGCTCCCTTGCACTAAAGGGAGCTGACATTGCTTACGGCAATGACTCAGGGATTTTTCATTTGGTGCTATGAAAAAAATTATTTGCTGTTTACAATTAATTTAGCTAATTCCTCGGCATAAATATAGTTCTGATAATTCTTACTGTCTTTTTCAGGCGCATTTACAAGCGAAACAAATAATTCAGGCATTTTTGAAACCGTAACATTATTTTTATTCATACTCTTAATAAAATCGGTTTCAAAAGCGCTGCCTTTAATTGAAAAAGCCTTATTATCATACTTATCAAAATAATCCTGTTTTGAAAAAACATTTTCAAAAACTTCGTTTGTATTTAACTCTTCAAAACGGTAGCTGTCGGTAATAAACAGAAAATCTTTCTTCATTCGCAACTCACCTGCAAGCGCCGCCGCATATGAAGTTTTGTTATCACCGTTTTCAGAATAAGGGTCATAAGAAAAATTGATAACGCAGACATTTTTCTCCTCACCGTTTTTGCTGAAGTAATCTTCAATAGTCTCTTCAAGCGCACACTCAACATCGGAGCTTACAACCTGGCTCATATAAAGATAAACCTTCATATCATAATCTTCTCTTGTAACAGCCTCATAAACGCCGATTCCCACAACAACAGCAAGAATCAAACACATAACGGTTCTGAATTTATAGTGATACCAAAAATTTGAAAGCCACTTTATCATTTTTTCTCACCTTTCTTTCAATATCCTATAACAATAGCCTGCGCCAAATCCTTTGTATGAGTAATGCTGACGGTAAACTGTAAATCTTTTGCAAGTTTTTGAGCTTTGCCCGAAAGCGATAAATAAGGCGCGCCGTTTTTTTCATGCAAAAGCTCAACCTCAGAAAGCGAAAAACCCGAAAGCCCGGTTTTAAGCACTTTTGAAAAAGCCTCTTTTGCGGCAAAAGCCGCCGCTACGCTTTCAGGTTTATAATTTTTTTTTTCAAATTCTAAAATCTCGTTTTCACCGAAATACTTTTCTAAAAAGCGAGGATTTTCCATTGCTTTTTCAATTCGGCTTATTTCAACTAAATCAATGCCCGAAAACATCATTTTGCACAGTCCTCGGAATGAATTTTTTTAAAGCAGAAACTATTCGCTCATTCGGTTGGATAACAATAAGCACTCTACCCGCGGTTTTATGATTAACAACTGCGTAATAAAGTCCTTCTTCTTTTAAATTTGCCGCCAAAACCTTTGAGTCGAATTCCCGGTGAGAAAGCTGTTCTTTTTTAGCCGCGTCATAAATTCCAAACTCTTCAAAATCCGCACAATTAGTAGAAATAATTCTGCTTCTTTTTGATTTTCCCAAAATTCTGTCGATATCAAAATCACCGTTTGTTATCGAGTATTCATATTCAACATACATTCTTTTTATGTACCAATAAGCGCCGAATCCCACACCGAAAGCGGCAAGAATGCTTAAAGGAGCTAAAAATGAATTATAACCAAGATTTATAACCGCAAATAAGACAAGTGAGAAAATAAGTACAATTGCCGCTAAAATAAATAAAATTTTCATAACCAACTGAACTGTATTTGGTTTTTTTCTTATAATCTGCTCAAAAAATACATCCATTTTAATTTCTCCTATTTAATCTTCATTGAAATATCAAATGCTTTAACCGAATGAGTGAGTGCGCCGATTGAAATAATATCAACGCCTGTTTTTGCAACGGCCGCAATAGTTTCATTAGTAATATTACCGCTGGCTTCAAGAAGTGCTTTGCCGTTTGTCATTTCAACTGCTTTAGCCATTGTTTCACAATCCATATTATCAAGCATAATAACCTCTACGCCCGTATCCAACGCTTCTTTTACCTCGTCAAGATTTCGGGTTTCAACCTCGATTTTGACCATATGTCCTAAGCGCTGTCTGCACTTTTCAACCGCCCCAGTAATTGAGCCGCAAGCGTCAATATGATTATCTTTAAGCATAACCGCGTCAGAAAGGTTGTAGCGGTGATTTCTTCCGCCGCCGACAGTTACGGCATATTTCTGAATAGAACGAAGTCCCGGAAGAGTTTTTCTTGTATCGGCAACGCTCGCTTTTGTACCCTCACAGAGAGTTACCGCCGCGTTTGTCATAGTTGCGATACCCGACATATGCTGTAAAAGGTTAAGCGCGGTGCGTTCGCCCTTTAAAAGCATTACTGTATGACCCGAAAGGTCTGCAATAATATCGCCTTTTTTGATTTTTTCGCCTTCTTTTTTATAAACCTTTGCCTTAAAATCTTTATCAAGAAGTTCAAAAACTCGCAAAGCCACATCGAGTCCGCATAAAACTCCGTCTGCTTTTGCCTCAAAATAAGCAGTAGTCATATCATCTTCATCAATAACCAAATCCGCTGACGTATCAATATAATTAATATCCTCTGAAATCGCGGTTTTGATAAGCTCGTCTACATAAAACTGTAATAACTTCATCTGTTCAAAGCTCCTCTGAGTATAATTGCCGCAACAGTTGCAAGTGATTTTGCCTCGCAATAATCTGCGGTTTTTTCAAAAATATCATTGTCAAGTCTGCGCCTGATTTGTTCAATAATTTTAAGTCCTTTTTCAGCGGCATTCGCATCAGGTATTACAAAATGCGCTTTTTGCATAATATCACGAATCTGCGTACGAATACCTTTCGGCAGCGGCGCTGTGCCGTTGACAATCGGCGGCGGCGCTCCGTGAACCGCAACAAAATTAGGGTCATGAATCTGACGGTTAATTTCTTTTGCGGCGCGTTTTGAAAAAACAAGCGCCTCAAGCAATGAGTTTGAAGCAAGTCGGTTTTTGCCGTGAACCCCTGTGTTTGAACACTCGCCGACCGCATAAAGTCTTGAAATACCCGTAAACGAATTATCGTCAACCTGTATTCCGCCCATCAAATAATGGTGGCAAGGGAAAACAGGAATAGGTTCTTTTGTCATATCAATGCCCGCCTCTAAACATCTGCCGTAAATAAGCGGAAAACGGTCTTTCAAAAAGTCTGAATCAAGCCTTGAAATATCAAGATAAAATTTATCCGAACCTGTTCGGCGGCTCTCCATAATTATTGAATGAGAAACCTTATCACGCGGGGCTAACTCAAGTCTTTCGTCATAGCGGTGCATAAAGCGCTCTTTATTGCAGTTAAGAAGATAAGCGCCCTCGCCTCTAACCGCTTCACTTATAAGAAAACGCTCTCTGCATGTTTCACCGGCAAACCCGGTAGGGTGAAACTGAATATAATCAAGGTCCTTGATTTTTGCACCGAGCTCATAAGCAAAACGAATACCGTCGCCGGTTGCGATTTTTGAATTTGTCGTATATTTATAAACTCTGCCGATACCGCCGGTTGCAAGTATTACAAATGAAGCCGAAACCGAAACATACTCACCGTCTATCAAAAGATTTGCAAAAAATCCGTCAGGCGCATGGAAAATCTCACTGCAAAGCACATTTTCACGAATTTCAACATTAGGCATTTCTTTAACCTTATTAATCAAAACGGTAGTCATTTCGTCGCCCGTTGAATCACGGTGATGAACAATTCTATGGCGCGAATGTCCGCCCTCAAGCGTCATATGAAGCGAGCCGTCAGGCTTTTTGTCAAAATCGACGCCCATATTTAAAATGTTTCTAACATCATCAGGACCGTTTTCAACAAGCACTCTTACTGCGTGTTTATCATTGGCCTGTCTGCCTGCAATAAGCGTATCTTCAAAATGCAGATCAAAGCTGTCATGTTCTTTATCAAGTACTGCGGCAACACCGCCTTGTGCCAAAGAGGAATTAGATAATTTTAATTCCGCTTTAGAAATCAATAAGACATCAAGATCTGAATCAAGATTGAGTGCCGCATAAAGTCCCGATACACCCGAGCCTAAAATAAGCACATCATATTTACCGCTGTTTAATGGCATAATTTTCGCCTTCCTTTA
>JBJEIS010000050.1:0-4473 GCA_051877275.1 Acutalibacteraceae bacterium | reverse complement strand
AACAGAACCTGGAAACCGAATGTTAAAAGAGTTAAGGCTGTTGTAAACGGTACTCCTAAAAGAGTATACGCCTGCACCAGATGCTTACGTTCGGGAAAGGTTGACAGAGCTGTTTAATTATCAGCTTGTCGTTTAATAATTAATTATAATTATTGATTGATAAAACCGTCTGAATTATCAGACGGTTTTTTCTTTTTTCTTCATTTCTCCCAATGAAACTTGTAGGGTATGTTATTTCTTGTGGCACCCTCACCACCTTGTCAAGTGCCAAAGATTTTTTCATCTCTCCCAATGAAGTTTATGGGGAACTTATTTCCCGCGACACCTTCACTATCTTGTTTGTATTTGTAGGGGAGCGCATAGCGCTCCCGTTGTCAATGTAACTTTATTCATTAGTTTCATAGCGTACGACGCCATCGTATGCCGCTACAATACATCGATAAAGCCGTACATACAGAGACTCCCTTACAATTAAGTGTGCTAACATATGTTTACGCAAAAAATTATTGAGTTTTGCTTATAGACAGTGTATAATAAGATTAGCTTATATTATACAGACGTTTCATTAATAATTTTTATATCTTGGTGAGATTATGGATATTAATTTTGATTTATACCACGTTTTTTGCGAAGTTGCCCGTGAAAAAAGTCTTTCTGCTGCTGCTAAAAAACTGTATGTATCGCAATCTGCGGTCAGCCAATCGATAAAGCAGCTCGAAAAATCGCTCGATGCTAAACTTTTTGACCGCAAATCAAGAGGAGTAGAGCTTACCCCGGAGGGCAAGCTACTGTTTGAATATGCTGACAATGCCTATACATTGCTTGAAAATGCTATGACAAAATTCAGCGAAATGAAGGATTTAAAATTCGGAAATATTAAAATCGGGGCTTCCGACACCGTTTGCGCATTACTTTTGACAAATGTATTAAAAGAGTTTCACGCAAAATATCCCGATATAAATATTCAGCTTATTAACAACACAACAGGTCAGCTTTTATCACAATTAAAATTAGGTGAAATCGATATGGCATTTGTCGCTTTACCTATTGAAGAAAACGAAGGACTTTTCATAAAAAAAATAGTCGATATTAATGACTGTTTTGTGGTTTCAGGTAAATATTCCTCACTTGCGCGAAGAACAATTAATCTGAAAGAATTAGAAAACTACCCTGTTTTAATGCTTGATAAAAAAAGCTCTTCGCGATTATTTTTAGATAAATTTTTAAATAAAAAAGGTATTAATATTAAGCCTTGCGTTGAGCTTGGAAGCATAGACCTGCTCACAAAATTCGCTGAAATCGGCATTGGTGTTTCCGCAGTAATTGAACAGTATGTAAGCGAAAAATTAGTTTCGGGTGAACTTGAAAAATTACAGCTTTCAGAACCGATTCCAAAACGTGCTATCGGATTGGTAACGCTGGAAAATGTTTCGCTTTCTCCTTCATCAAAAAAGCTAATTGACCTTATGTTTAAATAAAAGAAAAAGCGTCTTGAAAATCAAGACGCTTTTTTGTGTATTAAAACTTATTCAATATCTTCAGCAGATTCAACACATTTTTCAATAACTACATCAAAGCTATATTCAGAATTAAAACCACAATCTGCAACACCGATATAATATTCTTCATCGGCATTTAATTCCTGATGCATAAAGAAATTATTATCTTCATCTGTATCATCATTTGAATCAATCAATTCACCGGCTGCATTAAAGATTGCACCTTCTGTATCATAATCGCCAACAGAATAAATATCATATTCTCCTGTTTCAGATGGGGTGAATTTAATAAATACATAGTTATCATAAACCGATGTAACATTTACAGTTGCCGGAGCAGTTAACTCTTCTACTGTTTCAGGAAGCTGAATATTTGTTGGATCATAATTAGTTACAAGCTTCAAACCGGTAATATTATTGTTAACCTGAATTTGTGATGTATACACTAATTTGTTATATGAATCTGAGAAAGGCTCTTTTACATATACTTCTACTTTATAAGAGCCGTTTGGCACATTTATAAATTCAAATTCACCTGTCGCTCCGGTATAATATGAAACCCAGTCTTCATCCGAGTTTTCAAGAATAACTCTGCAATCAATAGCAGCACCGTTTTTATCAACTGCTGTACCGCTTAATTTGTATGTAACAGGAAGTGTAAAAGTAAATGTTTGATTTCCTGTAACACTAATATCGCCGGATAAATATACTCTGTTATCAAAGACATCATATGTATAAACATTATAATATCCTACCGGCATATAAATGTCATAAAGCTTATTTAATTCTGATTCATAATTATTAGTCCAGAAGCCAGCATCTAAATCTATATTTCTATAGCAAATTTCTGTATATCCTGTTGCATTTGTAAGAGCGGTCGAAACCTTGACAGTATCAGTAACAATAACCTGAACATTTGAAGTTGCAGTAAGCGCAGTATTATTTGCATCAGTTACCTTTAACTGAAGGTTATATGTTCCGGCAACAACTTTATTAGAATTAGTGTAAATATCAGCATATGATGATGTTGTTGACGACTCTAAACCGAACATACCGTTATAGTTATTTTCAAGTGAAAGTCTATATTCACCGCTGCCGCCTACGATACCTACTGAAAAACTGTTATAATAATGTGCAAAAATCTTATCTTCGTCAGCACCTACAGTAAGACTTTCAACATAAATATGATTCTCGTCGCCAACCAGGAAATTAACGGTTGCATTAGAAACTGTTTTCAGCTCATCAACAGCTGAAATTACTACCTTTTGGTTGTTAGCTACAGCTTTAAAAGTACCTTGGAGCGAGCTGCTATCTGCATCATATTTTATACCTGCAGGAAGAGTGCCTGAAGTAATGCTTCTTGTGGTATAACCAAGCATATTTGAAAAGCCAACATAATAATCTTCTTCATCAATGCTTTCTCCGACTTCAGCACGTATTAAATCATAACTGTTTTTTCCGGATGCTTTAAAGAATAATTCATACGATTTATTTCCATCAAGCGCGTTTACAGTAACATTGTAGTAAAGACCGTTATCTAAAGAATTATATGTAGTTACATAGTAGTTCTTATTATCAGGTGTGTAAACAGAATCGATTTTAACAGTGTTGTTATAAGTTCCGTTTGCATAGCTTTTTTCTTTAATAACAAAATCTGCTTTACTTAAAACTTTAGCCTGATTTAAAGTAACTAACATTCTGTAGCTGTAACTTCTGTTTTCAGGATTAATGATTTTTGCAGAAACGATACCTGTCGGTGTTACTGCATTAGTCGGATTTGATACTGTAACAGTGCATACAGCTTTTTTATTTGTGCCGTCAACAGATGTTGCGGTGATTTTTGCTGTACCTGCTGCTTTTGCAACAATTTTGCCTGCTGCGGTAACAGTAGCTACTTTTGTGTTTGATGATTTATAAGAAACTGCTTTACAAGTATTTTTTGTCGGTGAAACAGATGCTTTAACAGTAGTTGAAGCACCGACTACCATAGCAACACTTGTTTTATTCAAGCTAACCTTTTTAACAGGAGCTGTAACTTTTACTGTAAAAGTTGTTTTTTTCTTTTTGTTAAGTTTAGAAGTAACGGTGATTTTTGTTGAACCGTTTTTTACACCCTTAACCTTACCTTTGTTGTCAACCTTAGCGATTGACGCCTTTTTAGATTTGTATGTAACCTTTTTATTTGCCGCTTTATTCGGTGTAACAGTTACATTTGTTTTGATTGCAACTGTTTTACCTTTTGCAACATACAAAACTTTTTTGTTTAAATTGGTGACTGCAACCTTTTTTACAGTTACCTTTTTAGATGCAGCCGAAACACCTACCGATGACTGAACTGCTGCAAACGTAAACATCATTACAAACATCAATAATAATGAAACGCTCTTCTTAAAAAATCCTGATTTGCTCATTTTTTCTCTCCTTTAATAATTAATTTCCAAACCGATAAATGGTTTAATTTGATTATATCATTATATTAACAGAATTTCAATAAAATTTTATACTTTTTAACAAAAATATAATATAATTTATGCCAAATTTGTAATTATGGACAATTTATTTTGAATACTTTTTATAAAGAAAGGGTGATTTCATGAATAAATTCCGATATATAATTATCAGCAAAAAGCTCTGTCTTTGTGCTTTTGCAGTAATTGCTGCATTGGTACTCGGTTCATTTTGCATGGCCGGCTGGGATAAAACGCTCAGCACATCAACCGGCGGCAAAAAACTACCGATTTACTGTACCGATAAAAAAGAAAAAATTGTTTCTCTTTCATTCGACGCCGCATGGGGGAACACTTTTTGGGTACAAAATCGAAAAACCGCATAAATAAAGGAGTTTAGAGGTGCCAAAAATACTAAACTTGATTATATTTAATGACTATTTCTGTCGCTATCGGTAGAATATACAGTTAATTATTCAAAAACAATATATTTCAATATGCTTTTTATTAAATGGCTGTATAGATTT
>JBJEIS010000049.1:0-4544 GCA_051877275.1 Acutalibacteraceae bacterium | reverse complement strand
TTTACGCTGCAATCTCCAATGATTTGTTGTTTTTCAAACAGCAATCTCCTTTAAATAAATTATATATTTTATTAAATAAATTCCACCAACCATTTGTATGCTTGTGGAAAATATTCCGACCATGCAGCTTCGTTATGATCTTTTGTATTGTCTGTAAGTGCATTAAGCTTATCTTTAGGATAACTATTTTCTATCATTCTATTGTAAACCAAATCTACATAAGGAATTGTATCTTTTTCCATTTGATTTGCTCCACCAACATAAAGGAAAACTTTTGGAAGATTGTCAGTATTACTGTAGTCATATGAGTCAACTACTGAAGCAATAGTATCTTCACTATACATCCAGAATGCCGGAGAAAATGAAAGTACCTGACCGAATACATCGTTATATTTCATTCCTATGTAATAAGAAATCAAGCCACCCATAGAGCTGCCGCCAATACCTGTACTGTTTTTATCTGTTCGAACATTGTAGTGACTGTCAATATACGGTTTTAATGTGTTAACAATAAATTCACCGTATTTATCTCCTGAGGGATTATCAACGAATTTTCCAAAATCTCCGGCAGATGAATTATTCGGCAGGGAAGAGCCCATATTAACCCATTCAGGGCTGTATTCATTCCATCTGTCCGGGGAATTTTCAATACCTACAATTACAGCGCCCTCATAACCATCATCCATCATATCGGCAATAGCCTCGTCAACCATCCATTCGCCTGCATATGAAGTATAACTATCAAAAAGATTTTGTCCGTCTTGCATGTAAAACACCGGATATTTTTTGTCAGTGTCTTTTTGGGAATATCCATCGGGAAGCCAAACGTGAATTTCTCTTGTTCTGTTATCAGAATACTGTGGCATATGAAGTGTAAATGTTTCAACAGTTCCCCTTGTTACTGTATTATTATCAAAATCATTTCTAAACATTGCTACAGTATCGTTAATTACATTACATTTATTTTCAATAATAAAGGTGCGGTTATTTGCATCACCACCGCTTGAAGTTCCTTCCACTCTTGCCCAAATTTTTTGTCCTGTGGTTTGACTGTTTTGAATAGCATATTTGTAGCTTATTTCTTTTCCTATGTTTTCCGAATCCAGTTCAGCAGTCAACTGATAATGTAACTCATCAATTTTTGTCATAAACCACTCAGGGTTAGCGGGATTCCAATTATTAAGATTTGTACCTATGCCTAAGCTGTCATTTTCATCAAGTGCTTCAGGAATAGTAACATTAAAAATCACCTGTACTTTATTATCGACATCTTCTACAGGAAATCTATTAATTAAATTTGCAAGGAATCGTTGCATTGTCGTTGCGTCATTTATACTTAGTTTTTCATTACCGGTAACGTTTGCAGCAGAAAGGTTAATTTCATCTTTTGAAATTAAATTAACCAAATATCTCTGAACACAGGTAACGTCCTGAATATTTACTTCGCCGTTGCCGTCAGCGTCACCAATAACATCGGCAGATACAGTTTCGGCTTTTTCAGTCTGTGCCGCAACTACATAAAAATCCGCATTAATAAACAAAAATGTTATTGCAGAAAAAATCATTAATATAGATAAAACTAAAGGCAAAGACCTTTTATATATTTTTTTCATTATTTATTGCCGCCTTTCAACTCAAGTATAAGAAAAAACACTTTTTATGTCAAGCAATATATAATAAAAAATAATATAATTCAGTTGATTTATTGTTAATCTTGACAGACAAAATTAATACAACTATAATTAAGACGGAATACAAAATTATGCAAAAAATATTAAGGAGGATTGAAAATGCATAAAATGACGAAAAAATTGATAAGTATGTTTTTGATTATTTCTATTTTTTTTTCATGCTTGGTGCTAAATGTGCAAGCAGCTGAAAGTGAGAAAACTTCTTCCGGTACCGCTTACCTTTACGGTGATGTGGATAATGACAGTGCAATATCAATTAAGGATTCAACTGCCATTCAAAAGTATATTGTAAGATTACAAGATTTTGATGAGGTGATAAAACATATCGCTGATGTTGATAATTCCGCTGTTATAGACATCAGAGATGTTACTCAGATTCAAAAGTTTGTTGTAAATTTAATTGATAAATTTCCCGCAGGTGAATACTACACAATTGAAAATCCCGATTGGCGTACTTCTACAATAAGCTATGAGATTTTTGTCAGAAGTTTCTGCGACAGTGACGGGGATGGAATAGGCGATTTCAGGGGTATTGCATCAAAGGCGTCTTATCTCAAGGATCTAAACGTGGGCTGTGTATGGCTTATGCCCATTCATGAATCACCCTCATACCACGGCTATGATGTAATTGATTACTATTCAACTAATGAGGATTACGGTACAATAGATGATTTTAAATATATGCTTAGTGTTTTACATGAGTATGATATAAAAGTTCTGATAGATTTTGTTGCAAATCATACCTCATCACAAAACCAATGGTTTCTTGATGCTTTGAGTAATCCTGATAGCCCTTATGCTGATTATTATGAATTTACAGATGAACCTGATTCAACTTCAGGCTGGAGATATAACGAAAAGTACGATAAATATTACAGAGGTAATTTTTCCGAGGGAATGCCTGATTTAAACTACCAAAATAAAGCCGTATGGACAGAAATGAAAAATGTTGCCGGCTATTGGCTTGATATGGGAGTTGACGGATTCAGACTTGACGCTTCAATGCTTATTGATCCGGATTGGGATATGACTCACGAGTGGTGGCAGGATTTTGAAATTTATGTAAAGTCCAAGAATCCCGGTGCATTTGTAGTAGGCGAAAACTGGACTACAGATCCTGAGCCTGTTGCCTCATTCTTCAACTGTATGGATTCATCATTTGATTTTCCGCTTCAGGAACAGATTATGAAACTTGCCGGAGGAGAGGAACTCAATATTGTCGGCTTTGTAAACAGAGAATTACAACTGCAAAAAAGGTATGCAGATACCACTCCTGATGTTCCGAAAACATCAGTAATGACAACATTTTTAAATAATCATGACCAAACAAGAACAGTATCTTATTTGGGCTCTGTTGAGAAAGCAAAGCTTGCTGCTTCGATTCAGTTTACCTTGCCGGGAATGCCGTTCATTTATTACGGCGAGGAGCTTGGGCAACTAAGTAATTCTACTGATCCAAACAGGCGAGAGGCTATGGACTGGTATGCTTCTGCCAAAGGGGAAGGTATGTGCGTTCTTGACGAAAAGTTCTTTGGAGTGCCTTCAAAATATACCATAGCTGACGATGGTATTTCTTTGGAAGAAGAAATGAATGATGAAAACAGTATTTATAACTATTATAAAAAGCTTACTCAGCTTCGTACAGACTATCCAATATTCTTTAACGGAAATTATTTTTCAATAGAATCAAAGAGCTTGAATTGTTATACTGTTACCGATGAAAACCTTTCTTACGGTATGTTTGTTGCGCATAATGTAACAGGAAGTGATATTCAGTTAAATACATTATATGATTTTACCGATTTGATAAGCGGAAAAAGCTATAAGATAGGCGATACGGTTACCATTGCTCCTTATACAACAATCGTTGCAAAATATGACGGAAAAGACAAAAAGTTTTCACTATTTAAAGAAATACAAAGCAAAGATATTCCTGTTACATTTAATGTAACGATACCTGAGAAATTGCCGGATGGAGCAAATGTAAGTATTGGAACTAATATGAACGGTTGGAATCCTGCGGATACCGATTGGTTTATGACAAAAATAGATGATCTTCACTATCAAATAACCGTAAATTTGGACTCGACTTATGTAAGTGAAGCTATTGAATACAAATATACGGTTCAAATTGACGGTCAGGACTTTGCATGGGCTCATACTGAGGGCGATGCAGATGGTAAAAATATAGGCAACCGCTTTTATGCAATAGATTATGAGGATAATGTAATAAATGATACTGTATTATCATTTTTAAATATGTAGTTTATAATATTTCATAAAAGGTATAATAAACATAACAGCTTTTATAATAATTTGAAGTTTACCATCAAATAAAAAAAAATCTGAATCCTACTCCAATTGGAGCAGGGTTCAGATTTTTTGTTGCGGATTATCTTACTGTTCTAATAACAAAATCCTTATTATAGACCAATACCCGTAATAAAGCGGAAATTGAATTACTGCCGGCAATTCGTCAACAGTTTTCCGCTTCTAAATTCGGTTACTTTTTCCGGGTAGCAATACCCTTTTTGTTAATCTTGTAAGTCTTTTTACCTACCTTTACGGCTTTCTTGTTCTTTAGAACAACGGCTTTCTTGTTGACTATGTAGGATTTTTTGCCTACCTTAACAAGCTTATTCTTGGTTGATTTCTGTACTAAGCCCTTATTATTAACTATGTAAGTTTTTTTACCTACATTTACAAGCTTGTTGCCTTTCTTTGCTTTTATTACTATACCGTATTTGTTGATTATGTACCACTTTTTACCGCTTACCTTTATAAGCTTATTCTTAGTAGCTTTTATTACAACACCGTTTTTGTCAACAATGTATGTTTTTCCGCTTATTGTTA
>JBJEIS010000048.1:0-4624 GCA_051877275.1 Acutalibacteraceae bacterium | reverse complement strand
TTTACCTATTGACAAGGTAGGAAAAAGGTGGTATAATGCAACTAACCTATTAGAAAGGTAGGTAAATAAAATGTCTATTATATTTACAGACTTATTAAGAAAGAACTTTCGTTTTGGACGAATGTGGCGATGTTGTAAATAACAAAAAGTATTTTAAAAACCATTTACTAAATTAAAAATTATTGAAAAAGAGGTATTTACAATGAGCTACAATTACGATAAATATAAATTTGAAACAATTCAGTTACATGCAGGTCAGGAATCACCTGACTCAGCTTCAGACGCAAGAGCAGTTCCGATTTATCAGACAACTTCTTATGTGTTTAAAAATTCTGCTCATGCAGCAGCAAGATTCGGTCTTGCAGACCCGGGTAACATTTACGGCAGACTTACAAACTCAACCGTAGATGCATTTGAACAGCGCGTTGCTGCTTTGGAAGGCGGCGTTGCAGCACTCGGCGTAGCATCCGGTGCAGCTGCAATTACATATACATTTTTAAATCTTGCCGGTGCCGGTGATAACATTGTTTCTGCACAGACAATTTACGGCGGTACATATAATCTTCTTGAGCATACATTACCGCAGTACGGTATTACAACAACATTTGTTGATGCTGATGATTTAAGCAATATTGAAAACGCTATTGACGATAAAACTAAAGCAGTGTTTATTGAAACAATCGGTAATCCTAACGCAACTCTTATTGATATAGAAGAAGTTGCAAAAATTGCCCATAAACATAAAATACCGCTTGTTGTTGACTCGACTTTTGCAACTCCTTATCTTGTTCGTCCTATTGAATACGGCGCTGATATTGTTGTTCACTCGGCTACAAAATTCATCGGCGGTCACGGTACTGCAATCGGCGGTGTAATCGTTGACAGCGGAAAGTTTGATTGGGAAGCAAGTGGAAAATTCCCTTCACTTGTTGAACCAAACGCAAGCTATCACGGCGTAAGCTTTACAAAAGCCGTAGGTCCTGCTGCTTTTGTAACAAAAATCCGTGCAATACTTCTTCGTGATACAGGTGCAACTCTTGCTCCGTTACATGCTTTCTTGTTCTTACAGGGACTTGAAACCTTGTCACTTCGTGTTGAGCGTCATGTTGAAAATGCGCTTAAGGTTGTCGAATATTTAAATAATCATCCTCAGGTTGAAAGCGTAAATCATCCGTCGCTTCCTGACAGCAAGTATAATGCATTGTATAAAAAGTATTTCCCTAATGGCGGCGCTTCAATCTTTACCTTTAATGTAAAGGGCGGCGAGGAAGAAGCTAAGAAATTTATTGATAATCTTAATGTTTTCTCGCTTTTGGCAAACGTTGCCGATGTAAAATCGCTTGTTATTCATCCGGCTTCAACGACTCATTCACAGTTGAATGAAGAAGAGTTGGCACAGCAAGGAATTAAGCCAAATACAGTAAGACTTTCAATCGGTACAGAACACATTGACGATATCATTGCAGACCTTGAAAACGGCTTCAAGGCAATTAAATAAAGGAGATTATAAAAATGGCTAAAATATATAATTCAGTAGATGAGCTTATCGGTAAAACACCGTTAGTCAGATTAAATAAACTAGAGAAAAAATATGATTTAAAAGCAAAGGTTATTGTAAAACTTGAACTTTTTAATCCAGCAGGCTCGGTTAAAGACAGAGTTGCGCTCAATATTATTAACGAGGCAGAAAAACAAGGTCTTTTAAAAGAGGGTTCGGTTATTATTGAACCTACTTCGGGTAATACGGGTATAGGTATTTCTTCTATTGCCGCTGCCCGCGGTTACAGAACAATAATCGTTATGCCTGAAACCATGTCAGTTGAACGCAGACAGCTTATGAAAGCATACGGTGCAGAGCTTGTTTTATCCGAAGGCGCAAAAGGAATGAAAGGCGCTATTGCAAAGGCTGAAGAGCTGAAACAGGAAATCCCGAATTCAATTATTGCAGGTCAGTTTGTTAACCCTGCAAACCCTGCCATTCACAGACTTTCAACAGGCCCTGAAATTTTTGAAGATACCGACGGTGAGGTTGATATTTTCGTTGCCGGCGTCGGTACAGGTGGTACTGTTACAGGCGTAGGAGAATATTTAAAATCTAAAAAGCCTGATGTAAAAATTGTTGCAGTTGAGCCTGACAGTTCGCCTGTTTTGTCAGAAGGCAAACCGGGAGCTCATAAGATTCAGGGTATTGGCGCAGGTTTTGTTCCTGATGTTTTAAACACTGATGTTTATGATGAAATTATAAGAGTTAAGAATGAAGATGCCTTTAAATTCGGCAGAGAAGTCGGAAAAACCGAGGGTGTTTTGGTAGGTATTAGTTCAGGTGCGGCTGTGTCAGCAGCAGTTGAGCTTGCAAAACGCGAAGAGAACAAAGGTAAAACAATTGTTGCACTTTTACCTGATACAGGTGAGCGTTACCTTTCTACCGCATTATTTTCAGAATAAAGGGATTTTGTATTTATGATGATTTCAACCAAAGGCAGATATGCATTGCGCGTGCTGATTTATTTAGGAGAAAATGCCGGTGATAAGCTCATTCCTCTTAAAGAAATCGCTGCCGACCAGGAAATTTCGCTGAAATATTTAGAGCGTATTATGACAATGCTTTCTAAAGCTGATTTTGTGGAAAGCTTACACGGCAAAGGCGGAGGATACAAGCTTAAATATCCGCCTGAGCATTATACATTGCTCAGCATTCTTGAATTAACAGAGGGTACGCTCGCGCCTGTTGCATGCCTTGAGCCAAAGGAGAACCCGTGTGAGCGAAAGTATAAATGCAGAACTTTGCCGATATGGCAAGATCTTCATAAGTGCATAAATGATCATCTCGAAAAAATAACGCTTGCAGATGTTTTGAAACCTGAAAAATAAAATTCTGTTTAAATACAAAAAATCCGACTGCTTTTGCAATCGGATTTTTTATTAATTTTCAAACCGGCTTTTGCCAAAAGAAAATATACTTATAATACTAATTTAGTATTCTTCCGTCGGTTGAGATTGTAACCACTTGCCACGGAATAAATTTACCGCTTGTCTGAAGTGCGCGTTTAGCTGCGTTTTCAAGTCCTGCACAGCACGGCACCTCCATGCGAATGACGGTCACACTTTTGATATCGTTTTCCGAAATTATTTGTGCCAGCTTATCGGAATAGTCGCATTCATCCAATTTCGGACAGCCAATCAGAGTAATGTGATTACGGATAAATTCATTGTGAAAATTTCCGTAGGCAAACGCCGTGCAGTCAGCGGCAATGAGAAGTTTAGCGCCGTTAAAATACGGTGCGTTAATAGGCACGAGCTTAATTTGCACAGGCCATTGTGAAAGCTGACTTGCAACTGTCTTAGTATGAGATTCTTCTGTTTTGCGGTGAATAGCTTTTGAATGTGTTCCGGGACATCCGCAAGGAAGTGTCTCGTGAGTTTTTGCGGCTTTTGCCGCTTTGACTGCCGCTTCGTTATAATCAGGCGCTTCGCGTTCTTCAAAAGAAATTGCATTTGTAGGACAAGCCGGAAGACAGTCGCCTAGTCCATCGCAGTAATCCTCACGCATCAGTTTTGCCTTGCCATCAACAATTTCAATGGCACCCTCATGACATGCAGCGGCACAAGCACCGCAGCCATTACATTTTTCTTCATTAATCTTAATTATTTTTCTAAACATTTTATTTTTCCTCCTGTTTATTGATTTGACAAGTTGATTATACTATAATTAATTCATTAATTCTGTTGAAATTTCAACAAACGGAGAAAAAATATGAAAAATTATTTTGATGTTTTGCGAGAATGTGCTCTTTTTAATAATATAGAGGACAAGAACTTGAGCAAAATGCTTGAATGTCTTTGCGCAAAAGAAAAAAGTTATAAAAAAGGTGATACCATATTTGCCGAGGGAGACAAAGCAAAGTATTTAGGTATTCTTTTAAAAGGAAGTGTGCAGCTTTCACGGGTGGATTATTACGGTAATCGCAGTATTCTTACAAACATTGAGCCGTCGCAGCTATTCGGCGAGGCATTCGCCTGTGCCGGGTTGAAATCGCTCCCTGTCGATGTGGTGGCCGCAGAGGACACAAAGATTTTACTAATAGACGCATTGCTTGTTGCCGGTCCGTGCAAAAAAGCCTGTGCATTTCACAGTCAATTGGTTTTAAATCTTCTTAATATAGTTGCAAAGAAAAATCTTGTTTTACATCAAAAAATTGAAATTACTTCAAAACGCAGTACAAGAGAAAAACTTATGACATACCTGTTATTACAAGCGAAAAAGGCTGAAAGCAGTACTTTTGCAATTCCGTATAACCGTCAGGAGCTTGCCGATTATCTTGAGGTAGAACGAAGCGGGCTTTCGTTGCAAATTAGTAAGCTGCGTAATGAGAAAGTGCTTGAATGTAACCGAAATACCTTTACATTGCTTTAAATTTACATTTAAGTAATATGCGTTCAAACACAAATAAAAACACCATTGATGTCCTTGCATGTGAGTTCGGATTTCAATGGTGTTTTTTAAGTACCTATATGTTGCATAAAAGATAATTTCGTGCGTTTTCGGTGTATAGTTTTAAAACAATGTACTATTGTTAATCATATGTTTTTAAACTGTTCTTCGATTTGCTCATTGATTTTTGCA
>JBJEIS010000047.1:0-4628 GCA_051877275.1 Acutalibacteraceae bacterium | reverse complement strand
AGAGGATTACCGTTTTGGTAATCCTCTTAATCATTGTTGGTGCGGCAAATGGGACTTGAACCCATACGTCAAAGACACACGCCCCTCAAACGTGCCTGTCTGCCGATTCCAGCACTGCCGCATATTTACAACATTGATGATTATATCAAATATAGCTCGGTTTGTCAAGTGTTATTTTTATTTTTTTGAATTTTTTTAATCAGTAATATTTTTTATACTTGACTAATATATTTTATCAAAAGGACAAGATGCAAAAGGGAAGTGTAGCTATTGAATAAAAAGTTAAAAGATATACTGAATTATTTTCCTATGAAGATACAGGAAATTTTAATTTTACATTTGCAAAAATACTTTGTTGTTCAGGAAATAAGAATAAGAGTAAATCAGCCGATTTGCCTGTTAGCGGATTCAAGAAACATAATTCTCGACAATGTAATCATAACACAAAATGATATACAAATTTTATTTGAAAATATTTGTGAACATTCAGTTTACAGTTATCAAAATGAAATAAATATGGGGTTTATAACTTTAAAAGGCGGCAATAGAGTAGGAATTTGCGGAACGGCAGTAACAGAAAAAAATCAAATTGTTAATATAAAAAATATTACTTCTTTGAATTTCAGAATTGCGAATGATTTTATAGGCTGTGCTGAAAAAATTATCTGTGATAACGCAAGAAATATAATTGTTGCAGGACCTCCGGCAAGCGGTAAAACAACTTTATTGCGTGATATGGCTCGAATAATCTCAAACCAAAAGAATAAAGTTTGTATTGTGGACGAGCGATATGAAATCAGCGGTGTTAACGGTGAGTTTGACCTTGGAATTATGACCGATTGTCTTAGAGGGTATGAAAAGTCTTACGGAATTTCTATTTGTATCAGAACGCTATCACCTGACTACATTGTTTTTGATGAAATAGGTTCATATGAGGAATGTGAGAGCGTTTTTGAAAGTTTTAACAGCGGTGTTAATATTATTACTTCGGTTCATTGCTATACAAAAGAACAGTTTTTCTCAAGACCGATTTGCCAAAAGCTTTTAGAAAGCAATTATTTTGATGAAATAATCTTTTTAGACAGAATTCCGGGTAAGGTTAAAGAAATTTTAAGATTGGACAAGAGTATATGCGTTTAACAGGGATTATTATTTTAGGAGTATGTATTGCATTATACGGATTTTATATTACATATAAACTTATTTCTGCAACAAAACAATTAAATTCAATTATTATTCTCATTGATTCTATAAAACAGAAAATCAGATTTAAGAAAGAAACTGTTTCTGAAATTATAAGTTCATATTGCAAAGACCAAAACTATAAATTCTTGTTTAATAGTGTTTTAACAACAGATTTAAACGATTATTTTCGCAGAATTTGTTATGAAAATGATCAGCTTTTAATTGATAAAGAGCAAAAAAATGTTTTGTATGACTTTTTTATAGGTCTTGGAAAGTCGGATTTAGAAGGACAGATAAATCATTGTGAAAATTATAAAGATATTTTTCAAAAGGGTTTATTAGAATTTGAAAATGAAAGTAAGAAAAAAATAAAGCTGTACCCATCTTTATTCCTTTTGTCAGGTATGCTTGTGATTTTGATTTTGTTTTGAGGAGAAAGAAAATGGATGTAGATTTAATTTTTAAAATCGCTGCAATAGGAATAATTGTTGCAGTGCTTAATCAGGTGCTGATTCGTTCAGGCAGAGAGGAACAGGCAATGATGGTTACTTTAGCCGGAATTGTGGTTGTGCTAATGATGCTTGTCCAACAAATTGCAGATTTATTTGAAACAGTGAAATCGGTTTTCGGGTTATGAATATAGCTTCAATAGTAGGCATTGCGCTGGTTTGCGCTGTGATAATAGTAATTTTAAGAAAAAATTCTGCTGAATTTGCTGTTCCGGCATCTGTTATTGCTTCAATAATTATTTTGTCAATATCAATGGTGTTCGCTACTGATATTTTTAAAAAAATCGAGGAAATAGCTGAATTATCAGCGGTTTCGTCTGATAATTTAAAAATAGTTTTTAAAGCACTGGGTGTATGTTACATAACACAGATAGGTAGAGATATATGCAATGACTGCGGTGAGAGCGCTCTTGCTGATAAAGTAGATTTAGCCGGGAAAATAACCATTGCAGGTATGTCTATCGGAATGATTACAGAAGTTTTAACGATGATAACGGAGTTAGTAAATAAATGAAGAAAATAGTTATTGCGATTTTTATGCTTATTTTTATTTGCTGTTGCGGCTTTAGTGTAAATGCACAGACATTTGAATTTAATATTAATGATGATACAGATTTATTTACTCAAATGTACGAAGATTATAATTTGGACGAGCTTTATGAAAACTCGCCTGATGATGTGAAAGATATAGTTGATGATTTTGAAATTTCGCCGTCTGATCCTTTTTCTTATCAAAAAATATTTTCTAAAGAAGGTTTTGAGTATTTAAAAGAATATGTATTAAGTAATTTGGCTTATCCTTTAAAGTATTTAAGCATTATGCTTATTTCGATAATTGTTTGTGCAATTTGCGGAACTTTTACAGACAATTCTCTACAGATAAATCATTCTGTGAATTTAGTTTGTGTTTTGGCGGTAACGTCTGTACTTATTTATCCGATAAGCTCTATAATTACCGAAGTTGTATCCACCGTTAATACTGTTACTGTTTTTATGAATGTTTTTATTCCTGTCTTTGCAGGTATTTTGATAGCTTGTCTTAAAAGCGGAACCTCCGCAGCTTATTCTTCTGTAATGTTTTTTACTTGTGAGGCAATTTCATATTGCTGTAACACTATTGTTTTGCCGTTTTCAAATTGTTTTATGGCATTGTCAGTTGCATCGGGTATTTCCGAAACCAGTAGGTTAAACGGTATTATAAAGCTCTTAAAAAAGGCGGCATTTATTTTGTTAACAGCTGCTATGACAGTATTTCTAGCTGTTTTGTCTATGCAGTCATTTGTAACAAATACGGCTGACAATGCCGCGTCTAAAACAGCAAAATTTTTAATCTCATCATTTATCCCGATTGTCGGCTCATCGGTAAGTGAAGCGCTGAGTTCATTAAAGGGTTGTATAAGCATATTAAAATCGTCTGCCGGAATATATGCAGTTATTGCAATACTAATTATGCTTTTACCTTTGATATTAAAAATAGTAGTATTTAAGCTGTTGTTAGTATTTTGTTCGGATATTTCAGAGGTGTTTTTTGTAGGTTCAATAAAAAACATTACAGATGCATTAAACAGCGCGTTGTCAATAGTGTTATCTGTTGCTATCTGTGTTTTAATAATGTTTATTTTTTCTGTAACAATTCTATCAATAGCGGGAGGTGCGGTATGACGAATATTAAAGAAGCGGTAATTTCTTTGATTATTTCTGCGGTTGCGATTGGACTATGCGAGCTGTTGATACCTAAAACTTCTTGCAAAAATCAAATTAGGCTGATTACTTCGGTAGTTTTGCTGATTAGTATGATATCGCCTTTTATAAACGGGTTTGAAATACCTGAATTTGATTTAAAATCATCTGAAAGCAATGTTGATTATTATGAAAGTGCCGAAAAGTCTGTGGCATATGCCGCAAAAAATGAAATTTCGGAAATTTTAAGTGAAAATAACATTGAAGATGCTAAAATTATTATTAATACAGGATTTGATGAAAATAATAGCATAATTTTAGATTCAGTTATCATATTATTTGATAAGAAAGACAAGGCAAATATAAATGTAATAACAAGTCAGGTAAAAAATAAACTCAAAGTTAATGTCGAAGTCGGAGATTTATAAAAATGAAGAAATTATTCGAATTAAAAAACAAATATTTTGAAAAATTTAAGAAAAAACCTAAATTAATTATTATTATCGGTTTAATAGGAATCGCATTGATATTTTTATCTGAAGTTTTCTCGGCAGGGGATACTAACGATAAAAAAACAGCTTCTTATACTAAAACAACTGCGGAGGAGTATTGTGATAATCTTGAAAGCCAGCTTTCAGAACAGGTGGGTGAGGTGGTTGGAGGAAAAGTTAAGGTGATGCTTACTCTTGAAACAGGAGTTGAGTATATATACGCTTCTGAGGCTAAAAACAACGAAAGCGAGATTGAGGATGCAGACTCAAAAGAAAAACAAAAGCTTCAAAAAGATAAACAAAGCCAAAATAATTATATTCTGTATAAGGACGAAAACGGAAATGAAGTACCGCTTGTTGTAACTGAGGTTATGCCGAGCATAAAAGGCGTTGTTGTTGCTTGCGAAAACGGTGAAAACGATGCAATCAGCGCAGTCGTAAAAGAATTAGTAAAAACAGCTTTAAATATAAATGACGATAAAGTATGTGTTGTCGGTTTAAATATCAGTTAAATAAATTTGTGAGGTAAACTAATTATGAAACAAGCAGGAAAATCATTTTCAAAGAGAATAGTAGTATTTTCATTATTGATTTTAACGTTATCGGCGGCGGTATATGTTAACTGGAGATACGGCGCAGCCGACGGTGATTTAAATTTAGCGGCGGCATTGTCTGTTTCCGAAACAACCACTTCAAAAGAAAATTATTTAGGTGAAGCTGAATTTGTGAATTCTGCCTCAGAGGATGATTATTTTTCAAAAAC
>JBJEIS010000046.1:3248-4629 GCA_051877275.1 Acutalibacteraceae bacterium | reverse complement strand
CTGTATTATCAGAAAGAGTAAAATAATCCGCGCTAAATGGTAATTCTGTTTCTGTACTATCAGCAGATGCTGAGATAATTATCATTGGTACAACGGTAAATACCATTAACAATGAAAGAGTAAGTGCAATTAATTTTTTCATAAAATAAAACCTCCTTAACTTATTTACAGAATAACAGACTTTTCAATTAAAAACATTGAAAATATTAGATGCTTTTATTGCAAATATTAGATTTTGCTATGATTCATATTGATAAGGTAGGTATTATTGTTTTATTATTTTTTTAAAGAACTTAAAATTAACTAATTATAAGTGCAATTTACTTTGTTCTTTTTCTCTAGTTTCATGAAAAATAAGTATAAAAATGCAACCTATCTTAAAATAGATAGGTTGCATTTTAAATTATTTAGTTATGAGGCTAGTTATTAAATCACTATACTTGCGGATCAAATGTTACATTCAAGTCTGCGAGATATTTACGCATTATAAGCGGCAAGCAATTTGAGAATGAAGCGCCGGAGATGCTTGTTACACCAACTATATATTAAAGAAACTATTTTACAGTTATTTTAATCTTTTTCATCAGTCCGTTTTGAGTATAGACATAGATATAACAAGTACCTTTGCCTTTTGCAGTAATTTTGCCGCTTATGTTAACGGTTGCAACGTTCTTGTCTGAGCTTTCATAGCAAACCTTTCGGTGCGTTTTTACCTTTACGCCTGACGGGTTTGTAAGCTTTATCTTAATGTTTCTTGCTGTGCCGACTGACATTGTTTTTTGCAATGTATTTAAGTTTTTAACGGTAATTTTCTTTGTATTACCAACCTTACCGCCTTTGGTTGCAATATGGATTGTTTTTGAAGTTGAAATAACATTTCCGTTTTTGTCAACGGCAATTACAATAAATTTATAATAAGTACCTTTCTTAACCTTTTTGCCTGCAATTTTCTTAAAAGTTAATGTTTTTTCTGTTGTTGTTTTAACCATTTGGTATTTATTATTTTTGCCGCACTTATTTGCAAGCACAATATATTTTACCGCACCGCTAACCTTTTTATAAGAAATAGTAATTGAATTTTTTGTTTGCTTTGTTGACTTAAGACAGAGTTTTCTGTACTCACTGCCGGAAGGATCCGCGTCTGTGTTTTGAGAGGTTATTTCCGCAACCACAGCGGAAGCGACTGAACCGGCGGCGGTTGAGTTAACAGTAAAGAAACTTTTATCGGTTAAACTATTGCTTATATGTTGAGTTGTGCTTGTATTACTGCCGGTTGATATATTACTACCCATTGATGTGCCGGTTGTCGTATTGTTGCCGGTTGATGTATTGCTACTCGTTGTAGTATCACTGCTGGTTGTTTCACTTTCAGATTTTTTAA
>JBJEIS010000046.1:0-3148 GCA_051877275.1 Acutalibacteraceae bacterium | reverse complement strand
GTATTGCTACTCGTTGTAGTATCACTGCTGGTTGTTTCACTTTCAGATTTTTTAACGGCTATTGTTACGGTAAGGTCACTTTGGATTTTTGTAATTCGGTAAGTATTATTAACCAAAGCGTCGGCGGATACATCCTTAAGGTTTTTATAAGTTCCTTCTATTGTAGGTTCACCGTCAAGCTCGTAGCCGTCAGCAACAACGATTGTAAAATTAACCTGTCCGTCACCGCTAATTACTGGATTTCCGTTGTCTGAATCTCTTGCCACAGCAGCCGAAGCATTTATTTCATCTACTGATGTATAATTCTGAGTATAGTATACATTTACCGTTGCATTATCATCCGTTACAAAAGTAGCGGTATATGCCTGAGCTGTTTTAGTGTCGGTATATTCAGTACCATTCAAGGTGTAAGCCGCCTTAAAGGTAATTGTTTTTCCGTCAGAACCGAGTGTGCTTGTAACCGTTGCGTTAAAATCAACAGTTTCACCGCAATCGGCACAGTCAAGTCTTAGCGTAGCGCTTGAATAATCGCTGCTCCAGTCCCAAACAGGATTTGATACATTTGAATGTGTGCATTTAACTGTAGTTACAGTAACAGTTAAATCGCTTGTAACCTTTGTAATACGATAGGTGTTTTCAACACCTGTTTCTGAAGGGTCTTTGATTTTATTATAGCTTCCTGTAACTGTAATATCGCTGAGGCTGTAACCGGACTCAAGAACTACGGTGAAGTTAATCTGACCGCTGCCTGTACTGTCGGGCTCACCCGTTTCGCTGTTTCTTGAAACAGTACTTGTAACATTAGTTTCGTCTGCTACAGTATAGCTTTCTGAAGAAGTATAATAAATATTAATCGACGCGCCTTCATCAACATCAAAGGTTACAGCGTAACCCTCGTCAATTGTTTCCGATGTATGACCGTCGCAAGCGTAATCAGATGCGTTGTAATACTTAACCATTTCGGTTTCTGTGGCACCGCATGATGAGCAAGTATAAGTTTTTACTCCGTCTGTTTCTGTCGTAGCGGCGGTTGTAATTTCACCGCTGTTCCAGTTGTGTGCCCAATCATCGCTCTTGCACGAATTAACACTGCTGCCTGTGGAAAGAGTAAACGAGGTTCCACTTGGATTTGTATAAAGCAGATAGTTTATATTCCTTAATAATTGTGTACTGTAAACTACACTTCCGCCGCTACTGATATCAACTACTGTATTTGCACTTCTTGATGTAGTTTGCTTTAAATATGCAGTATTGTTAATCGTTGGATTTTCGTTCATAGGATTTGTTCCGGCTGCAAACACAGTTGCGTTTTCAATAATGCATGTACCATCAGAATCAAGTGGAGAATTATCGCCGCCCGTTGCCTGTGAAAATACGGTTGCTGTACCGCCGTAGAGATACAGTCCGCCGTTTGAATCAATACCATCGCCAGTGCAGTTTACATAAATGTTGCCGCCGTAGATATAAATATTGTAATCCGATGTGGAAGAACTGCTGTTATTGTTTTGACCCGGACCTCCAGGACGACCACCCGGATTAAAGCCATCATTTCCTCCCTGACCGGGGTCTGTTCCGTTAGAGCTTCCGCCTGCAGCGTTAATTCCGTCATCGGAGGCAACAACATAATATCTGCCCTGATATACATAAATAGTACCGGCTTCAATTCCTTCATAACTTTGGTTGATTTTTATATCAGAATTACGAGCATAGGTGCTACCTTCTTTACCGAGAGTTAAAGAGGTATCAGCGTGAACGCCGTCATCACCGGTATAAATAGTAAAGGTTCCGCCATAAATCTCTGCATATACATCAGAGTGAATGGCGTCATCAGCTGTATTTAGATAAAATGTACCGCCATTGATTTCAATATCATTATCAATATTTTCTCGGTCACCGGAAGCCTTTAAGCCCTTACAGCTCATGGTGTCTGCATTAAAAACTCCGTTTGAGGAAGAATTAAGCTTTGTTCCCGTTGTGTTATAGCCGTTAAGAGTTGTAATATTAAAGCTACCGTTATTAATTTGGAGTTTTGTTTCAGCCTGAATGCCATCGCCGTCAACAGTTATATCGAAAGTACCGCCATTGATAAAAATTGAGCCGCTTGAATCCGTATCTGTTGAATCGGGAACAGATTTTATTCCGTCATTATCGGAATCAACGGTAAAGGTACCTGCGTTAAAAGTAAGCACTCCATCAGCGGCAATACCATTATTTGCAGCGGTTACATTATATGTTCCGCCGTTAAAGGTAATTGACGAGGTTGCGCCGCCCTTAATACCGTTTTTTACCGCTGAGCCGTCAATATTAAGCGTTCCGTCGCCGCAAAATGTTACTGACGAACCGCTTTTAACCTTAATCGCTGCGCCTTCAAACGCATCTGCAACGGCTGTATCAGTTGAATTTTCGTCATCGGGATTTTCTGCATCTGTTAGCGTTGATGTTCCGTCTGAATGAATTGTAACAGAACTTGAACTTTTTACAACAATAGGTGCTGTTGTTGATGAGGTAAGTGTCAAATCATCAAGCATTAAAACTACGCTGCTGAGTGATTTTGCAACTGCTATACTGCCTTCGGAGCAAGAGCCTGTTATTTTATACGTTCCGCCCGAAGTGATTGTTAATGCTGTACCGCTGATACTATAACCGCTTCCCGATACGGTCTCGGTAATGCCGCTTTCAGTAAAAGTAAGCGTTGGTATTGAAGCTGCATCAACCATTATGCTTACCGTAAAAACTGAAACAGCAATAAGCAACGATAAGATTAACGATAATGATTTTTTAAACATAAAAAATTACTCCTTTCATATTAAACACACTATTTTGGGTACATCCTTTTTATTTTGAATAACTATCTATTTGAGTTTAACAAATTCTACAATATATTGTTAGTCAACATTGTTTTTTTGTTAAGAATGTTATTTATGTTTTTATTATACCAATTTGTTTTTTCATTGTCAATATAATCGCTGATATGTTTTGATATCAGATTCTTAATTACAAAACCACGCCCGCAAGGACGTGGTTTGAAGAATAACCCTGTAAGGGTAAACAATACCAGCAGCACCTAAAGGTGCACCTAAGCAACACCAATCGCAACAGGTGTTGCTTTTATTTTTCTAAATGTTTAAATGGATCTTCAAATTCTTTA
>JBJEIS010000045.1:0-4638 GCA_051877275.1 Acutalibacteraceae bacterium | reverse complement strand
ATCTTTATCTTCACCCGCGGTTCTGCCGATACAAACGAGCGCTTTATCAGAAACTTTTGCTGCAGATGATGCCAATTCATCAGAAATCGGCATTTCTACCTGACACCAAGGCTCCGAAGCCCAGCCCTCACCGACATCAAACGGATTATCTTTTAACCATTCTTTATATGTATTGTACAAATCTTGATTAATATCAACACCTACATTAATCAAAGAATCGATAATATTTGTTACATACAAAACATTAACGCAGCCACCTGAACCTGTGCCTGATTTATAATAATCAACCTGTGTTCTTCCGAATACCGAAATTTTTTCACCTTTTTCAAACGGCAAAACGTTTTTTTCATTTTTAAGTAAAACTGCACCGTCAGCCGCAACCTTACGGCAAAAAGACGGAAATTCTTTAATTGTACCCTCTTTTAAATCAGTTAATACATAACCTTTAACTTGTTTTTTTGTATCTATATTCATATTAAGATACCTCCAAAATAAGCAATTTATAACAACTCTCATTATATAAAAATAATTGCTTAATGTCAATAAGATATTAAGCAATCACAGAATATTTTTTATATCATTTTTAAGTGGTGAAACAAATTCACACATTTGATTGGTAATCGGATTTTTAAGAGATATTTTATAAGAATGAAGAGCAGGACGATTAAGGTCTTTTTCTTCTCTGCCATACAAAAAATCTCCGTAAAGCGGATGACCGATATATGCCATATGCACTCTTATCTGATGGGTGCGCCCTGTTTCAAGCCGAAGAGATAAAAGCGTTTTATCACCGTAGCTTTTAATCGGTCGGTAATGCGTCAAAGCTTTTACTCCGCGTTCATCAACCACTCGCTTGATAATACTGTTATCCTCACGAAAAATCGGTGCGTCAACAGTTCCGTCTGTCTTGATCTCGCCGCATACAACCGCCAAGTATTCACGCGTAAAATCGCCCGAATGCATCTGACGCTTTAAAAGCTCATGAAAATGAGGATTTTTTGCCACTATCATTAGTCCTGAAGTTCCTTTATCAAGACGGTTTACAGGACGAAAAACAAAATTAATTCCTTTATCGGAAAAATACTTCATCACCGCACCTGCAACGCTTATATCATAATTATTTAAAGAAGGGTGAGTAGGCACTCCGCCGTCTTTGTCAATAATCAGCATATTTTCGTCCTCAAAAACAATATCAAGCGGTATATCACAAAGCGGTATATTTTCGCTTTTTTCATCAGCGGTTTCAACCGTTACTTCTACAAATTCATTTTCATAAACAGTTTTATTTACAAAACGAATTTCTTTATCCACCAAAATACCGTTTTCAATGCGTTTGGCTTTTTTTATAAGCGTCGATGAAATATTCAATCCAAATCGCAGAAATTCTAACAAAGTTTTACCTGAAAATTCTTTTGGAACTATACCCTTTACTACACTTTTCATTTTCCAAGCAGCCTTATCAAAGTTGGAATTTCATCTTCAAAACGAACGCCGAAGCGCACATCTGTTTTATCGTTTTTAGTGCGTTTTATTGCATTTACAACAATTGTCATGGCAATTTTGGTAGCCTCTTCAAGCGATTTATCATTAAGTATTGCCGCTAATAAAGCCGACCCGAAAACGTCGCCTGTTCCATGATAAAAACCTTCTATTTCTTCGGTCAGAATATAGCTGATTTCACCGTTTTCACTGTCATAACAAGCACAGCCTAAGTTTTCTTCATCAAAATGAACACCGGTTAAAACAATTTTTTTATCACAAACATATTTTAATCTTTCAATCAATTCCCGGATATACTCTTTTGTCTGCACACCTTGTTTATAATCAATCCCGGTAAGCAAGCAAGCCTCAGTTATATTAGGAACGATTATATCTGCTTTTTTACAGAGCCTTTTCATTTCATTTGGAAAGCTTCCGTCAAAGTTTTTATAAAGCTCGCCCGCGTCAGCCATAACCGGGTCAACTAAAACCAAAGTATCATCACTTTTAAGCATTTCAATAGTTTCAAGCACAATATCAATCTGTCTTATTGAACCTAAATAGCCTGTGTAAATGCTGTCAAATTTCAAATCAAGACTTGCCCAATGATGAACAATCGGTAAAATATCATCTGTTAAATCACGGTATGTAAAATCATTGAATCCGCCGGTATGAGTAGATAAAACCGCCGTTGGAATAACCGAGGTTTCAATCCCCGCTGATGATAAAATAGGCAAAGCGACTGTAAGCGAGCATTTACCGACGCCTGAAATATCATTAATTGCCGCTACTCTTTTAATTCTTGACATAAACTTCTCCGAACTAATCCAAAGTAATTGTAAACGGACCTTCGTTTACAAGCTCTACTCTCATTGTTTCACCGAAAATTCCTTTTTCTACTTTCGGTATATATGCTTTACACTGTTCACAGAAATAATCATAAAGCTCTGATGCTTCGTCAGGCGCCATAGCTTCAAAAAACGAAGGACGGTTTCCATGCGAACAATCGGCGCACAAAGTAAACTGTGAAATAACAAGCAATGAGCCGCCGACATCGTTAAGCGATTTATTTATACGTTCGTTTTCATCCTCAAAAATTCTTAAATTACAAACTTTTTTTGCAAGTCTGTCTGCGTCTTCCTTTGAATCGCCTTTTGCTGCACCGAAAAGCACCAAAAAACCTCTTTCAATACTTCCGACAGTTTCTCCGTTTACCGAAACTGACGCCGAAGATACTCTTTGTAATACAATTTTCATAATTTCACCCGAAAAATTTTTATATAAGTATACCACTTTATCAAGCTTTATACAAGCTATTTATTTACAATCTCCAATGCTTTTTGAAGCTGTGAGTCCTCATCATCGGTTAAAAACAAATTATTTCTTCCTTCATACTCTATTAAATCAACTTCAACATCAGGCTCAATTCCTTTTTTATGATAAGTGTCACCGTTTTTATCAATAATAGTTTCAGTTGTAAATTTGACAGCGGTACCGTCGCCCAAGCTGTAAGTCGTTTGTGCAATTCCTTTTCCGAAGGTCTTTTTACCGACAAGCTTGCCTTTATTATAATCGCGAATATTCATTGCAAAAATTTCAGCAGCTGATGCAGTATTTTCATTCACAAGCACAACCATAGGCATATCAATTTCATTTGCATCTGATTTAAAACTTACCTCTTCTTTGCCTGCTTTATTTTTCATTTTAACCAGGTCGCCCGAAGGACATATTTTATCAAGAATTTTTGCACATGAGTTTACATAACCTCCCGGATTATCGCGCAGGTCAAACACAAGCGATTCTGCATTATTCTCTTTTGCAAATTCAATTGCCTCATCAAATTGTGAAACGGTAGCATCATCAAATTCATCTATTTCAATAACGCAGGATTCACCAATCATTCTCCATTTTACACTATCGTTTTCAAATTCACCTAATTCAACGATTTTCTTAATTTTTTTGCCGTTTCGCTTTACTGTAATTTCAGCGGTATCTTTTTCTTGTATATAGTCCGAAGCTTTTTCAACAGATACATTTTTTAAAGACTTATTATTAATTTCAACAAGTTTATCTCCTAACTTTATGCCGGCGCTTTTTGCCGGGCATTCTCGGTTTACATAAATAACAGTAGGATACTTTTCTCCCAGCTCGACGGCAATTGTAATTCCAATGCTTTTGTCAACTATGCCTTTTGTATCAAGAGATTTTTCTTTAAACTCTTCTTTGCTGTAATAAAAAGCATATTTATCATCATCGAGCAATGAAAGATAAGCATTTACAATTGCGTCACCGTTCTTTTCATTGCTGCTGTTAAAATTCAACGCATACTTTGTCATTTTAGTATCAAGGGTGCAAACCTTTTTAAGCAAAGATGTTTGCTCGGCGATTCTCGAAACATCACCCCCGAGCAATAAAAATGCAATTAAAAGCGTTATTACCGAAGTAATTACAACGGTTAACAAAAATTTTACTGTTTTTTTGAGATTAAATTGCAACTTAAAAACTCCTTTAAAGAAAAAGGGAACGGCTTTTTACCGTTCCCCCGCTAATTTAATTAATATGAATTATAGAAGCTGAGAGGATTTACTCTGCTTCCGTTTGCACGAATTTCAAAGTGCAAATGCGGACCTGTTGAATTACCGGTAGAACCTACATATGCAATTAACTGTCCTTTTTTAACATTAGCGCCGTTTCCGACAACAAGCGATGAAGCATGTGCATAAAGCGAAATAATACTTGTTCCGTTGTATGTACCATGGTCAATCATTACACAGTTACCATAGCTGCTGTAATAACTTGAGAGAATAACTTGTCCGTCGGCAATAGCATAAATTGGCTTACCGTAAGCGCCGTTACCTGTAATATCAATGCCGCCGTGAAGCTTGCCCCAACGCCAACCGTATCCTGAAGAAATGTAGTAAGAACCGCCGTAAGGCCAAGCGAATCCGTAAGAACCGCCGTCAATTTTAACCTGCGGCACACTGCTTGAACCGCCGCTTTGAGCAGCTTTTCTTGCAGCTTCGGCACGCTGTCTTGCAAGAGCGTCAAACTCTTTCTGAGCTTTTTCTTTCTCTGCCTGAATTTCAGCAGATTCAGCCTCGAGTTCAGTTTCTGTTTTCTGAATTTCAGAATAAGCACTCTGAGCTTCGGCATATTTTT
>JBJEIS010000044.1:0-19691 GCA_051877275.1 Acutalibacteraceae bacterium | reverse complement strand
CTGATGAATTGGCTTCATCTGCAGCAAAGGTTTCTGATAAAGCGCTCGTTTGTATCGGCAGAACCGCGGGTGAAGATAAAGATAATTCAAATGCCGAAGGTTCATATCAGTTGAATCAGAGAGAAAGAGAAATGCTTTCGGCTGTTTCAAAAGCTTTTGATAAAGTATGCGTAATTTTAAATGTCGGTAATATTATTGATATGTCTTTTGTTGAAGAATACGGCATCGAAAGCGTTATGTATGTTTGGCACGGCGGTATGGAAGGCGGCAATGCGGTTGCTGATTTGTTAACCGGAAAAGTCAGCCCAAGCGGTAAACTTACCGATACGATTGCAAAAAGCATTGATGATTATCCGTCAACAAAAAACTTCGGTGATGTACATGAAAATGTGTATACTGAGGATATTTATGTAGGATACAGATATTTTGAAACCTTCTGTCCTGAAAAGGTTGTTTATCCTTTTGGTTTCGGTCTTTCTTATACAACATTTGATATTAAATTTGATAAGGCTGAATTTAAAAGCTCTGTTTATCATATTACCGCAACTGTTACCAATACCGGTAAAACAGCAGGTAAAGAAGTAGTTCAGTGTTATTATTCTGCTCCTCAGGGAAAATTGGGTAAACCTAAATATGAGCTTTGTGCCTTTAAAAAGACTAAAGAACTTCAGCCTGGTGAAAGTCAAACAGTAGTTTTGTCATTCCCTGTTGATTATATGGCAAGCTATGATGATTCAGGTGTTACGGGAAATAAAAACAGCTGGCTTTTAGAGATGGGCTGTTACAATATTTACATTGGTAATTCGATAAGAAATCTTGAGCTTGTTGAAAAATATGATATTCCTGAGAACTTTGTTTTATATAAATGTGATGAAGCTGCAGCGCCTGAAAAAAATTATCAGAGAATTAAGCCTGCTTTAAATGGTGATAAGTTTACTTTGGGTGAAGAAAAAGCTCCTACTCAAGAAGCGGATCTTGAAAAAAGAATTGTTGAAAGAAGACCTGAGAAAATAGCTTATACAGGTGATAAAGGCTTTAAGCTTGTAGATGTTGCTGACGGCAAATGCACTATGGAGCAATTTGTAGCACAGTTATCCGATGCTGACATGAGATGTATGGTAAAAGGCGAGGGCATGAACTCTCATAAGGTTACTGCCGGTACAGGCGGTGCTTTCGGCGGCGTGTGCGATTCGTTATTAGATTTCGGTGTTCCTGTTGCTTGTGTAACTGACGGTCCTTCGGGTATTCGCCTTGATTCAGGTAATAAGGCAACTTCTATGCCGATAGGTACTGCGCTTGCTTGTACATTTGATGATGATATTGTTGAAGAGCTTCATATTTATGAAGGCCTTGAACTTCGTGCGAACGGAATCGACGCATTGTTAGGTCCGGGACTTAATATTCACAGAAATCCGTTAAACGGAAGAAACTTTGAATATTTTTCGGAAGATCCGTTGGTAAGCGGTAAAATGGCTGCCGCAATCTGCCGTGGTATCGAGGTTGCAGGTCCTACTGCAACAATTAAACACTTTGCAGGAAACAATCAGGAAATCGGCCGTTCAAGCGCTGACAGTATTATTTCGCAAAGAGCTTTGCGCGAAATTTATCTGAAAGGCTTTGAAATTGCTGTTAAAGAGGGTAAAGCAAGAGCGCTGATGACATCTTATAATCCTGTTAACGGTTATTGGTGCGCAGGAAATTATGATTTAAACACAACTATTCTTCGTAAAGAATGGGGATATAAAGGCTTTGTTATGACCGACTGGTGGGCTAAAATGAACTGCAAAGGCGGCGAAGCTTTTAACACTAATACAAAACAGATGGTAAGAGCGCAGAACGATGTATTTATGGTTTGTAAATCTGCCGAGGGTCAGCCTGATAATATTGAAGAGGGTATTAATGAAGGCTATATTACAAGAGGCGATTTGCAGAGATGCTGTATTAATCTTTTGAATTATATCATTAAATCGCCTACATTTGAAAAATATGTATTGGGAGGCTGTGTAAAACCGCAGTTTGCTTCAACCGATGATTCTGAGATGAAAGATTTATATTCATTTACGAATATTGAAAACGGCAAAGAATATCCTGTTACAATTAATGAGCCGGGTGACTATATCTTCGTTTATGATTTACATATTGACGCAGATGAATTAGCTCAGTTCTGGTGTAGTGTTCAATTTGACGGATATGATATTGACTCTATGTCAATCAGCGGTACAAAAGGCAAAAAAATTCAGATTAAACAGCCTGTAAAATTGCAGAGCGGTAACTTTAAGTTTAGAATATCAGCTGATAATCGCTTTGTAATGGATAAGGTTACAATCAGACATTAATTATTAATCGTAAAAACACCTTTGGTAATTTTGAACTGCCGCACAATTTACGGCAGTTCAAAGCAAGAGGTGTTTTTTAATATAATGATTGAAAAATCCTTGAGAATATAGTAAAATAATATAAAAACAAAAAGGATTATGAATATGACTCAAAAAGAACTTGATATATTATTAAAAGGAGTGCAAAAACCGGGCAGATATACCGGCGGTGAACTTAACAGTGTTGTAAAAAATAAAGCGGATGTTGATGTTCGCTTTGCTTTTTGCTTTCCTGATACTTATGAAATCGGTATGTCGCATTTAGGCATAAAAATTCTGTATTCATTGATGAATGAAATGGACGGGGTTTGGTGCGAACGCGCTTTTGCACCGCTTCCGGATATGGAAGAAAATATGAAAAAAGCCGGGGTAGGAGTTTTTTGCCTTGAAAGCCTTGATGAGCTGAAAGAATTTGATATTATCGGATTTACTTTGCAATATGAGCTTTGTTATACAACAATGCTTCATATGCTCAAAATTTCTGATATTCCGCTTTATTCAAAAGATAGAGATTCACTTAAAAATTTAGTTGTTGTCGGCGGACCTTGTACTTGCAACTGCGAACCTATTGCTGATTTTATTGACGTTGCTTTTTTAGGTGAGGGCGAGGAATCAAATCCTGAATTTATAAAGCTTTACAGAGAATACAAGCTCGCAGGTAAAACAAAACAGGAGTTTTTAAAAGCAGCATCAAAAATTAATGGTATATATATTCCGTCTTTTTATGATGTAAACTATAATAATGACGGAACGGTTAAAGAGATAACTGCTAATAATGATGCACCTAAGCGTCCTAAGAAATCTATTGTTCAGGACCTTAATAAAATGTATTTTCCGAAAAATTTTGTGGTGCCTTATATAAGCACAGTATTTGACCGTGCAACAGCAGAAGTTTTTCGCGGCTGTATAAGGGGCTGCCGCTTTTGTCAGGCAGGTATGATGAGCCGTCCTGTGCGTGAAAAATCGCCTGAATTGGTATCAAAACAAGCAAAATCAATCTGTGATACAACGGGTTATGATGAGGTGTCGCTTTGCTCTCTTTCTACAAGTGATTTTACAAGAATTGAAGAGCTTTTAAACGATATGCTTGATTGGACCGAAAAAGAAAAGGTAAATATATCTCTTCCGTCAATGCGTATAGACGCATTCTCGCCTGAATTGCTTGAAAAAATTTCAAAGGTTCGCAAGTCAGGTCTTACTTTTGCGCCTGAAGCAGGTTCACAGAGAATGAGAAATGTTATTAATAAAAACCTTGATGAAGAGGTTATTTTAAAATCTTGTCTTACTGCTTTTGAGGGCGGGCATACATCGGTTAAGCTTTATTTTATGATGGGATTGCCGACTGAAACTATGGAGGATATAGAAGCAATCGGTGATTTAGCGCAAAAAATTGTTGATTTGTATTATAATATGCCTAATAAGCCTAAAGGCAAAGGGGTTCAGGTGTCGGTTTCACTTGCAACGTTTGTGCCGAAACCGCATACGCCTTTCCAATGGCATCCGCAGGATAAATTAGAGCTTGTTCGTGAAAAACAGCAGCATTTGATTGAGCATATCACTTCGAGAAAAATTCAGGTTTCGTGGCATGAGAGTAAAACCTCTTTGTTAGAGGCGGTTTTAGCCAGAGGTGACAGAAGACTCTCCGCAGTATTAAAACAGGTTGTTGATGAGGGTTGTCATCTTGACGCTTGGGATGAATTTCTTGATTTTGAAAAATGGGAAAAAGCATTTGAAGATAATAATCTTGATATGTCTTTTTATGCAAACCGTCAGCGTGAGTATGATGAAGTAATGCCTTGGGACCATATGGATTACGGCGTGACAAAAAGCTTTTTGGTGCGCGAAATGGAAAAGGCATTAAAAGCCGAAACCACTGAGAATTGCCGTGAAAAATGTGCAGGCTGCGGAGCAAACAGCATACTTGAAAGGAGTACCGATTGTGCGAAATGTAAGGTTAATTTATAAAAAACAGGGCAGAGCAAAATATATTTCTCACCTTGATATAAACCGTCTTTTCAGCCGTGTATTAAAACGGTCGGGCTTGCCGATATGGTATACCGAAGGCTTTAATCCTCATATATTTTTAACCTTTGCATTGCCGCTTTCGTTAGGTTTTGTCAGTGAATATGATGTCTGCGATTTTAGAATTGTTGATGATAATATGACAAATGAAAAGGTTAAGGATATTTTGCAAAAATCAGTGCCTGAAAGTATCGAAGTTGTAGATGTAATCGAGCCTGTGATGAAAGCAAAGGACCTTTGCTTTGCGGAATTTAAGATAAATATTGACTGCGATGAAAAAAACGCTGAAAAGTTGAAAAAATTTTTCTCGGCAAATGAAATTATTGTTGAAAAAACCACAAAGAAAAAGCAGATAAAAACTTTTGATGTTAAGCCTAAGATAAAAAGAATTGATATAAAGGATACTGAAAACGGCATTTTTGTTTATCTTTTACTTCCTTGCGGCAATGAAGACAATATCAATCCAACCCTGATTTTTGAAAAAGCATGGGAAACTATTGATTTTGAAATATCCGATGTTACAAGAGGAAAGCTGTATGATAAAAATATGCAGTTATTTCATTGACAAAATAATGCTGAATATGGTATAATAATCTTTAATAAATTTAACGAAAAGTGGATGATTTATGATTAAAAGTATGACCGGTTACGGCAGAGCTAATGATACCATTGATGATATGGAAATTACCGCTGAAATCAAGGCGGTAAATCATCGTTACTTTGAATTTTCTTCGAGAATTCCGCGTCAGTTTGGATTTTTGGATGAAAAGGTTAAGCAATATGTGAGAAATAGAGTCAGCCGAGGCAAAATTGAAGTTTACATAACTATCAATATGCTTGAGAATTCAGCGGTTGCGGTTGAAGTAAATCATCCATTGGCTAAAGCTTATATTGACGCTTTAAAAGATATTTCCGAAACATACAATATTAACGGCAATTTGTCAGCGGTTGACATAACAAGATTTTCAGATGTTCTTGCAGTACGCAAAGAAGAACAGGATGAAGAAGCAGTTTTTGAAGCTGTCAAATCGGTTTTGTCTTCTGCGGTTGACGCATTTATTAATATGCGTGTCAAAGAGGGCGAAAAATTAAAAGCAGACGTTATTTCAAGATGTGATACGATTTTAGGATTTGTTGAAAAGGTTGAGTCAAAATCAGTTGAATCGGTAAAGGCTTATCGCGAGAGAATAGAAGAAAAAATGCGTGAGCTGCTTGATGATGTTAAGGTTGATGAGCAAAGGCTTTTAACCGAAACTGCCATTTTTGCTGATAAAACTGCGGTTGATGAAGAAACCGTTCGCCTGAGAAGCCATATTTCGCAATTAAAAGATATGCTGAATTCAGATGAGGCTGTCGGAAGAAAAATTGATTTTCTCGTTCAGGAAATGAACCGAGAGGCAAACACAATCGGTTCAAAATGTTCAGATATTGAAATTACCAGAACAGTTGTTGATATTAAATCAGAAATTGAAAAAATCAGAGAGCAGATTCAAAATATTGAATAATTGGAGTGTGAATTTTGAAACTCATTAATATCGGATTCGGCAATCTAATTAATTCTGACAGAATAATTGCGGTGCTTTCTCCTGATTCCGCACCGGCAAAAAGGATTATTGCCGAGGCGAAAAAGTCAAAAAGATTGATTGACGCTTCACAGGGGCGAAAAACCGAGTCGGTTATAATTACCGATTCCGATCACATTGTTTTAAGCTACTTAAAAAATGAAGATATTTTAGAAAGACATAATGAATCAGAGGCGAAAATATGAAGTTAAAAGGTAACTTGTTTATCTTTTCGGGACCTTCGGGAATCGGAAAGGATACGGTTTTAAAAGAAGTTTTAAAATCCAGCGACGATATAAAGCTTTCAATTTCAACCATTACAAGAGATATGCGTGAGGGTGAAGTCGAGGGTGAAAAATATCACTTTATTACTCGTGAAGAATTTGAAGAAATGATTAATAACGACGAATTTTTAGAGTATAATGAATATGTTGGAAATTATTACGGCACACCGAAAAAACCGGTTATAAACTGGATGAACGAGGGTTATAATGTTATACTTGAAATAGATGTAAACGGTGCTTTTAAGGTTAAAGAAAAAATGCCTGAAGCAATTATGATTTTTATGATGCCTACTTCTATAAGTGTTTTGCGTCATCGATTGGAAAAGCGCGGAACAGAGAAGAAAGAAGTTATAGATCAGCGTTTAAAACAAGCTGCGAAAGAGATTAAATTTGCAAAAGAATATGATTTTGTGTTTTTTAATGATGATCTTGAAACAGCGGTTAATGATTTAAAGTCAATTATAAGAGCCAGCGCTCTTGTTAATAATAAGAATATGGAAGAATTATATAGAAAGGTGATTAATGATGCTAAATCCATCGATTGGTAAACTTATTAATGCTTATGAAAGCCGCTATCAGTTAGTAACTGATATTGCTAAGCTCGCAAGACATATTTCAGAGAAAGCAGATGACGAAGGTAAAATTCTTATTGAAAAACCTGTTAACACTGCAATTAATGAAATTGCCGAAAGATTAGACGGTTAAATAGCTTTGAAAGTCAGGGCGTTGTCGTCCTGACTTTTGATGTTTTTTGAGAATGTTAAAAGGAGGGAGTTTATATGAGAAAGTCGCTTATTGTAAGTGTTTATGTTGAAAAAACTACAATTAGTTTTGACAAATCTTTTGATTATTCCGTTCCTTTTGACATTTGTGAAAAAATATTTGTCGGCCAGCGAGTTCTAGTTCCTTTCGGCAAGGGAAATCGAAAACGTCAGGGCATTATTGTTAAAATAAAGGACAATGATGAAAAAGAAGCGGTTACAATTAAACCGATATTTGAAATAATTGATGAAAAACCGCTTGTTACCGATGAAATGCTGAAAATCGCAAGGTTTATTTCAGACCAGACTTTCTGCACATTTTTTGAAGCGCTGCGTCCTATGATTCCCATAGGAATTAATGTACGCGTTGTAACTTCTTATGTTTTAAAGAAAAGCTATGATAAAATAGATTTTGATAATTTGACTGACGACGAGAAATTAATCGTTGATTGCATTTTTAATGCAAAAGGCGCTGTAAAGGCAAAGAAACTGCTTGAAATCGTCGGTGTGAATAATGATAAAATTTTTGACAATTTAGTCAAAAACGGCATTGTTGAAACACAGGAAAACGCTGTTCGACGCGTTGGTGACGCATCAGTTAAAATGGTGTGTCTTCCTGAAAATTTCAGCGAGGAGGACTTAATAAAATACACTCCGAAGCAAAAACAGGTAGCAGCTTTTTTAAGCGAGTGCCAAACTGCGTCGGTAAAGGAAGTAACTTATTATACCGGCGTTAGCGCAACAACAGTAAATGCTATGATAAAGGCGGGCAAAATTTCTGAATTTGATATGGAGGTTTTGCGTTCACCTTATGAAATAAGCGGTAACGGCAAAATGACCGAAATAAAATTAACCGATGAGCAATCAATTGCTTTTGAAAGCATAAAAGCCGATATGAAAAGTGAAAAAGACGGCAAAGTCGGACTTTTGTTCGGAGTTACAGGTTCGGGCAAAACTCAAGTCTTTTTAAGTGCTATTGATGAGTGTTTGAAACAGGATAAGGGTGTTATAGTAATGGTGCCTGAAATTGCGCTTACACCTCAGACTATGAGCATTTTCAGCAACCGATATGGTAAAAAAATTGCAGTTTTTCATTCGGCAATGAGTCTTGGCGCCAGAACTGATGAATGGAAAAGAGTGAAGTCCGGAGAGGCTAAAATTGCTATCGGAACGCGTTCCGCTGTTTTTGCTCCTTTTGATAATTTAGGCTTGATTATTATGGATGAGGAGCAGGAGCATACTTATAAATCCGAGGCAACGCCGCGTTTTCATGCGCGCGATGTTGCCAAAATGCGCTGCCGTTATCATAACTGCCTGTTTTTAATGGCTTCGGCAACGCCGAGTGTTGAAACTTATTCAAAAGCTAAAATGGGCTTTTATTCCCTTTATACAATCAAGCACCGTTACGGTAATGTTACATTGCCTGAGGTTAAAACCGCGAATATGAAGGAGCAGTATAAAAACGGCAATTTCGGGATTTTCAGCGATGTGCTTTGCGAAAAAATCAAGGAAACCGTTGATAATAAAAAACAGGCTATAATATTGCTTAATCGCCGCGGTTATCAGGTCGTTGTTTCCTGTACAAACTGCGGAACGGTTCGTGAGTGTCCTAATTGCAGCCTGCCGCTTACTTATCATACCGCAAATAACAGATTGATGTGTCATTATTGCGGCTATTCGGAGGAATATACCGATAAATGCAAAATTTGCGGTGAAAAAAACGTTCGTCTTTCGGGTTTTGGTACTCAAAAGGCGCAGGAAGAATTATCTTTGATTTTTCCTCAGCTTCGCATATTGCGAATGGACGCCGACACCACTATGACAAGATTTTCGCATGAGAAAAATTTGACAGCATTTAAAAATTTTGAATATGATGTAATGATAGGAACTCAAATGGTGGCAAAGGGACTTGATTTTCCTAATGTTACTTTAGTCGGTGTAATCAATGCCGACCAATTGCTTTACGGAAACGATTTTCGCGGTTATGAAAAGACTTTTTCGCTTTTAACACAGGTAATAGGCCGTTCGGGAAGAAGTGAAATGGGCACAGCGGTAATTCAGACAATTTCACCTGATAACGAAATAATTATGTTATCGGCAAAGCAGGATTATGAGCGGTTTTATGAAACCGAAATTTTACAGCGAAAACTGCTTAAATATCCGCCTTACTGCGATTTGTGCGTAATAGGTTTTTCGGGTGTTTCAAAAGAAAATACCTTTGAATTGGCGCAGAAGTTTTTTAACAGCTTGAAAAAGCATATTACAACCGATTACAGCGATTTAAAGCTTATGATTTTAGGTCCCAGCCCTTGTAATATACCTAAAATTAATAATAAATACAGATACAGATTGATATTAAAATGTAAAAACAATAAGCGTTTAAGAGAGCTTATTTTAAAACTGTTAATTGAAATAGGAAATATAGGTAAATACAAAAACGTCTCTGTTTTTGCTGATATAAACCCTGAAAATATTATTTGATACGGAGAGTGTAAAAATGATTAGAGAAATAATAAAAGACGGCGATGAAGTTTTAAGAAAAAAATGCAGAAAAGTTGAAAAATTCGATGAAAAGCTTCATGCCTTACTTGATGATATGTATGAAACCATGCAGGAAGCGAACGGCGTAGGACTTGCTGCACCGCAGGTTGGAATTCTGCGCAGAGCGGTAGTAATTGATGTAGGCGAAGGTAAAATTGAGCTTATCAATCCTGAAATTATAAAGACTTCCGGCGAGCAAGACGGTCAGGAGGGCTGTTTGTCTTGCCCCGGTGTTTGGGGAGATGTAGTCCGCCCGATGAAAGTTACCGTTAAAGCGCAGGACCGATACGGTAAAGAGTTTAAAATAAAGGGACAGGAGCTTTTAGCTCGTGCTTTTTGTCATGAAATAGACCATTTGGACGGAATTTTATTTTTAGATAAAATTAAAAAAGAAGAGGAATAGTTTTAGTATAAGGAGACCGATAATGAATATAGTTTTTATGGGAACTCCCGATTTTGCCGAGGAGTCGTTGAGAGCTTTGGTCGGTGCCGGGTATAATGTGACAGCTGTTTTTACAAAGCCTGATATGCCGGTAGGCAGAAAACACATATTAACACCGCCTGAAGTAAAGGTTGCTGATGAAGAATTAGGCATAAAGGTTTATCAGCCAAACTCATTGAAAAATGATGAGAGCTATCAGATTTTAAAAGAGTTAAATCCTGATTTGATTGTAGTTGTGGCTTACGGCAAGCTTTTGCCGAAAAATATTCTTGATTTGCCTAAATACGGCTGCATAAATGTTCATGCTTCGCTTTTGCCGAAATACCGCGGTGCTTCGCCTATTCAGTGGTCGATTGTTTGCGGCGAGGAGGAAACAGGCGTATCGACGATGCTTTTGGATGAGGGTATGGATACAGGCGATATTTTATTGTCATCAGCTGTGAAAATCGGTGAGAGAGAAACCGCTGAGGAGCTTTGGAACAGACTTATGGTTCTTGGCGGCGAACTGCTTGTAAAAACTGTTAAAGGATTGGAAAACGGAAGCATTGAGCCGATACCGCAGAATGAGGCGGAAGCCACTTATGCCCCGATAATTAAAAAAACAGACGGTATGATTGATTGGAGCAAAAGCGCTTTTGAAATTGATTGTAAAATCAGAGGTTTACATGCCTGGCCGGTTGCATACACTAAAACTGATAATAAAATGCTTAAAATTTTCTCTGCCGAGATAATTAATGGTGTAAAAGAGCCATTCGGTAAAGTTTTATCAGGAGATAAAGAACTTATTGTTGCCTGCGGTGAAGGTGCTTTAAAAATTACCGAGCTTCAGCTTGAAGGCTCAAAAAGAATGAAAACAGAGGACTTTTTAAGAGGCAAAAAGATTACCGCAGAATTTTTAGGAGTTGAATAAAATGTTTTATTATTTTGACCCGTTATATTTTTTGTTCGCTTTGCCGGGACTCTTGATTGCACTTTTTGCGCAAGCAAAGGTTAAATCAAGTTATTCAAAATACAGTAAAGTTTTAAACAGTCGCGGTTATACAGGCGCCGATGTCGCAAGAATGATTTTGCAGCAAAACGGTATAAATGATGTAAAAATCGGCAGAGTCAGGGGTAATTTGACCGATAATTATAATCCGAAAGACAATTGTATTTATTTGTCTGACGGAGTTTTCGGCAGTAATACTGTTGCAGCTGTCGGAGTGGCGGCTCACGAGGCAGGCCACGCTGTTCAGTATGCGCAAGGGTATTCGCCGATTAAATGGCGCTCGGCATTGGTGCCGATTTGCAATTTCGGTGCAAGTATAAGTCCTTTTTTAATAATAGCAGGATATATTTTCAGTATTGAGGCGCTTTTGTTTTTGGCTTTAGGAGTATTCGGATTATCTGTACTTTTTCAGCTTGTAACTTTGCCTGTTGAATTTAATGCTTCAAAAAGAGCGCTTGTGGCAATTGAAAGTATGAATGTTTTAAATGAAAGTGAATATAAGGGGGCAAAAAGTGTGCTTTCTGCCGCTGCTTTAACTTATGTTGCGGCACTTTTGCAATCATTGCTTATATTCTTATATTATGTAGTAAGATTTACGGGAAACAGACGAGATTAATTATGACAAATGCTCGAAAAGAAGCGGTAAACGCTCTTATTAAAATAAATTCAGACGGCGGTTATTCAAATATCGTTGTAGATAAAATATTAAGCGGCAGTGAATTGGACGAACGTGATAAATCGTTTGCAACTGTGCTGGTTTACGGCACTTTAGAACGAAAAATCACTTTGGAATACATTATTTCAAAATATTCTAAAACGCCGTTGAAAAGAATGAAGCCGTTTATTTTATATACGCTTGAAACTGCGGTTTATCAGATTTTGTTTATGGATAAAATTCCGAATTCAGCTGCAGTAAATGAAGCGGTAAAATTAGTGCGCAATTCAAAAATGCGAAATTTAAGCGGCTTTGTCAATGCTGTATTGCGTGCATTTCTGCGCGAAGGTGAAATTGAATACCCTAAAGAAAAAGCTGATTATCTTTCTGTAAAATATTCGGTTTCAAAAGATATTGTTAATCTGTTTTTGGAGCAATACGGTGATGAAACCGAACAGATTTTAGAAGGATTTTTTGAGCTTGACGGCGTTTCGATAAAAGTAAACACCTTGAAAATTTCTGTTGAAGAATTAAAGAATGAGTTAGCTAAAAAATGTGAGGTAAAAGTACATCCGCTTATTGATGACGTACTTAAATTGAACGGTGCAGGCAGTGTTCGTTCATTATATGGATTTGATAAAGGATATTTTCATATTCAGGATGCGGCAAGCGCAATTTGTGCAAAAATCGTCGGTGCTAAAAGCGGTGAGCGTATTTTGGATGTTTGCGCGGCACCGGGCGGTAAAAGCTTTTCAATAGCTGAAAATATGGGCGATGAAGGCGAGATTTACGCGCTTGATCTTTATGAGCATAAGGTTGAACTTATTAAAAACGGTGCTCAAAGACTTGGTTTGAAATCTATAAAATCATTTGTTAATGACGCAGGTGAATTTAATTCGAATTTGGGCAAATTCAACAAAGTTTTGTGCGATTTGCCCTGTTCAGGGCTTGGAATTTTGGGCAAAAAGCCCGAAATTCGTTACAAAAATGTTGCTTTTGTTGACAATTTACCGTCGTTACAGTATCATTTATTACAAGCATCAATGTTATATGTGGAAAAAGATGGTTTTTTATTTTATTCCACCTGTACTCTTAATGAAAAAGAGAATTATGAGGTTGTAGACAGGTTTTTATCTGAAAATAAAAACTTTGAGCCTTACAAAATAGCCGAAAACTTTTTAAAAAATGACAAAGATAGAATTAATACTTTGACACTTTATCCGCATATACATAAAACGGACGGGTTCTTTATTTCGGCGTTTAAAAGGATTAGGTGATAAAATGAAAGATCTTAAATCAATGAATTTAAGTGAAATAGAGCAGATTATTTCTGATTTAAACCAACCTAAGTTTCGGGCAAATCAGATTTTCGGCTGGCTTCAAAAAGGCGTAGATTCATTTGATGAAATGAAGAACATTCCACTGTCGCTTAAAGATGCTTTAAAGCAGGATTATTATATCTCTTATGTGAAAATTGAAAAAAAGTTTCAGTCGGCTTTGGATGAAACGGTAAAATATCTTTATAAACTGCATGATGATGAGCTTATTGAGTCAGTCGTTATGAAGTATAAGCACGGATACAGTATTTGTGTTTCGTCAGAGGTCGGTTGCAATATGGGTTGCAAGTTTTGTGCTTCTACCATAGGCGGCAAGGCGCGTGATCTCACCGCGGGTGAGATTTTATCACAGATTTTTACCGCACAAAAGGATTTAGGCGTTCGCATTTCAAATGTTGTTTTGATGGGAATGGGAGAGCCGCTTGATAATTTTGAGTCGGTTACAAGATTTTTAGAGCTTGTAGGAAATGATAACGGGCTTAATATCGGTATGCGTCATATTTCATTGTCTACTTGCGGTGTGGTTGATAAAATTTATAAGCTGATGGAGCTTGACCTTCAAATAACCTTATCAATTTCGCTTCATGCTCCTTTTGATGAGATGAGAGATACTATTATGCCTATAAACAAGCGTTATAATATTAATGAGCTTATAACCGCTTGCAGAGAATATACTAATAAAACAGGAAGAAGAATTTCTTTTGAATATGCACTTATTAAAGGGTTTAACGATACCCCTGAATGTGCAAAAAGATTAAAAGAGCTTTTATCCGGAATTATTGCTCATATAAATCTTATTCCTGCAAATCCTGTTCATAAGGATAAATTTATTAAGCCGGATAAAAATGCAGTTTACAGCTTTTGCAATCTGCTAAACAGCATGGGGCTTAATGCAACAGTAAGAAGGACGCTCGGCAGTGATATCGAGGCTTCTTGCGGTCAACTTCGCGCTAAACATAAATAAAAATTTAAAGGAGGCAGTTTTATTATGAATATAGCAGGCAAAACCGATGTCGGCAGGCAGCGAGAGATGAACCAAGATTTTATTAAATTTAATAAATTTGATGATGAAACTGCTCTTTTGATAGTTTGTGACGGAATGGGAGGCGCAAAAGCCGGTAATGTTGCGAGCGAGGTTGCGGCAACTTCTATTCATGAAACAATTATAAAAAAATATGATGAGTCGCTTACCGACCACGCTATAAAAACAATTATGACTTCAGCGGTTAACGGCGCTAATTTAGATGTTTTTGATTTAGCGCAGAATAATGAGGAGTATTACGGTATGGGTACTACCGTTGTAGCCATACTTATCAAAGACGGATATGCTTATACAATTCATGCAGGTGACTCAAGAGCATATATAATTTATTCAGAAGGATTAAAAAAGATTACTACCGATCATTCTATTGTTCAGCAATTGATTGAGAGTAATATGATTACCGAAGAAGAGGCAAAACACCATCCTAAACGCAATGTTATTACAAGGGCGCTGGGGGTTGAAGAGTGTTTGGAATCTGATTTTAATGTTACAAGACTTGAAAAAGGATATACAATTTTAATTTGTTCCGACGGTCTTACAAATTATATTGATGAGAAAGATATTTTTGAAATCGCAAATCAAAATGATTGTGATGAAATTTGTGAAAAATTGATTGATTTAGCAAATGAAAACGGCGGCGGAGATAATATTTCGGTCGTTGTTGCCAAGGATATATAAGAAAAGGAGGAAAAACAGTGGATAGATTTATCGGAAAACGAATCGACGGTCGATATGAAATCAACGAGCTTGTGGGAACAGGCGGTATGGCAAGCGTTTACAAAGCTTATGATATTATTGATGACAGAATTGTAGCTATCAAGATTTTAAAAGAAGAATTTGTTGCAAACGATGAATTTAAAAGAAGATTTAAGAATGAATCAAAAGCTATTGCTGTTTTGTCTCATCCAAACATTGTAAAGGTTTATGACGTAAGTTTCGGCGATATTCTTCAGTATATTGTTATGGAATATTGCGAAGGTATCACTTTAAAAGAATATATCAAGCAAAAGGGAGTTCTCGATTGGGAAGAGGCAGCTTTTTTCACTGCGCAGATTTTAAAAGCGCTTGAGCATGCGCATGAAAAAGGTATTATTCATCGCGATGTTAAACCGCAGAATATCCTTTTGTTAAAGGACGGTTCAATTAAAGTTGCAGATTTCGGCATTGCCAGATTTTCAAGAAGTGAACAGAAAACAATTACCGATAAAGCAATCGGTTCGGTTCATTATATAAGTCCTGAACAGGCACGCGGAGATGATACTGACGGTAAGTCGGATATTTATTCTGTGGGTGTTATGCTTTATGAGATGACAACAGGCAAGCTGCCGTTTCAGGCAGATTCAGCAGTTTCGGTAGCGATTATGCAGTTGCAGAATGAGCCTGTTCGTCCTACTGAAATTAATAATTTAATTCCGAAAGGACTCGAGCAGATAATTCTTGCCGCTATGCAGAAGGAACCTTCTGAAAGATATCCTACCGCATTTGATATGCTCCGTGATATTGAGGAGTTAAGACGAGATCCTTATGCTCAGTTTAATCATTCTTACAGCACATCTTCTAATGCTGTTAAAATTCAGGATGACGAATATAATTTCGATTATTCAAACCGCGAAAATTTACAAAGTGAGCGCCCGGTAAAAAAAGAAAAGGGTTCAAAAGCAATTCCTATTTTATCGGCTGTTGCGGCTGTTTTCGTGCTTGCGATTGCAGGATTTTTCGTTTGGTTCTTTTTAGGCAATTCGGGTGATACAATCAAGTGTCCTGATTTTGTCGGAATGAGTATTGATGAAGTCAAGACTGATGATAAGTATAAGGATTTTGAGTTTGTAATTGAGAAAAGCAATAATTCCGATTACAAAGAAGGCGAAATTTTTAAACAGTCACCGGAACCTGATACTAATATAAAATCAAAGTCAAAAATTACTCTTTATGTAAGCTCCGGCGGCGAGAAAATAAAAATACCGGATTGTGAAAAGCTTGAGTATTCCGAGGCAAAGGAAGCTTTGGAAGAGTACGGCTTTGTTGTTAAAAAGGTTACTAAAAATGATGAAGAGGTTGCTAAAGACTGCGTAATCAAATCTTATCCTGCGGCAGGCGAGGTTGCAAACGCGGGTGATGAGATCACTCTTTATGTGTCATTAGGACCTGAGCAGATTGATGTAACCGTTCCTGATGTTATAGGTATGTATGAGGATGATGCAAAACAGACTATTATCGACCGAGGTTTGAAAATCGGCGATAAGGTTTATGTTTATGATGATACAGCTTATGGCGTAGTAGTTTCTCAGTATCCGAGAGCCGGAAGTCAGGCTGTAATGGATGATGTTGTTACTATCTATATCAGTAAAGGTTCTGCACCTACTACTGAAGCGGCAACAACTCCTTCTACGGCTGCGACTACTCAGGTAAAAGATAATAACAGTGGTGAAGATAATACCGACCAGGAAACAGAATCAACATCACAAACAAAGAAAACCAAAAAAACAAAGGCTGAATAATTGGGGTGCTTGATGATTCAGGGAATTATTATAAAGGCATTATCAGGTTTTTATTATGTAAAAACCGAAAACGGCATTATTGAGTGCAAGGCCAGAGGCGCTTTTAGAAATAAAAACAATTCTCCGCTTGTAGGCGATAATGTTATAATCAGTGTGTTAGAAAACAACCGAGGCGTTATTGATGAAATAGCGCCTCGGTTAAATTGCTTGATAAGACCGCCTGTTGCAAATATAGACAGGCTGTTTATTGTGGTTTCAACTGTTCATCCTGCGCCAAATACATTTGTTATTGATAAAATGATTGTTTCGGCAGAGGATAAAGGCATTGAGCCGATTATTGTTATAAATAAAAGCGATTTGTCAGCGGCTGATGAAATCGCAGATATTTATTTGAAAAGCGGTTTTAAAGTGTTCATTGTCAGTGCAGTAAAATCTAAAGGCGTTGAACAGCTTTTTCCTTTATTCAAAGACAAGCTTTCGGTTTTCTGCGGTAATTCCGGAGTTGGAAAATCAAGCTTGCTTAATGCAATTGACAGTCGTTTTGATATTTCGACCGCTGATATAAGTGAAAAGCTCGGCCGAGGAAGACATACAACAAGACATGTTGAGCTTTATGAGTCACATGGCGGACTTATTGCTGATACACCTGGTTTTTCAAGTATTGATATGGAGAAAACCGCGCTTATTAAAAAAGAAAATCTACAGTTTTGTTTTCGTGAGTTTGAAGATTATATTGGTAAGTGCAAATTCACTTCATGCTCGCATACGAAAGAAAAAGGCTGTGCTATTTTGCAGGCAGTAAATGAGGGAAAGATTCCGCTTTCGAGAATAGAAAGCTATAAAAAGCTTTATGAAGATGCCTCGAAATATAAAGATTGGGAGTTATGATGGCAAGATGTGTTATTGTCGGCAATGCCGATATAAATAATTATGATGTTGTTAAATCATACTTGAAATGTGATGATTATTATGTCTTTTGTGACGGCGGATTAAAACACAAAACACATTTGGATGTTGAGCCTGATTTTGTTATCGGTGATTTTGATTCTTTTGAAAAGCCAACCAAATCAGAAGAAAATATCATGATATTGCCTTGCGAAAAAGATGATACCGATACTTTTGCCGCTGTTAAACTAATGCTTGAAAAAGGGTTTAAGGATTTTTTGCTTGTAGGAGTTATAGGTCAGAGGCTTGACCATAGTTTAGGTAATGTTTCGATTTTACTTTATCTTAAGCAAAACGGTGCAAAAGGTTTTATTGTCGATGATTATTCTGAAATGCTTGTAATAGACCATTGCGAACACATAAAACAAGGCTCTTTTTCATATTTTTCTATTATTTCACTTGATGATAAGTTAGAAGATGTTTGTATATCAGGAGCTAAATATCCGCTTGAAAACGCTGTAATAGAAAATCAGTATCAGTTTGCAGTAAGTAATGAGCCTGTAAATGATACAGAAATAATTATCGGTAAAGGAAATGCTTTGTTAATAAAAGTGTTTTAATCACACTTTTTATAAAGTTTAATATAATAGTAGCAGGTAAAACACCTAATTTATTGCAAACGGGGTGCCGAAAAATGCGAGGAAGATGTCGTCCGCCGAAAAGGCATAGACATAGAGCCTGTTACATATTTTGCTTTGCGGCAGGTATATTTATCGCGACATTTTTCCCTTATAAAGCTATAATGCTGGTTTTCAGCATTATACTCGTACTTCTCGGCTTGGCCTGGTGCAAATGATTTGGAGGAGTCTGCTTTATGAAAGTTGTAGTAGTTAAAAGTCCTAAAGCGTTAAGAGGCATATTAAGAATGATTTTTAAAATAAAAAAAGAAGATATAAAATAATAAAAACAGCGAGCTTTATTTAAGCTCGCTGTTTTTGGTTGCGTAAAAAATATTTTTGAAAAAATAAAAGCAGTTGTTTAATTATAAACAACTGCTTTAAAAACTTAATTATTCAGCTTCAGCGTAAACGCTAACTTTCTTTCTGCCTGCGCCGAAATTCTCAAATTTAACCTTTCCGTCAACTTTAGCAAATAAAGTATCATCTTTGCCTTTGCCAACGTTTGTACCCGGATGGAAGTGAGTACCTCTCTGGCGAACGAGAATGTTACCTGCTAAAACAAACTGACCGTCAGCTTTTTTAAGACCAAGTCTTTTAGATTCTGAATCACGGCCGTTTTTAGTAGAACCAACACCTTTTTTGTGTGCGAATAATTCAATATTAACTCTAATCATTAGTGTAAACCTCCGTTTGAAATTTTGATGTTACCGTTATATTCTTTTGAAAGCTCAGTCATATGAAGCTTTAAGCTTTCAATAAGCAAATCTGTTTTATCATTAGGATTTAAAACTGTTATTTTTAAATAACCGTCATCAATCTTAATATCAGATTCGGCATTAACTATATCGGTTATAGCATTTGCGGTCATAATTACCGCAGAGGATACAGCCGAACAGACTAATCTGCCCTTGTCGTCATTCGCGTTATCGGTTGAATGACCGCTGACCTCATATCCTGTATAGTGTTCCTTATTAAAGTAAAGAACAAACTCTGTCATAATTATTCAGCTGCTTCTGCAGTTTCAGCTTCATCGGCACTGCCGAGAGCTTTGTTAACAGTAGCCTTTGTACCGATTGCAAGAATTTCAACCTTAGTATATGGCTGTCTGTGACCGAGTTTTCTTTTCTCGTTTTTCTTTGGCTTGTAAGTGAAAACAGTGATTTTTTTATCTTTACCCTGTTTCAAAACTTTAGCGCCTACAACAGAAGTTGTGTAAGGAGTACCTATTTTAGCGCCTCTTTTACCGTTGTCAACATATAAAACTTTGTCGAAAACAACATTTTCGCCTTCAGCGGCATTGATTTTTTCGATAAACACTACATCGCCTTTTTCAACTTTGTACTGTTTACCGCCTGTTTCAAAAATTGCGTACATAATCTTTCTATCCTTTATATTAGACTCGCTACTATGGGGCGGAGTTTAGGCTCGCTTACTTAAAGCCCCTAATATGCGGCTTGAATATTTTATCACAAAAGAGCATAAAAGTCAATGTTTTTTTATAAAATATTAAGAATTATTTAGATAAGTAAATTTTTTGCTGAATTTTCTATATATCAATCTTTATGAGTTCTTTACTTTTAGATTAAAAATCGCAAGAGTTATTTTGCCGCATAAATAAA
>JBJEIS010000043.1:5332-20173 GCA_051877275.1 Acutalibacteraceae bacterium | reverse complement strand
TTTTGTAGCTAAAACCTTTATCACCGTTGCCGTATCTGCAATTAAATCTGATAAAATCATATCCGTCAACTTCTATTATATCAGGCTCGGTCAAAAAAGAATGACCGCTTTGCTCATAAATTGATCTAAAATTCTTAATAACCGATGCTTTATCGTTTTCATCCATCGGTGTAAAATTTGCAATTGTTTTTGAAAAATTATCCGAAGTGATTTTTAATAAAACCTGACTTCCTTTTGATTCACAAAAAGCGTTAAGATATGTGCCCTCTTTAATTTGGTCAATAGCTTCCTGTTTGTCAATAGGCATTTTCTTGAAATAATCAGCGCTTTTATCAACATCGCTTGCAGTATAATAGATGTAATCGGAAGGAAGCGTAATTCCGATAGTGTTTTCTTCAAAGCTAATTTCAACCTTTTCACTTTTTGCAAATACATTAATATTAAACATAAAAGCAATCAAGGTTAAAGCTAATATACATTTAAAAATTCTCATAAAATGTCCTTGATTTATTGTTTTATACTAATATAATAAAATATTATGAACAAAAAATCAAGAAAAAAATAAATCGTTAACAAAAAAGACATAATTTTTGGGTGGAAAAATTTATTGAAATATGTTACAATAACAACAAAATAATTTTTTAAAAGGAGTAAATGACTATGAAAAAACTATTTGCGGTTTTCTGCGCTGTGTTTATGATGTTTTCTGTTATGTCTTTTTCAGCGCTTGCGGATTCCAAAACCACTCTTGTTGCCGAAAGTGTAACAGCCGCACCGGGAGGCACTGTTTCTGTACCTATAAACATTAAAAATAACGCCGGTGTGTGGGGAATAGTTGTTAATGTAAAATTTGATACTTCTGTTCTTTCGGTTGCAGAGGTTAGAAACAATTCTGATGTATTCAAAAACGGTGAGATTACAATCGGCCCTTCTGATTTTTCAAAGGGGTATGTCAGAATTTGTACATTCCCTAATGATATTAAAAATAATAATACAAATAACGGAACAATTTGTACAATTGTTTTTAATGTAAGCGGAGACGCAAAAGAGGGCGATTATCCTATTGAATTTGAGTGTAATGATAACAGCGTTTGTAATGTAGCAAGCGAATATGTTCCTGTTGATGCTCAAGACGGTAAGGTTTCAATCAAAAAGTCTGCAAAAAATATTGCCGAACAGCCTACAACTGCAAGCGGAGATGTAATAGCTAAAGCTGTAAACGGCCAGTTGGTAACTGAAGTTGCAAGCACAAAAAATGATAAGCAGACAAAAACCGAAATCCGCACCAATTATGAATATGATGATGAAGGAAATATTGTTACAAACGCAAAAGGCGAAAAACAGACTGTTACGGAGTATGCTGAAGTAATAGATGAAACAGATGAAAACGGCAATCAGGTAGTTAATGCTGATTCAGAAGGTTCTGCTAATTCAGATACCGAAAATAGTGTTAAAAGCCAAAACGGTTTGTCATTAAGCACAACTTTGATTATTTGTATTATTATCGGCGCTGTTGTAATTGCAGCTGCGATTGTATTAGCTATCGTACTTATCAAAAAGAAAAAGAAAAATTAACGAAAAATTAGCAGCTGTTTCGACAAAAAACAGTTGCTATTTTTTTCTTGTTTTGCTATAATAGCCTTTGTACATAAAATTAATTAATAAAAGTTGTTAAGGAGATTTTTATGAGCGATATTATTAACTCATTTGCCGAGTGGATTAGGTCTTTCGGCGTGCCTGATTATTTGGTTATATTTATTATATCTTTGTTCCCGATATTAGAGCTAAGAGGCGGTTTGATTGCTGCTGCGGTTTTAAAATTGAAATTAATACCTTCGTTTGCAGTATGTTTTTTAGGAAATATTATTCCTATACCGTTTATTTTGCTATTAATTCAAAAGATATTCAAGCTTATGAAAAAGTTTAAACCTACATATAAATTAGCTGTTTATTTTGAAAAAAAAGGCGAAAAGAATGCAAAAGAAGCGGAAAGCAAAACCTTCTGGGGCAAAATTCTATTTCTTTTCTTATTTGTTGCAATACCGCTGCCGGGAACAGGCGGCTGGACCGGCGCATTAGTAGCTTCTTTTATGAATATGAAACTTAAATATTCAATTCCTACAATCCTTGTCGGTGTGCTTACAGCAGGATTTATTATGTCAATAATCTGCTATGCATTGCCTGAGCTTGCTTCTCAGTGGTTCGGATTCTCATTTTAAATTACCGAATTAATAAAAAATCGTTGTGCTAATTAAGCACAACGATTCCTATGTTCAGGTAAGTTGCAAAAATAATCCATAATAGATAAGGCAAAAGCAGAAAGCCTGCATTATTATCACAATTATAAAAATAATGAATTGTAATTACTGCTGAAGCTAACATTAATGCTATTATAACTATTGCAACCGCATACCAGTGCAGAGTGAAAAAAATAATAGGCCATAAAAGATTCAGACAAAGAAGTACTAAGTACGATTGTCTGGGTCTTTTTTTATCGCAAAATTCTGATTCTTCCATTAAATAAGAAGAAACGCCCAGCAATATGTAAAGCATAGTCCAAACAAAAGGAAAAACTACTGCGGGCGGGGATAACGGCGGTTTTAAAAGGTTTAAATACAAGTCTTTTGCATTTGATGAAAATAACTGCGCTAAAAGGCCTATAAACAGCGGCAGTAAAATACAGGGTATCAGTTTTCTTAAGCTGATTGTTTTTATCATAATTTTTCTCCTTGTCAAATATTTTTCTATATGTAATAAATATGCTTAAAATGCTTATTTTATTATTGAGTATTTGTTTGTTTTGTTTACATCTTGGTTTTATGTATAAAAATAAGTAATACTTCGTTGATTTTATCAAACAGAAATACGATAAATTGGTAAAAACAAAAATAAAACATTGACAAAACCACTATATATGGTATAAAATTAATATGTATTTTTATGTTTAAAGGAGAAAACAGCAGATAATGGCTAAAAAAGCTTCCTACGGTAATGACAGTATATCTTCATTGAAAGGCGCAGACAGAGTAAGAAAAAGACCTGCGGTTATTTTCGGTTCTGACGGCATTGAGGGTTGCGAGCATTCCGCTTTTGAGATTTTAACTAACTCTATTGATGAGGCAAGAGAGGGCTACGGTAAAAAAATTATCGTTACAAGATATCTTGACAATTCTATTGAAGTGCAGGATTTCGGCCGTGGCTGTCCTGTTGATTATAACGAAAAAGAACAGCGTTTTAACTGGGAGCTGCTTTATTGCGAGCTTTATGCAGGAAGTAAATATGATAATGATGAAAACGGTACTTATCAATTCTCGCTCGGCACAAACGGACTCGGACTTTGTTCAACTCAATATGCTTCAAAATATATGGATGTTGAAATAAAGCGAGACGGATATAAATATAATCTTCACTTTGAAAAGGGCGAAAATATCGGCGGACTTCAAAAAGAGCCTTATGCAGGTAAAGATACCGGTACAAGAACTCATTGGATGCCTGATAATGATGTTTTCACTGATATAAATATTTCTGCTGAATTTTTTGAAGATGTTTTAAAACGCCAGGCAGTAGTAAACGACGGTTTGGTTTTTGTATTTAAAAATCAAGTTTCATCTTCAAAATTTGAATCTAAAGAGATTACTTACAAAAACGGTATTTTAGATTATGTAAATGAAACTGTCGAGGGCGGTTTAGGTTTTATTGATACGCTTTTGTGGAAAGGCGAGCGCAAGGGTAAGGACCGTGCAGATAAGCCTGAATATCTTGTTAAAATGAATGTTGCACTTAATTTTTCAAATAAAGTGCAGAAAAAAGAATATTATCATAATTCAAGTTTTCTTGAATACGGCGGTGCGCCTGATAAAGCGGTAAGATCGGCTTTCGTATCACAGTTTGACGCGTTTTTTAAGCAGAATAATAAATATAATAAAAATGAGTCGAAGGTGTCTTTTGCCGATATTGAGGAGTCCTTGGTAATAGTAATTTCATCTTTTTCTAACCAGACTTCTTATGAAAATCAGACTAAAAAAGCTATTACTAATAAATTTATCCAAGAGGCTTTGACAGAATTTTTAAAGCATAATCTCGAAATATTCTTTATTGAGAATAAGCCGCTTGCGGAAAAAATAGGCGAACAGATTTTAATTAATAAGCGTTCACGCGAAAAGAGCGAAAAAGAGCGTCTTAATATTAAAAAGACTTTGCAGGCTTCTACTGATATGGCTTCGAGAGTGCAAAAATTTGTTGATTGCCGCTCAAAAGATACATCAATCCGAGAATTATATATAGTGGAGGGTGATTCTGCGCTCGGTTCTGTTAAACAGGCAAGAGACCCTGACTTTCAGGGAATTATGCCTGTTCGCGGAAAAATTTTGAACTGTTTGAAGGCTGAATATAATAAAATTTTCAAAAGCGAAATTATTACTAATTTAATCAGAGTTCTTGGTTGCGGTGTAGAGGTTCAGTCGAAAGCAAATAAAGATTTATCAACCTTTGATATTAATTCTTTCAGATGGAATAAGATTGTTATATGTACCGATGCGGATGTTGACGGATTTCATATAAGAACGCTTATTTTAACAATGCTTTACAGATTGACGCCGACATTGATTCGTGACGGTTATGTTTATATTGCGGAAACTCCGCTTTATGAAATCACAACCAAAGATAAAACCTATTATGCTTATGACGATAAAGAAAAGTCGGAAGTATTAGAGATGATAGGCGATAAAAAGTATACTTTGCAGCGTTCAAAAGGTCTTGGTGAAAACCAGCCTGATATGATGAATTTAACTACAATGAATCCTGCAACCAGACGACTTGTAAAAGTTATGCCTGAAGATGTTGAGAAAACCGCTATGATGTTTGATACATTAATCGGTGATGATCTTGATTCAAGAAAGCAATTTATTTCAGAAAACGGTCAGGATTATTTAGAATTTGCTGACATTTCGTAATTTTTTTGAAGGAGTAAATAAAATTGGCTAAGAAAAAAGGCAAGGAGAAAAAAGCAATAATCAATCCTGAAGAGGTAGGTGCATATATTGCAGGCGCCGGTAAGGTTGTTTCGCAGCCGATAACTCAAACGCTCGAAACAAATTTTATGCCTTATGCAATGAGTGTTATTATTTCCCGAGCTATTCCGGAAATTGACGGATTTAAACCTTCTCACCGAAAACTGCTTTATACTATGTATAATATGGGCCTGCTTTCGGGACCGCGTATTAAATCGGCAAACATTGCAGGTCAGACTATGCAGCTCAACCCACACGGTGACGCTGCTATTTACGATACAATGGTTCGTTTGTCAGAGGGTAATGAGGCGCTTTTGCATCCTTATGTCGATTCAAAAGGTAACTTTGGTAAAGCTTATTCGAGAGATATGGTATGTGCGGCTTCTCGATATACAGAGGCAAAACTGACGAAAATCGCCGGCGAGCTATTTAAAGATATTGATAAAGATACGGTCGATTTTGTAGATAACTATGATGCAACAAAAAAAGAGCCTACGCTTTTTCCGGTAACTTTTCCTTCTATACTTGTAAATGCAAATACAGGTATTGCTGTCGGTATGGCAAGCTCAATCTGCCCGTTTAATTTAAAAGAGATTTGTGAAACTACCATCGCTTATATTTATGATGAAAACTGCGATATTTCCGAAACTCTTTTAGCACCTGATTTCCCGTCAGGCGGTCAGCTTATTTATGATAAAGATGCTATAAATAAAATTTATTCGACAGGACTCGGCGGTATCAAGATAAGAGCAAAATATACTTATGATAAAGCTAATAACTGCATTGATATTTATGAAATTCCGCCTACAACAACTCTCGAAGCAATTATTGACAAGGTTATTGACTTGGTAAAACTGAAAAAAGTAACGGAAATTAATGATATTCGTGATGAAACAGGTCTTGAGGGTCTTAGAATTACCATTGATTTAAAGAGGGGACAAGACCCTGATAAGTTAATGAAAAAGCTCTTTAAAATGACAACCTTGCAGGATACTTTCTCTGCAAACTTTAATATTCTTATTAATGGCAGTCCGCGTGTTATGGGTGTTGCCGAGATTTTGGATGAGTGGCTTAACTTTAGAATAACCTGTGTTAAGAGAAAGCTTAATTTTACTCTTAATAAAGCGAAAAATAAGCTTCATATTTTGGAGGGCTTGCAGAAAATTTTGCTTGATATTGATAAGGCAATCAAAATTGTTCGTGAAACCGAAGAAGAAGCAGAAGTTGTTCCGAATCTTATGATTGGTTTTTCAATTGATGAAGTTCAGGCTGAATATGTCGCTGAAATCAAGCTTCGTCACTTGAACAGAGAGTATATTTTAAAAAGACTTGATGAAATTGAAAAATTAAAAGAGGAAATTGCAAAGCTTGAAGCAATTTTAAAATCCGATGCAAAGGTAAAAAAAGTAATTGTTGCCGAGCTTAAAGAAGTTGCAAAAAAATACGGTAAAGAAAGAAAAACAGAAGTTGTTTATCTTGATGATGAGCCTGAATATGTTGAGGTTGAGGAAGTTCCTGACTATGCTTGTCATTTATTCTTCACAAAAGACGGTTATTTCAAAAAAATAACTCCGCAGTCGCTTAGAATGAGCGGTGAGCAAAAGCTCAAAGACGGTGATGAAATAACACAGGCGGTAGAAACAGATAACAAAAAAGAAGTTATGTTCTTTACTGATAAATCTCAGGTTTATAAAGCAAGGGTTAATGATTTTTCAGATTCAAAAGCCAGTGTTTTCGGTGATTATATACCTGCTGTGCTTGATTTTGATAAAGAAGAATCACCTGCTTATATGGCGGTTGTTGATGATTACAGCGGCTATATGATATTTATGTTTGAAAACGGCAAAATGGCAAAGGTTGATATGAAGCAGTATATGACTAAAACAAACCGTAAAAAGTTAGTTAATGCATATTCTGATAAATCACCTTTAGTAAAAGCTTTTTATATTAAAGACGATGCAGATATTTTGATTGAAAATATCAATGGCAGAAAGCTTATTGTAAATACTTCTGCGCTTAATGTTAAAACCAGTAAAAACACTCAGGGTGTTGCGGTTATGAAGCTTCGTAAGGGACATAAAGTGGCAAATGCTTATCTTTATAATGAAGGTGATATTGAATCTGATGCAAGATACAGAGCAAGAACCTTACCGGCTTCCGGCAAACTTCCTGAAGAAACAGGCGAACAGCTTACATTTTAATAAGTAAAAAATGCCGACTGTAATTATTACTACAGTCGGCAATCAAAAGAACAGTGCAAACGCAATTTAAAAAATTCTTTTGACAACAGTATTATGTGTATGTTTTTTTAAAATATACATAAGAAAGGATAAAAAAGTGAAAGTAATAGACATAATAAAAGATAATAAACCGAAGCTTTCTTTTGAGGTTTTTCCTCCGAAAACTTCTGCTAATTTTGAAAGTGTTAAGTCAGCGGCTGAAAAAATTGCCGATTTGAATCCAAGCTATATGAGTGTAACTTACGGTGCAGGCGGCGGCACATCTGATTTTACCGTAGAGCTTGCAAGTGACTTAATGAAAAAAGGCGTTACTCCGATAACACATTTAACTTGTGTTTCTTCGAGTGAAGATAAAATCGAACACGAGCTTGATAAAATTAAGTCAAAAGGTATTGAGAATATTTTAGCGCTTCGCGGCGATATTCCCGAAGGTCTTGACAGAGACAAGCTGAAATATCACTATGCTTATGAACTGATAAATAAAATCAAAGAGTATAATGATGATTTTTGTATCGGCGGCGCTTGTTATCCTGAAACTCATCCTGAAAGCGAAAACAGTTATTCAGATATCGAAAGCTTGAGAATAAAGACTCAAAGCGGATGTGAGTTTTTGACTACTCAGATGTTTTTTGATAATAATATTCTGTATAATTTTATTATGCGCTTGCTTAAAGTCGGCGTTGATGTGCCTGTTGTTGCCGGAATTATGCCTGTAACAAATGCAAAACAGATTAAGCGTATTATGTCTATTTCCGGCTCTGCTTTACCGCAGCGATTTATCAGAATTGTTGACAGATTTGCTGATAATCCAAGTGCATTAAAACAGGCTGGTATTGCTTATGCAACTGAACAGATTATCGACCTTTACGCAAACGGTATAAATAATGTTCACGTTTATTCGATGAATAATCCTGATGTTGCCGAAAAAATTAAAAATAACTTGACGGAAATATTGAAATGATAGAATACAGTGTTATTAATAGCGGTACAACTCCTACAGAATGTGTTGAAATAAATAAGCAGGAGCTTGCGGCAAGACTTAAAACCGAAGTAGGGTACAGCAATGAAGAAATTGAAAATTGCAAGAATGAGCTTTTAAAAGTAATTTCTTATAAATATGCTTATATTAAAGTACCTGTTGATTTATCAAAAGAAGATTATGTAAACTTAGGCTTTGTCAGTTTTAAAAGCAAAAATTTATATAAAAATCTAATGGGCTGCAAAGAGGCTTTCGTTTTTGCAGTAACAGTCGGAATAGGCGTTGACAGACTTTTGTCAAGACTGAATATGATGTCGCAGTCAAAGCATTTTATAATTGACGCATATAGTTCTGCTGCGGTTGAAAGTTATTGTGATTATGTAAACTCGTTTTTAGCCGAGGACATAAAAACAAAACCTCGTTTTTCGCCCGGTTACGGAGATTTACCTCTTGAAATTCAACCGGATATTTTAAAGGCTTTGTCAGCAGATAAAACGCTTGGAATAACATTGAATGAATCTCTTTTAATGACGCCTGTAAAGTCAATTACCGCTATAATGGGAGTGCTTTAAATGAATATCAGAGAAGCTGTAAAACAAAAAAGATTATATTTTGACGGCGGAGCAGGAACTCTTTTGCAAAGTCAGGGATTAAAAAGCGGTGAAAAGCCGGAGAATTGGAATCTTTCTCATCCCGAAATAATAACAAAAATGCATAAAGAGTATTTATCGGCAGGGGCGGATATAATTACTACAAATACTTTCGGTGTAAACCGTGATAAGTTTAATAATTATGAAGAAGTAATCACTGCCGCTGTTAATTGTTCCAAAGAAGCTTGCAAGTCTTTTGAAAATAAGTATATAGCTTTTGATATGGGACCTACCGGAAAGCTTTTGGAACCGCTCGGTGAGCTTAAATTTGAAGACGCGGTATCGCTTTTTGCTGAAAATGTAAAGGTTGCGGTTAAATGCGGAGTTGACTTAATTCTTATAGAAACTATGAATGACGCTTATGAAACCAAGGCAGCGGTTTTGGCGGCAAAAGAAAACAGTGATTTGCCTGTTTTTGTAACCAATGTTTTTGATGAAACAAGCAAGCTAATGACAGGCGCTTCGCCGCTTGCTATGTCGGCTATGCTTGAGGGTTTGGGAGTTGATGCGGTAGGTATTAACTGTTCATTAGGCCCTGATAAAATGATGCCTACAATTCTTGAGTATCTTAAATATTCATCATTGCCGCTGATTGTTAATCCTAATGCAGGTTTGCCGAGTGTTGTTGATGGGAAAACTGTTTTTAATATTAATGCTGATGAGTTTTCTTCTTATATGAAGCATATTGCCGAAAGCGGCGCTTGTATTCTCGGCGGTTGCTGCGGAACAACACCTGAATACATCAGTAAAACAATTGAAAAAACAAAGGATATTCCTTATAAATACCCACAGCCGAAGACTCATACGGTTGTTTCTTCCTATACTCACGGCGTTATAATAGGTGAAAAACCGCAGCTTATAGGCGAGAGAATTAATCCTACCGGTAAAACTAAGTTAAAAGAAGCGCTTAGAAATAATGATCTTAATTATATTTTAAATGAGGGTGTTTCGCAGGCTGAAACAGGAGTTGCAATTCTTGATGTTAATGTCGGCTTGCCTGAAATTGATGAACCGCAGATGATGAAAAATTCGGTTGCGGCTTTGCAGTCGGTTACTGATGTTCCGCTTCAGATTGACACCTCTGACCCGAAAGCTCTTGAAGTCGCTTTGCGTATTTATAACGGCAAGGCGCTGGTTAATTCGGTAAACGGTAAAGAAGAGAGTATGAACTCGGTTTTCCCGCTTGTAAAAAAATACGGCGGTGCGGTTATTGCGCTGACATTAGATGAAAACGGAATACCTGACAGTGCAGAAGACAGAGTGAAAATCGCAAAAAAAATTATAAAGCGTGCAGCTGAATACGGAATTGATAAAAAGGATATTATTGTTGACCCTTTGGCAATGGCTATTTCTTCTGATACGGCTAATGCACAGATTACCTTGGAATCAATCAGAGAAATCAGAAAGTTAGGCGTTTATACTTCGCTCGGTGTTTCAAATATTTCTTTTGGTCTTCCTCACCGTGAGATTATTAATTCAACATTCTTTGCAACTGCGCTTGAAAACGGACTTAATCTAGCAATAATGAATCCGTTTTCAAAAGATATGATGAATGTTTATTATGCTTTTTGTGCGCTTTGTGACCTTGACAGCAACTGTACTGACTATATTGAATATGCAACTGCAGATGTCGAACAGCAAAAAGAAAAAGTTACTGCAAAGGAAATGAATCTTCATCAGTCAATTGTAAAAGGTGTTTTAGAAAACGCTGTTAAACAGGCAGAAAAATTACTCGAAAACGAGCAGCCGTTGGATATTATAAACGGATATATTATTCCGGCTTTGAATGAAATCGGAACAGATTTTGAGAATAAAAAAGCATATTTGCCGCAGCTTTTAATGAGTGCCGAAGCTGCAAGTGCCGCATTTGAAATTTTAAAATCAAAGATGCAGGCGTCTGATGCTGATTCCTCAAAAACAGTTGTATTAGCAACAGTAAAAGGAGATATTCATGATATCGGCAAGAATATTGTAAAAGTATTGCTGGAAAGCTATGGATTCAAGGTTTATGATTTGGGCAGAGATGTTCCGCCTGACAAAATTGTGGATTGCGCTGTTAAAAACAACTGCAAATTAGTCGGTTTAAGCGCATTGATGACAACTACGGTTACTTCAATGGCAGATACAATAAAACTGCTTAATAAAACTGACAGCAGTATAAAAGTGGTTGTCGGCGGAGCTGTACTTAACAAAGAATATGCCGAAATGATTAATGCGGATTTTTATGCAGAAGATGCAATGGCAACCGTAAGATTCGCTGAAGAATTTTATAAATAGATTTATTTTACGGGAGGGGAAACCCCTCCTGTTTTTTTGTTACATAAAATTTATGTAATAAAACGCACAAAAAAACAATAGAAATTAATTGGATTTTGTTGCTTTTTAATCATATTTATGGTAAAATTATATCATCAATATTATTATATGTCGTAATATAACAAATTAATAAAAGGAGAATATATATGAAATTCAAATGGAAGAAACAAACAATTGCACTGTTGCTTGTGGCTATGATGGTTCTATCTGTGATTCCGTTTACGGAATTAAAGGCGTCAGCTGATAACTTACGCGGCAAAATCAGTGAGAAAATCGGAAAATCAGCCCCGATTAATAAAGAGTATATTGATTATTTAGAAGATAATGAAAATACTCAAAATACTGAAAACACTGAAAAAACCGAAGAGGATAAAGACGGGATTACTGAAAAAAAGGTTAATGGAGTTGTACCGTCAACACTTGATCTTTCATATCTCTCCGAGAATTATGCTAAACAGCTTAAAAAATCTAAAAAGGCTAAATCAATCACATCTTTGCCTACAAGCTATGATATGCGTGATGACGGAAGTAGCCCGTCAGTAGTTGATCAGGGTAATTATGGTACTTGCTGGGCTTTTGAAAGCAGAGGAATTCTTGAATCAATGCTTATAAAACAAAATTCTTTGATTTCTTTATCACAGAATCATTTGGCATGGTTTACTTATAAAGGCGCTGAAGAAGAAGAGAGTTATAGTTATTATATAGAAAAAAACGGCGGAAATGATCCTTATAATAATGGAGGAAACTTTACTAGAGCTACTGCTTGTTTAAGCGCTTGGAAAGGTCCTATATATTCATCTGAATTTTCTTCTGATATATATAATGTTGATGAAAGCCTGCGTAACAGGTCAGCTTATCATATTCAAGATGCAAATGTTTTCGGTGGCTCACTATTTAGTAGTAATTTGGTTTTGCAAGCTGATATAAATCTTGTGAAACAAATTATGATTGAAAATCAAACCGCGTTTGGAATAGATTATTATGATGATTTTGTTCATTTTAATGCTCAAACCGGAGCACAATTTTATAAACAAAATCACTATGCTAATCATGCGGTACTTATTATCGGCTGGGATGACAATTATTCAAAAGAGAATTTCAATGAAGATGAAAGACCTGAGCATGACGGCGCATGGCTTGTTAGAGGCAGTTGGGGACTTGATTACGGAAATAACGGAACAATATGGATTTCGTATGAAGACGCCACTATAGAGTATTCAGGCAGTTATACTATTGAAGAAAACGATAACTATGCAAAAAACTATCAGTATGATACATTAGGCTGGGGTATATCTGTTTCAGCAGATGATTTTGTTGATGAAAAATATGCTTTGAAATCAGGGTATATGTCCAACATATTTACCTCAGAGAGCGATGAACAGCTTGAAGCTGTATCGTTTTATACCACAGATGCAAATACATCTTATGAAATATCAGTTTATACGGGTGTTGATGAGGGTAAACCAACATCAGGAACAAAAGTGCTTGACAATCAAAGCGGCAGCGAATTTTACTGCGGCTATCATACAATTGAACTTGACAAACCGATAAAATTAAAAGCAGGTGAACGCTTCAGTATAGTTGTAAAACTTACAAACCCTGAATATGAATATCCGATTCCGGTAGAATTTACAATATACTCTTACGGAAAAGATAAGTTTGAGTATCTTGGTAACGGAGGAGAAAGTTTTATCAGCACAGACGGTTCGAATTGGTCTGATATAATTGATATGAATTCATATGATGAATACAGCGGAAATTATTATTCCAATGTATGTCTGAAAGCGTTTACTAATCCAATTTCTGAAGATAATGCTGATGTAAGCCATGTTCAGTTTTCTTTGCCTGAGGGTTCTGCTGCAATCGGTGAGAAGGTAGAACTCATAGGAAACGGCGAACTTTATTATCAAATTACTGATGCCGGCGGTAATGTCGGAGCTGAAACAAAATATACAGAGCCGATTACTATAAACGGTAATTGTACTATTGCAGCATGGGCTCAAGACGGTGACAAAAAAGGTATTGTAAATAAGAATACATATACTGTCGCAAAATCACAGTTGATTGAGATTATTACAGAACAAAACGGTAAAAAGAATTTAATTGATTTGCATGACGGCAAAACTGAGATTACTCTTGATGATGCTGAATACGGTAAACCTATAAAAATATTACCTCACGGAAGCGGAAACATAACCGTAAACGGTAATGCTGTTAAATCAGATGAATGGTCAGAAGGTATTACTTTAACTCCTGATGTTGAAAATACAATTACTATTGTATCATCGGAAGAAGGTAAAATTTCTACTACATATAATATAAAAATTGTTGGAAAATCTCTTGATTTTGATTATGAAAACAAAACAGTATCCTATGATGATACTCATGTTTCTGTAAAAGATTCTGACGGTAATGTTGTTGCAAACGGCGCATCAATCAGTAAATATATTACACTAGACGGTGAATCAGCAGTATATCTTTCTGTTACAAATCTAACAACAGGAAAAGTCACAAAAGAAAAGGTTGCACAGATAATAAAGCCCGGTACTCAAGCTAAGCTTTATACCGGTAATGAAATAGTGTATTCTAAGTATAATAATTGCGTTTATGCAGATAATCCTGAAATGAATAATGCAAAACTATTCAATTATTGGAGATTGAAAGTAAAACCCGGTCAAACGCTTTATATTAAATGTTTAGGTGATAGTGATTATATAGCAACAGATGTTTATGAGCTTGTAGTTCCAAATCGTCCTGAAGCACCTAAAGCCGAAGTGGAAAAAGTAAACAAAAATACCGTAAGATTAAAAACTGTTGATAATGCCGAGTATCGGCTTTCAGGTAAAGAATGGCAGGATAGAAATGTGTTTGAAGACTTAAATTACGGTGAGGAATACACATTCCAGGTTCGCTTGAAAAATACAAGTACTTTATTTGCTTCTAATGTAGCTACGGTTAAGGTGAAAATTCAAGATGCATATTATGTTGAAGTTGTTTACAGAGATGTATCTAACAATAGTGCTTTCTGTACAGAATATATTCCTGCTTTGCTTGGTAAAAATACTGTAAAACCTAATCAAGAGCTTATTGATATGAATATACTCAAATTAGCTGATAATTCACAGTCAGAGGCAATAGTAAATATAACTGAAAAAGACGGAGAATTAGTAGCTGATAAGGAAACAGTCTATTTTGACATTATGCCGTCGATAGTTACATCATTCTATTCATATACTGCAAAATATTTTGACCGCAGCGGAAATGAAATCGGTCAGCAGGTAATCCCTTATTCAAATATTGGCAATGTATTAAGAGGAAATGTACCAACTCCAAAGGGCTATCAGGTTGTTATAGATGATGATAATGATTACTATGATTGGATGACTTCACTTGTATATATCAATAGAAAATGGATTTGTTTTTATGATAAATTCAATATCTTGGTTGAAAAAATGCCGGAAGTTAAGGTAAACTTTGTAACTGAGGACGGCGAAATTCTTTCTGATTTATCATATGTTGAGTATTTAGGTGAAACGGGTGAAATTTCTATTTTACCAACAATACCGGATGGTTATATAGCGGCTGATAACTTAAAATATTCAGCTACGGTAACCAGAGATGAAAATAATGAATTGCAGGCTGATATT
>JBJEIS010000043.1:0-5232 GCA_051877275.1 Acutalibacteraceae bacterium | reverse complement strand
ACTGAATCAACAAATCCAACTACACCTACTTCTTCAACTAATACTACGGTAAAAACTACTGCATCGACAACAGCTAAAACTACTACAACTACAGCAACTAAAACTACTGTGTCGACAACAGCTAAAACTACTACAACTACAGCAACAGTTGAAAAAGTTGTAATCAAAATGCCTAAAGTTAAACTAACAGCAGGCAAAAAGCTATTTAAGGTTAAATATACAAAGGTTAAAAACGCAGTAGGTTTTCAGATTAAATATAAAACAGGAAAAGGTAAGTGGATAATCAAAACATTTAATACTAAAAAATCTGCAACAAAAGTTATTAAAAACCTTAAAAAAGGCAAATATAAAGTACAAGTAAGAGCCTTTTCAAAAGGAAAACAAACTTATAGCAAATGGTCAAATATTAAAACTGTTAAAGTTAAATAAAAACTAAAGAAAACCGGGTTAATCTATTGAAGATTAACCCGGTTTTGTAGCAGGACAGTTTGTTTAAAAACCGCCTAAAAATCACTAATAAATATTGTAGTTTAGAGTGATGTGGGCTTTTTTGCTTTACAATTACCCATTGTATATGATACAATATTATTATATTTAAAAAACGGAGTTTGATATGAAATTTATACATCTTTCAGATTTGCACATCGGTAAAAGATTGAATGATTTTTCACTGCTTGCAGATCAGGAATATATTCTTGGTAAAATAATCAATATTATAGATGAGCAACAACCGCAAGCGGTTGTTATTGCAGGCGATATTTATGATAAATCAGTACCTTCTGCTGAAGCGGTAATGCTTTTTGATTCGTTTTTGGATAAGTTGAAAAAGCGTGATTTGTCGGTGTTTATTATCAGCGGAAATCATGATTCTGCGGAGCGTCTTTCATTTGGCAGTGAAATTATGAAAGACAGCGGAATATATTTTTCTCCTGTTTATAACGGCAAGATAGCACCGATTACTTTGAATGATGAATTCGGTGAAGTAATGTTTTATATGCTGCCGTTTATAAAACCTGCAAATGTTAGAAAATATTTTGAAAATGAAATCGAAAGCTATAATGACGCAGTAAAAACCGTTGTAGATAATCTTGATGTTGATGAATCTAAGCGTAATGTTATGATTACTCATCAGTTTGTAACAGGCGCTAAAAGATGTGATTCAGAAGAGTTTTCGGTTGGCGGAACGGAGAATATCGATTACCGCATTTTTGATAAATTTGATTATGTTGCACTCGGTCATATTCATTCACCGCAGTCTGTCGGAAGAGAAACTATCAGATACTGCGGAACACCGCTTAAATATTCGTTTTCGGAAGTAAATAATGAAAACTCGGTAACTGTTGTTGAAATGAGTGAAAAGGGAAGTATAAATCTTTGTTTTATTCCTCTTGAACCAAAGCGTGAAATGCGTGAAATTAAAGGCAGCTATCTTGAAGTTACCGAAAAATCCTTTTATGAGAATTTAAAAACAGATGATTATTTTAGAATAATTCTTACTGATGAGCAGGATATTATTGATGCAATCGGAAAACTGCGTGTTATTTACCCTAATATTATGCGTATCGATTATGATAATAAGCGCACAAGGGAGAATAATGCTGTTTTTGTTGATGAAAATGTTAAAGAAAAATCTCCTTTTGAGTTGTTTTCAGAGTTTTATGAAAAACAGAATAACTGTGAAATGAACGAGGAGCAGGCACAGTATATTAAAGCATTAATTAAGAGTTATGGGGAGGAGCAGAATTGAGACCTTTAAAAATTACAATTTCGGCTTTCGGCCCATATGCAAATAAGACGGTTGTTGATATGCAGAAGTTCGGAAAAAGCGGACTTTATCTTATTACAGGTGATACCGGAGCAGGAAAAACCACTATTTTTGATGCAATCACTTTTGCGCTTTACGGAGAAACCAGCGGAGGAAAACGAGACGCAAATATGATGCGTTCAAAATATGCTTTGGCTGAAGCGCCTACTTTTGTTGAACTTGTTTTTGAGTACGGCGCTGAAGTTTATAAGGTTTTTCGCTCTCCTGAATATGAACGCCCTTCAAAACGCGGAGATAAAATGACAAAGCAGTTAGCCGCGGCTGAATTATATATGCCTGACGGTACTGTGATAACAAAAACCAAAGAGGTTACTGCTAAAATAACTGAAATTATAGGTATAGATTTTAATCGGTTCGTTGGTATTGCAATGATTGCACAAGGCGATTTTTTAAAGTTGATTTTAGCAAAGACCGATGAGCGAATGAAAATTTTCAGACAAATTTTCAAAACATCGTTTTATGAGAATTTGCAGAATAAATTAAAGCTTGATTTATCAGAAACCGAGAGTGAATATGAAAAGCTGTCGCAAAGCATAAAACAGTATATTGCAGGAGCAGTTTGCGATGTAGACGATGTGCTTAACATTGAGCTTGAAAAAGCAAAAAATCAGGAACTTACTTTTGAAGATTCATTAATGTTGATAAAAGATATTTTAAAGTCAGATACTTTGAAACAAAAAGCATTGAAAGAAAAAGTTACTGAAAAAGAAAAAGAAATAACTGAGCTTAATATTATTCTGACAAAAGCTGAAGAGATTGAGAAAGATAATAAAGCACTTATAATTGCAAAGCATAAATTCGATGAGGTTTCCAAAATTCTGGTTAACGCCAAAAATGAGTATGAAACTGAAGAAAAAAATCAGGTTAATCTGCAAAAACTAAATGAGCAGATTATTAAATTTAAAGAAAAATTAAAGTCTTATGATGAACTTGACAACGCTTTAAAAGAGTGTTCTCAACTTGAGAAAAACCTGCTTGAAAATCAGAAAGAATATTCTAAAATCTCAACAAGTATTGCTGAGATTAAAAAGAATATCTCCGATACACAAACACTTTTGGATTCATATAAAAATACAGAGGTTGAAAAGCAGAAAGCAGTTCACAAGGCGGCAGAACTTGAAGAGAAAAAGCAACAGGTTATTACTGTAAATAATACATATAAGCAGTATAATATGCTTGAATTAAAGTATTCCGAAATGCTTGAAGAGTACAAAATGCTGCGTCAAAAAGCTGATAAAGATACAAAAATCTTTGAGCAGGGAAACAGAGCTTTTCTTGATGAGCAGGCAGGACTGCTTGCAAGTGATTTAAAACAAGGTGAAAAATGTCCCGTATGCGGCTCGGTAACACACCCGCAGTTAGCCTGCCTTTCGGGTGATGCACCGAGTGAAGCACAATTAAAAGAACTGAAAGAAAAAGCCGCTGTTTCATGCGGCAAGGCTGAAGAAAAAAGCCGCTTATGCGGTGAGCTTTCGGGTCAGATAAAAGGAAAAAAAGAGTTGTGTTTGCAACAGGTTTCCGCTCTTTTCGGGGAATGTAAAGCAGAAGAGATATATGAGCGTATTCATAAATTTGCAGATAATTTAAAAATACAGCTTGATAAAAATAATGCTTTGATAGAAACCCTTGAAAAAGATATTTTGAAAAAACAAGCGCTTGAAAAAGACTTACCTGTTTTAAACGAAAATTATGAAAATGCGGTGGCTTCGCTATCACAACTTGAAAAAAAATCAGTGCTTTTTGAAACACAGCTGAAAAATTTTAAAACTTTGGCTGAAAATTTGCAAAAAAATCTTGAGTATGGCAGTAAGGAAAAGGCAAATGAAGCTTTGAAAAAAGAAGAATCAAAGCGTGATTTGATGGTAAAGTCTTATGAAAATGCGAGAGCGGATTATAATAAATGTAAATCCGAATACGATGAACTCGGTGGAAGTATAAAAGCAATTGAAAAACGACTTGAAAATGCCGAAGAAATTGATTATGAAAGCAAAAAGAATCAGCTTGAAAAATCAGTTGCTGATAAGTCTGAATTATCAAAAGCTTTATCACAGATTGAGATGCGTTTGTCAGTAAACAGCAGTATTATTGATAATATTTCAAAGCAGAGCAAGGCTTTGTTTGAGATAGAGAAGAAATATATGAATATTAAGGCTCTTTCTGATACTGCTAACGGCAAACTTGTCGGCAAAGAGCGCATTATGCTCGAAACTTATGTTCAAATGTCGTATTTTGACCGAATTATCGGAAAAGCAAATACCCGATTTATGATGATGACAGGCGGTCAGTATGAGATGAAGCGTAGTGAAGCAGCAGAGGACAAAAAGAGCCAGAGCGGTCTTGAGTTGAATGTTATTGACCATTATAACGGCAGTGAGAGAAGCGTTAAAACGCTTTCAGGCGGCGAGGCATTTAAGGCTTCTTTGTCCTTGGCGCTCGGCCTTTCAGATGAAATAATGTCAAGCTCGGGCGGAATTAAAATTGATACAATGTTTGTGGATGAGGGATTCGGTTCACTTGATGAGCAGTCTCTTTCACAAGCAATAAATGCACTGACAAAACTTACCGAGAGTAACCGACTTGTCGGAATAATCTCTCATGTTGCAGAGCTGAAACAAAAAATCGACCGTATGATTATTGTAAAAAAAGATAAAAGCGGCGGAAGTCAAATTGAAATAGTGACTTAAAATCAAGCAGTAAGTAGGGCTTTTCTTCTTACTGCTTTTTACTTGGGAAATAAATCTTTAGTAGAATACTTCCTAATGTATAATAAATTATTGATAGCATAAAAATTTATCTGTTTTGTAGGGGAGTGCAGTGTGCTACCGTTTTGCTTTATTATAATCAGATTTTTTGCAATCATTAATTTGCTTTTTTGCAATTGTTTTGTTGGAAACTATTGTTTATAATAGAAAATGTAAAGGGATATTTTGAGAAAATTGTTGAATTTAACAAATAATTCAGGTTAAGTATATATAAAAAACTAAGTCAGTTTGCACAAGACTTTTAAATCATATTTTACGCAGAAAAGCAATAAGAAATCACAGAAACAATTTACAACTGTATTAAAGAAAGGGTGCTTATTCTATGTATACCGGTACGAAGAAAATAATATCTATTCTATTCTCGGTGATGCTGATAGTTGTATCGGCGATTCCCGCTCAGGCGTCAGATTTGAGCGAGCTTATCAAATATCCCGAATATCCCGAGCCTTATCTTGAACGCGACTATGCCTATTCGGTATCGGTCACCCAAGGCGAAAAAACGATTGATATTCCTGTATACAATGCCGCAAGGCAGTATGATGACTTCAGGAACGTTCCGGAGGGTGATTATTACCGTCGTTTTTGCGAATTTGCCTTTTCGGGCGATCCCGTAACGGTAAATGTGCAGGTCAATATTGACATGAC
>JBJEIS010000042.1:0-4801 GCA_051877275.1 Acutalibacteraceae bacterium | reverse complement strand
GAAGCGGCGAGGTTAAAATTACACCTTGTCCGAATGAAAAATTTGCAAGTTCGGCGGGTTTTTCTTCAAGCTCTTCAAGAGTTGGCAGGGTAGCTCCGGAAGAAACTATTGAACTGCAAAGCTTAATTTCGTTGCCGAATCCAAAGCTTTTTGCAAAAGAAAGCAGTCTTTTTGCGCCGATTTTTTGACCGAGTTTAATAAAATAACAGTTGCAGGAAACCGCAAGCGCGCTTTTTAAATCGGTTTTTTTATGTTTGTTAAGACAGTTAAAACGAGTATCTCCGACCTCGACAAAGCCTTTACAATCTATTTCCAAATCAATGTCATAATAGAGTGCACAGGCGGCGACCAAAAGCTTGAAAACAGAGCCGCAGTTGTAAGCAGCTATCGCTCGGTTGAAAAACGGTGAAGAAGGCGAATCCAGTGCGTCTTGTATATTATTCGGGTCATAAGAGGGGCTTGAAACCATTGCGCGAATTTTTCCTGTTTCGTTTTCAATTACTACAATTGCACCTTGCTCCATATAGTTTTCTGCGATGTTTTCGCAAAGCGTTTGGATTGATTTATCTATTGTCAGCATAACACCGTTGCCCTCATAGCCTGTATCATGTTCAATTTGCTCCGAGCTTTCTATAACTTTTCCGTTTGCGTCGGTATTATAGCTTACTTTTACTGTTTTTCCTTTTAGAATATCGTTATAAGCCTGCTCTATTCCGCAAATTCCATCACCGCTTTGATTGCAGTAGCCTATAATATGTGAGGCGAAACCGCAATAGCGTTTAGGCATTTTTATAATCTTAACTGCGGCAGAAATAAAGCTTTTATTAACCTTAACTGTGACAGGAAACCCTGTTGAAAGTGTTTTTCTTTGGCTTTTAGTCAAAAACTGAGATACTGCATTAACCGCTTTTGCATTTGGCGGTACTGCAGCATAATATTCATACTCCGTATTAGTAAGACGAGAGCCGTCTTTATCAAAAATTGTTCCGCGAATTTTACCGATTTCAGTTGTTTTTTTCGAATTATTCGCCGCGGCAGTATAAGTTTTATCATTTATTATATAGGCAAAACGGAAAATTCCGATTAACAAACAAACATAAATCAACAGATATGAAAAAATAATTCTCTTCAAAATCATCACCTAAAATTATTTTACCGAAAAAATGAATAAAAATTAATTTTTTTGCTCAAACTATTTACAAAACAATTAAGGAGATGACAAAATGTTTGATAAAATTGCTTTAGTTTTAGCTATAATCGGCGGTCTTAACTGGGGAAGTATCGGACTTTTCGGGTTTGATATTGTTGCATGGATTTGCGGCGGACAAGGCTCTATAATCAGCCGTATTATTTATACTATTGTAGGATTAAGCGCAGTTTGGTGCATTTCATTGCTTTTCAGAGAACATTCAGAGCCGATTTCCGAAAGTTGATTTTTTAAAAGTAAAAAGGCGGCCTTAAAGGTCGCCTTTTAGTTTTATTTCAGAACAAAATGTAGATATGCCCAATGACTGAGGGATTTTTTTATTATTTATTTTATATGCCTGCTTCACAGGCAGTACCTTTGTCTTGTCACAAAGGTACAAAAAGACATTTAAGGGAGCACCCTTAAAAATCCCCTTAAATGAATTTGTTTGCATAGTCGCCAAAACTTACAGCGTTGTCTCCTGCTAAATCGTCGAATGTTCTTTATCCGTCATTATGACAAAAGCTTAATAAACGCACAGCCTTACTGACATTCGTCATAATGACTATATTTCATTGGACGTGAAAAACATCATGCTAATGATATTGAAATTAACATTAATTCTCGCAAATTTTCATAAATATCATAGACCCCGGATGGATCAAGCGGATTTTCACCTTTTCCGATTTCAATTGTAAAGGCTGGCTTTCCGTATTTCTCAATCAACCAGTCTTTAAATCCCGCGTGTGAAGCCGTCGGCGCCGGCTCCGCCATTTTATAACCGCTCGATGTGGCAAAAAGCTGAGCTAATCTGAAAGACTTTTCAGGAGTATTTTCGCCGTATTGCCAGTAAATTTCTTCGCCTTGGGAATGCCATGCAATTGCCTGCACAATATTATTACGCTCAACCAAATTGACTAATGCCTGTGTTTCAGGCTCGCTGTTAGGCATTGTACCGCCGTATCTTCTCGGAGAAGGCCCTGTGATACCGCCTGCTCGCTCAATCTCTTTCATTTTTTCAAAGCCAGCGTCAAAATTATGGTTAATGTCAACTCCGTTTGCATTTGCATTCCAATATTTTATATCGTTATTTCCGTTTATCTGCTCAATTTTCGGTGCAAGCGCCCCTGCTGAAGCCGCACCGTTTAACGAAATTTCGTATCCGTCAGGATTGACGCAAGGCACAACAATGACTGATTTATTAAAAATAGCGTTTCTTGCAGATGAAATTGAAAAGTCGGCATTATTGCGAAGCGCTGTGCAAAAATCCTCTATAAAAAGCAGATTTGTAAGTGTAGTCAGCCGCTCCGAGCCGTGAAAACCGCCCGCATATAAAATGCAGTTATCTTTTACACCTATTTTTACTGCGAGAATCGGTCTGCCCAAAACGCTTTTTCCGATTGAATAAACATCAACAAACGAAAATTCTTCACCGAATCTGTATATTGCATTTATTACCTCGTTTATGTTATACTCTCTTTGTGCAATTGTAAAAGCCATAAAAATTCTCCGTTCTGCCGCAAAAGTGGTACGGCGGTAAAATTAATATAAGGAGTGGTAGAAAAATGGAACTTACCGAAAAAACCCTTAGTGAAGAATATGCATTTAAAGGAAGAATTATTAATCTTCGTGTTGACGAGGTAGAACTGCCCGACGGCAGCGTTTCAACCAGAGAAGTAGTTGAACATAACGGCGGAATCGGCGTTATTCCGATTGACGATGAAGGGAATACATATATAGTCGAACAATGGCGCGCGCCTTATAAAAAAGTTATATTTGAAATTCCGGCAGGAAAACGCGACGGCGACGAGCAGCCGCTTGAAGGCGGAAAAAGGGAACTAAAAGAAGAAATAGGCGCCACCGCAAAAGAATGGATTAATCTCGGCGAGCTATATCCGTCTCCGGGTTACTGCGGCGAGATAATTTATCTTTTTTTGGCGCGCGGTCTTGATTTTTCTTCACAAAAGCTTGATGAGGGCGAATTTCTTAATGTGCATAAATTGCCCTTTGAAGAATTAATCAAAAAAATTATGAACAATGAGATTTCCGATGCTAAAACAATTGCCGCGGCTTTGAAAGCGTTAAGATTTCTTAACGAAAAAAATAGTAATAATCTATAAAAATGCAAAAAAAGCGCAGGCTAATTTCTGGTATTTTTTTGTTTTGCCGTTTATTGATTATTCTTGCATAAAAAGATATAATATATAATGGTGAAAATTTTTCAAAACAGCCTTTGAGAGGATGAAAAAATATGAGAAAAACAAAAATTGTCTGCACAATAGGTCCTGCGAGCAACAATGAAGAAACACTTACACAAATGTGTAAAAACGGAATGAATGTTGCGCGCCTTAATTTTTCACACGGCGACCATGCAGAACATAAAAGAAATATCGAGCTTATTAAAAAAGTTCGTGAAAAGCTGAATATGCCGATTGCTATTTTGCTTGATACAAAAGGTCCTGAATACAGAATTAAAACTTTTAAAAACGGCAAAATAATGTTGAAAGACGGCGATACATTTTCTTTTACAACCGAAGAGGTCGAGGGTGACGAAACCCGCGTTTCAGTAACATACAAAGGGCTTGCAAAAGATATTAAAGTCGGCGACCGTATTCTTGTAAACAACGGTCTTGTAATTTTTGAGGTAACAAACGTTACTGATACCGACGCTGTTTGTAAAGTTGTTGTCGGAGGCGAGCTTTCAAACCGAAAGAGCATGAGCTTCCCGAATAAGGTGCTTAATCAGGTTTATTTGAGCGAACAGGATAAAAGCGATATTTTATTCGGTATCGAAAACGATGTTGATTTTATAGCTTGTTCATTTGTTTCGGTTAAACAAGATTTGATTGATGTTAATAAATTTATCAAAGCCAACGGTGGAGAAAATATTGATATTATAGCTAAAATTGAAAACCGCTCGGGTGTTGATAACATTCGCGAGATTTGCGAAGAATGTGCCGGCATTATGATAGGCCGCGGCGATATGGGGGTTGAAATTCCTTTTGAAGAAGTTCCGGGTGTTCAAAAACATCTTATTACCACATGCCGCCTTCTCGGAAAGCGTGTTATTACCGCAACTGAAATGCTTGAATCTATGATTCACAATCCAAGACCTACAAGAGCGGAAATTTCCGATGTTGCCAATGCAGTTTACGACGGAACAAGCGCAGTTATGCTTTCGGGTGAAACCGCCGCAGGCAAGTATCCCGCAGAAACAGTTAAAACTATGTCAAAAATCGCTGTTGAAGCTGAAAAACACATTGATTATAAAAAGATTTTTTACGGAAGCGATTTTCAAATTAAAAATATTATTGACGCAATTTCACATTCTACCTGTGCAATGGCGATTGATATTAAAGCTAAAGGCATTATTGTTTGCACAATGTCGGGAACAACCGCAAGATTTGTTTCGCGCTTTCGTGTGCCGGTTGATATTATCGGTATGACAACCAGTGTAAAAGCATGGCGAAAGCTTGCGCTTTCCTGGGGAGTTACTCCGGTTATGACAGAAAAATACGATTCAACCGACGTTTTGGTTTATCAGGCGGTTAATAAATCTAAAGCAGTTCTTGACCTTAAAAAAGGTGACAGATTAATTGTAACCAGCGGTAAAAC
>JBJEIS010000041.1:0-4804 GCA_051877275.1 Acutalibacteraceae bacterium | reverse complement strand
AGTACCGATACAAAAGTCCATAAGGTTTTTCATTATGATGTTACCGGCATTTTTCGCTCTGGTAAAACCACTCTCAACCATTGCGAATCCGCATTGCATAAAGAATACTAATGCGGCTCCGACTAGAAACCAAATACTAAAATCCATCTTAAAAATCCCCTTTCAAAATAAGTACTATTTTATCTAACACCGAAAAGCAATTCACCGTATGTAGGATATGGTAAATAGTCTTTCGACATCAAAGGCTCAATCTTATCAGCTGCCTCTCTGAGATTATTCATACCGGAAATAACTTCATCTTTAAAGAAAGTTAACATTTCTGCAGTATCAGTAATATCAGCAGCTTTATCTACAATGCTCTCTAATTCATCAGTTAATTTATAAACTTCACTGTTAAGAGCAGAAAGCTTTTTAACCATGCTTTCTTCATATGAGCAATCAGCTTCATCACAGAAAGATTTTTTAGTTGCACCGGTTGCTGCAAGTTCTTCAGTGAAAGCAGAAACTGCCGGCATAATATCTTCTCTTGCCATATTAAGCATTGTACGTGCTTCGATATTAAGTGTCTTACAGTAATTTTCTGCAAGAATCTCATATCTTGCTTCAATCTCTTCTTTACTGTAAACATTGTTTTCAGTATAAAGAGCTACATTTTTCTCTTTAAGCATTACCGGCAAGCAATCTGCTGTTGTTTTAAGATTTGAGAGACCGCGTTTTTCAGCCTCTTCAACCCATTCATCAGAATAACCGTTGCCATTAAAGATAATTCTCTTATGTTCTTTAATTGTTTTTGCAATCAAGTCATGTAATGTTGATTCAAAATCTTCAGCTGCTTCAAGTTCATCAGCAAAGCCTTTTAATACTTCAGCTACAGCAGTATTTAGAACGATGTTTGCATCAGCAACAGAAGCGGTTGAACCTAAACTTCTGAACTCAAACTTATTACCTGTAAATGCAAAAGGTGAAGTTCTGTTTCTATCTGTAGTATCTTTAGGGAAGCGAGGAAGAATATGAACACCGATTTTCATCTGAACTTTTTCTTTACCTGAATAATCTTCGCCTTTTTCGATTGCATCAATAATTTCATTGAGCTCATCACCCAAGAACATTGAAATAATTGCCGGAGGAGCTTCATTAGCGCCTAATCTGTGGTCATTTCCGGCTGATGCAACAGATACTCTTAATAATTCCTGATATTCATCAACAGCTTTAATTACTGCGGTGAGGAAGAGCAAGAACTGTGCGTTTTCATATGGTGTTTCACCAGGTTCAAGCAAGTTAACGCCTGTGTTGGTAGAAATAGACCAGTTATTATGTTTACCGCTTCCGTTTACACCCTCAAACGGTTTTTCATGGAGCAAGCATACCAAATCATGCTTTTTAGCAACTTTTTGCATTATTTCCATAGTCAACTGGTTGTGGTCAGTTGCAATATTTGTAGTAGCAAAAATCGGTGCTAATTCATGCTGAGCTGGAGCAACTTCGTTATGCTCTGTTTTAGCTAAAATACCAAGTTTCCAAAGCTCTTCGTTAAGATCTTTCATATAAGCTTTTACTCTTGGTTTAATAATACCGAAGTAGTGGTCATCAAGTTCCTGACCTTTAGGAGGCATTGCACCAAACAATGTTCTGCCTGTGTAAATCAAGTCTTTTCTTTGGTCATACAATTCTTTGTCAACCAAGAAATATTCCTGTTCAGGACCAACTGTTGTTTTTACTGAAGTAACATCTTCATTACCAAATAATTTGATAACTCTTAATGCCTGTTTGTTGATACATTCCATAGAACGGAGTAACGGAGTCTTTTTATCAAGTGCCTCACCGCCGTAAGAACAGAATGCAGTAGGAATACAAAGTGTATTGTCTTTAATGAAAGCGTATGATGTAGGATCCCATGCTGTATAGCCTCTTGCTTCAAATGTTGCTCTAAGACCGCCTGATGGGAAGCTTGATGCATCAGGTTCACCTTTAACTAATTCTTTACCTGAGAACTCCATAATAACTTTACCGTCACCGGTAGGGGAAATAAAGCTATCGTGTTTTTCTGCGGTTACGCCTGTTAACGGCTGGAACCAGTGTGTGAAGTGTGTAGCACCGTTTTCAATTGCCCAATCTTTCATTGCGTTAGCAACAACATTTGCAACATCCGGAGCTAACTTCTTTCCGTTTTGGATTGTTTTTTGCATTGCCTTATAAGTTTCTTTAGGCAATTTTTCTTTCATAACAGCGTCGCTGAATACGAGAGAACCAAACAATTCTGATACATTACTCATATTTTCAATTCCTTTCAAAAATAAATTCAAAAAACAAAAAAGACGCCATAAACTCCGTAGAGTTTATGACGCCTTCGCCATTACGTGTATTATACTACCACACCAAAAATGATTTGTCAAGAGTTTTTTTAAAATTTTTTAAATTAATTATTTTTTAATATATTTTTTCGCATAAATAAAACGTTTTGTGATAAAAATAAATTTGAAATAATTAAATTAAAAGGGAGTTTTTATATATGAAAGCCACTGGCATAGTAAGAAGAATTGATGATTTAGGAAGAGTAGTTATACCTAAAGAAATAAGAAGAACTATGAGAATCAGAGAAGGAGATCCATTAGAGATTTATACTGACAACGATGGGGAAGTTATTTTCAAAAAATATTCTCCAATCGGAGAAATGTCTGAATTCGCATCTGTAATTGCTGAGAGTATTTCAAATTCTTTAGGCACACCTGTTGTTGTTATTGACCGAGACCATTGTATTGCTGCTGCGGGAATTTCTAAAAAAGAAGTGCTTGAACGAAGAATCTCAAGTCAAACCGAAGAATTTCTTGAAAACAGAATGAAATATCTAAAAGGGAAGAGCGAAGAAAAAGCTTTTTATCCTCTTGAAGGCGTTGACAAGGCTGCAATTATTTTTTCACCTATAATAACAAACGGCGATATTATCGGCGGAATAAGCATTTTAGAAAATGAAAATAAAAATTTGCCAAATGAATCTGATGAAAAGGTTTGTCTTGTTGCTGCAGATTTTTTAGCAAAACAAATGGAAGAATAAAAAATAAAGTCCGCATATGTGGACTTTATTTTTTTATCTTGCTTAAAGGATTTGCCTCTGAAGCTTTTTTTAATTGACTATTAGATAAATGAGTGTATATTTCAGTTGTTCCTAAATTTTCATGGCCTAAAACCTGTTGCAATACACGAATATCAACATTTCCGTGTTGATACATTAATGTAGCGGCTGTGTGTCTTAGTTTATGAACTGTATAGCCTTGACCGGACAGGCCTGCTTTTTTTAATGTGTTTTCAACCATTAATTCAACAGAACGTTGACTGATTCTTCGGTCGTTTCTGCTAATGAACAAAGCTTCTTTTTCTTTAGTTGTCATATTTAATCTTATTTTTAAATAATCCTTTAATGCATTAACACAAGCATCGTTTAAATAAACAATCCGTTCTTTATTGCCTTTACCACGTACTTTAAAGACATTTTCTTCAAAGTTTAAATCATTAATATTAATTGCACATAATTCAGATAAGCGTAATCCGCAATTCAAAAATAAAGTAATTATGGCATAATTGCGTTCTTTATATTTACCGTCAACAGAATTAAGAAGTTTAACAGATTCTTCCAAAGACAAGTATTTTGGTAATGTTTTCCTAATTTTTGGCGATTCGAGTTCTTCAATAGGATTTATTGAAATAACAGCCTTATTAACAGTATAGAATTTAAAAAATGAGCGCAGGGTAGAAATTCGTCTTGCTCGTGATTTTTCATTATTATTGCGTTCGCTGTGCAAATAATAAATAAATTCATTAACATCATCAAATGTAATACTTTTTAATAAATTATAATCAATATCAGAAATATCAACATCTTCAATTTTTTCAACATGGTCAACTAGACCTTTATGAAATTTTATAAATCTAAAAAACAAATGCAAATCTCTAAAATAATTATCAGCAGTTTTATCAGATTTTCCTTTAACAGTTCTAATGTAATTAATATAATCTTTTATAAGAGGCGGTGAATCTCTAAAGGTCATAAACTTTGCAACTCCTTAATCTTTTTAATATATAAGAATACTATTATAATATATTTTAAAACTTTCCTCCCTTAACTGCGTATAATATTGATTATACGCAGTTATATTATAATTCATTATAAAGCTTATGTCAAGCCCCTTTTTAATAAAAAACAAAAAACACAACAGATAATTAATAATTACCTATTGTGTTTAAATGTTATTATAATTCTGCCATACTCATAAGCAATTTTGAAAAGCTGAATCCAAAATTGATTTTATCAATTGTTTCTGCTGCATAAATATTATATTTACGAATTTGTTTATTATTATTTAAAACTTTTATATTTCCGACTATATCGTTTTCTTTAATAGGTGCATTGATTTGTTCCTTATAACTTATTTCAATTTTTAAATTACCCCTATCCTCTGTTTTAATCATTTCATTTTGAATTTTATCATATTTAATTTTAAGCTGTTTTTTCTGACCGTCTTTAATATCAAGTTTTTTCTTGATTTTTACATTTTTATCGGTTTCATATATACTAAGATTAGCAAAACCGTAATCTAAAAGCTTTTTTGCGTATGAAAATCGTTCATTTGAAGATTTTGCACCCATAATTACGGCGATTAACTCCATTCCGTTCCTTTTTGCAGTTGCACTTACACAACACCCTGCTTTGTCGGTTGTACCGGTTTTCAGCCCTGTTGCTCCCCTGTAAAATCTAACCAATTTATTTGTATTTACAAGCTGAACACTTTCATTGCGTATTGTATCCATC
>JBJEIS010000040.1:0-4904 GCA_051877275.1 Acutalibacteraceae bacterium | reverse complement strand
TATGCTTACTGATGAAATAAAAGATTTAGTTGATGATTGGGCATCATTTTATATAAATGATCCAAATGCAAAAGATATTTTTTAGGTGGTGTTATTATGAAACGGGTTTTATCGATTATTTTATGTTTAATTATGATTTTTCCTTTTACAGTAGCTATTTCTGCTGATACGGATTCAAATCCAAAGCATATTATGGTTTTTGGTGACTCGGTTATGGCAGGATACAGTTATGCAGTTAGGCATTCAATGGGCGGACTTGCTTGTGGTGATCAGCAGTTTCTTACTCTTTTAGCGCAAGAATACGGACTTACTTACTCATCAGGGGATTCAATGCCGTCAGCAAGCGGAAATTGGTTAATCAACAAAGCTGTAAGCGGTTCAATAATCTCACCAAGCGATATGGTTTCAACACAAAACACTTATATTAACTCACAAATAGAAAAGATTACGGATGATTCTTATTTTAAAAACTCAGATGTAATCATAGTTGACGGTGGCGTTAACGATATTGGTGACACTTACGGCGTATGTTTATATAGAACCTTGTATTCATATATGTACGGTCTTGATAAGGATATGAATACTTGTACTGTCGAGGAAGCAAAGGCCGAGATAGAAAGAATCAAGAATTTAAGTGCCGAAGAAATACAAGAAGAATCAGAAAGCAAAAACATTACTCCGATAAGACAAAGTTGGTCGGACAGAAGGGTAACAGTTAAGGCAGGCTATCAAAAAGTTGTAGATAATCTTGAAGCTAAAGGTTTTACAGGTACTCTCTACCTTCAAAACAATATCAACGCATTTAGCGGCAGCGACAATAAACCGCGTGAATACTATTGGGATGCAATAATAGATTATTTTATTACATCGGTAATCAATGATATTATTACAGAAAATTCGAATGCACCTTTTGAAATAGTTTTGTCAGATATTTGCGGTAATTGTCGTGACGGATACAGCTATACAGGTGTAAACTGTACAGATAGCCCGGTAGAAAGCATAGGCGACGGATTACATCTGACTTATGCGGGAAATCAGGCAGTTTATAAGTATCTTTCAAAGCTTATAAATTCCGATGGAAACACAATGGATGTTTATACTCAGGCCATTCCGGATAGTATTAATTACAGAACTTTATACACTGCTGATACAATTGATTTTTACCGTGCAATAGGAGCAGATAAGGTAAGTGTTGACGAATTAAAAGGTATTATTGATGACGAAAATGAAACATCAATTTTATCAAATGAGAATGTTTTAAAATCCAATGGTGCTCAGAAAGGAATTACTCTCAATCTTTCGGAGCTTGATTTGTCAACAGTTTACGGAATTAAAATAAACTATGTCAGCGAACAAGGCGATAGTGTTAAAACTATGATTGAAATTAGCAGTAAGGATGCTGACGGTAATAATAAATCGCTGTATTTCTGTGGCTATAATTCTGCAAATACAGCTATGTCGTCAAAAACAATACTAGTTAATTCGCCGATAGGTTTACCGGATTATGTATATAGAACTACTCAGGCAAAAATAGCCGATGTTCAAAACATATATCAGTTGACTGTTTATTCAACAGACTCAAGCGATAATTATGTTGATGATACAATTTATATTGATTCTATAGAGGTATATACAACACTTGAACAGTTTCAGATTGATAACATTACTTCTGAAGAATCGCCGATAATTTCAATGTACAAAGGTGCCTCAATGCGAATTTTCAGTACAATGAAAGATGAGTGCGGAATCAGATTCAGCACAAAGGTTGACATTGAAAGAGTAAATCACATTATTGATGCAGGATACTCAGTTGAACTTGGTACATTGATTGCTCCTAAGGACAAAATTAACGGTGAATTAAAATTTGAAGACGAGAATAATATTCATAAATCTACTACTGATTATGTTGTTATTCCATTCGATATAGAAAAAGGATACTATTCCGATGATTATACACAAAACTGCATCGTAGGTTCATTGGTAAGCATTAAAGAAAAAAATGCAACCAGAGATTTTGTAGGCAGAGGATATTTGGTATATTCTAAAAATGGTGAAACAACAGTTGAGTATGCTGATTATTATGATTCTGATATTTCAAATAATACCAGGTCAATAAATTATTTGGCGAATTGTGTTAAAAATGATTCAGAATATTATAATTCTCTTTCTACGGCAAAACAGGATAATGTAAACTATTGGATAGATATTGTTAATAACTAAAATATAGAACTATCAGTAACTGTTTAAGACTATCAAAAAAAGTTCGGCTTTTATGCCGAACTTTTTTGATGTATTGGTATTTAAAACTTAAAAAAGGATCTGATAAGGCAAAGGCGCAGAAAGATTATGTTTGTTTTTCCTCGGTTTTAAAAGTTAGATTTACCAAAAACACTGCTAAAATAATTGAATTTTAACGGTCAGTATGATATAATGCTTTCGCTATTAAGAGAAAAAATTAGTAGGGTGATTATTTTGAAGAAAGTTATTTTGTATATACATGGCAAAGGCGGTAACGCCAAAGAGGCCGAACACTATAATACAATTTGTAGTGATTATGATGTGATAGGATTGGACTATAAAACTTTTACCCCATGGGAAACAAGAGAAGAAATTTTAGCTGAATATGAGTTGTTGCGTAAAGATTATGATTACATTATGATTATTGCAAATAGTATCGGTGCTTATTTTGCAATGAATGCATTGTCGGGGAAAGAAATTAAAAGAGCTATTTTTATTTCTCCGATTGTAAATATGGAAAAGCTTATTTTAGATATGATGACATGGGCGGATGTTACAGAACAGGAACTTCAGTATAAGCAGGAGATTGAAACTTCTTTCGGTGAAACATTATCTTGGCAATATTTATGTTATGTTAGAAAGAATCCAATAATCTGGAACATACCGACAGATATTTTGTATGCAGGGAATGATAATATGACTTCATATGAAACAATATCAAAATTTGCTAAAGAAACGAATTCTGCGTTAAAGATTATGAGAGATGGTGAGCATTGGTTTCATACAGAGAAGCAGCTTGCTTTTTTAGACAATTGGCTGAAAAGCATACTATAATATTTTAAAATTGGAATTTTAAGCTATAAATGTACTTACATTATAGATTGTTATCCACCAAGAAATCTTCTACTACATCATAAATATGTAAAGGTGAAAGGCAGAGCTTGTTGCATAATGCAATGAGCTCTTCTATTTTTCTTTTGTCGGTTGATATATCTTCAATAATTATATCATTATATGTAATGCCATAGGTTTTTAATTGAGTTGAGTCTGCTGTAATCGTAATTTCATTAATTCTATACATAGTCCGCACTCCTTTTTTTATTTTGGACTTTAACATAGTTTATTGCGTTATGTCAAGCATTAATTGCCTTTTAAAAACAAATTTGTGTGAAAAATATAAAAAAGTTCTTAAAAAAATCTATGGATTGTATGGTTTTTACACAAACGTGTTAAGAGGTGTTAAGATTTGTTTGCGGCTTAATAATGTTAAGTATGATTTATAAAAATAATATTAATACGGTAACTTAAAAAGCACTCTTGAATTAATATTCAAGAGTGCTTTTTCAGTCTTATTTTTAGTTTAAAGCGTTTAAATTTAAATCAATATTTATAGTAAAATATTGTTTTTACATTCTAATTCCATTCTGCCGTCGTATTTTCGTACTATTTTGTTTATTGAGAACAGACCGAAACCATGATTTGCTTTGTCTTCTTTGGTGGTTTTTATATGATTATTGACTATTGCAATATCTTTTTCAACGGGATTTGCTATTGTCAGCATCATATATCCGCCTCGACAATAGCAGGAAATATTTATTACTTTTTCCTGTGACTCAATTTTTTCACAGGCTTCTATTGCGTTATCAACTGCGTTGCCGAAAATGATGCATAAGTCCAAAGGAAGAATCGAATCTGTTGCGACAGCACCGGCAAATTCAATTTTAGTATTAGATTTTAGTGCTTTATTCTGCTTATCAGATAAAAGTGCGTCAACGATATTATTACCGGTATCGAATTTAATAAGCGCGGGCATAGAGTCTAAAAGTGCATTATCATAAGAATCGAGGATTTTTAAAGCTCCTTCAAAATCTTTTTTATCTAATAATTCACGTATTCCTATACTTGCGTTCTTAAAATCATGTTTAAATCTTCTTAAATCAAAATTATATTTTGAGAGAGCTGCATAATACTCAGCCTGAACTTCAATCTGCTTTTCAAAATCTTTGGTTTGATTCAGATAAAACGATTTTGAAACAGAGTTTGCAATAAGCATAGGGAAAGCCGCTCCGACAAACCACAAAGCTAAAACAAGTACTATTCTGATAGTTATATCGGCTTCTTGAATTTTTGTAAAATTCTTATAATCCATTATTAAAGTTATTAATAAATCAGCTGAAAATAGAGAAACAAAAACAACAATCTTAATATTTTTCGGAATATTATAAATCAAAATATTATTTTTGTTTTTTTGAATTAGAGAGAAGACTAAAACAATGGCGGTAACTAATACAATTGAAATGATTCCGATTATAATCTCTTCATTTCCGTTTGCATTGAATATTAAACAAAGATTTGAAGAAAGCAATAGAACAGCTGCATATATAAAAACATAAAACTCTAAAATTTTTAATAATTTTAGTTCTTTAAATATCGATTTTATACATATAATAATGCATAAATGATATAAGACAAACAAGGCAGCGGAAGATTTGATATTAAAAATCTCTGATATTATCAAAGAACTCAGACATAAAAAAGGAAAAATAAATATTAAAAATCGCCGTTTGATTTCATAATCTAATAAATAGCTCATTATAAAGAATAAGCATATGTAATATAACAAAGCCTCGGTTATTAAAGCTAACATAGTAGTAATTTACCTTGGA
>JBJEIS010000039.1:0-20852 GCA_051877275.1 Acutalibacteraceae bacterium | reverse complement strand
ACAGTAGCAGGAATTTTAATTTTACGCAGATATTTACAATTCACAAAAGCTCTGTCACCAATAGTTTTAACTGTGCTCGGAACAACAAAGCTCTTTTTACGATTTACAACAGGATAACACAATAATTTTGTTTTATTCTTATTGTAAACCACGCCGTTTTTCGATGAAAACTTCTTATTTTTAGATGAAATTACTATATTTTTAAGAGAAGTTTCAGTAGCAAAATATTCCCAAAATTGTTCATCTTTAATTGAAAAGTTCTTACCGAAATATATGCTTTTAAGATTTTTAGTATCATAAATAAAATTCCAATCAGCATATTTTAATGAATCCGGCAGCTTAAAACTTTTAAGTTTATTGCATTTTCCAAAAACATAAAAATACTCAAGCTCCGGTTTTTCATACAAACAATAGCTGTCATTAAAACTATATATTGCATTTCCGATATATTTTAATTTGCTGTTTTTTTCAAATTTTACAGAAGCAAGATTTTTACAACCGTAAAATACACCGCTGCCAATTCTCTGAACACTTTTTGGAACAGTAATTTTTTTAATACTGCTGTTCATAAATGCAAAATCACTGACATTTTTGGTATTATTCTTTATTTTAAAAGATTTTTTATTTACCGGAACACGAATTAATTCTTTATCAGTTTTATTATACAATGCCCCGTTACTAACATAAAAGCTCTTGTTTTTACTGCTGACGGTAATTTTCTTCAAAGAATTACAGTTAAAGAAACTTATGCTTGTAATACTTCTTATATTTTCACCGAAATAAATTGATTCCAGCCGACTGCAATTTGCAACAGACATATAGTCAAACCAAATTATACTCTCAGGCAGTATCAAGCTTTTAAGCTTTGAACAACTCTCAAAGGTGCCGTAAAACTCTTCGGTTTCATCACCATAATACACAGTATAAGTTTTAATTCTTTTCAAAGAAATATCTTTTTCAAATGAAATATTTTCAAGACTGCTTTTATAAAAAGCACCGCCGCCGATTTCTGCAACACTTTTCGGTATTATAACACTTTTAATTTTACTAAGTGCAAAAGCAAACTCAGCAATTGTTTTTGTCGCAGGATTAATAGAAAACTCTTTTACTTCAGCCGCAACCGCAATTAACTTTGTTTTATCTTTATTATAAAGCGCGCCGTTTTCTGTTGAAAAATACGCATTTTTTTCATCAACTGTAATTTTTTCAAGTGAATCACAGCCGAAAAAATTATGGTCTCCGAGATTTTTTAAGCTTTCACCGAAATCAAAGGATTTTATACTTTTACAGCCTCTAAATGCCTCATATTCAATAGTTTCAAGTGATTTCGGAAGTGTAATATCAAATAATTTCTCACAATTATAAAAGGCAAATTTACCGATAGTTTTTAATGTTTTCGGTAATTCTACTGTTTCAAGTGCTTTAAAATTTGCAAAAGAACCGCCGTCAATAGCAGTTATGCCCTCGCCGATTACAACTTTTTTAGCGGTAGCACTATACTTCTCCCATTGGTTAGAAGTAAGCATTTTACATCCGCCCTCATTACACTCAAGCTCCGCGCTGTATGTACCGCTGCCGCTGAAAGTTAAAACACATGAGTCTTTATCATATTTCATATAAACCGCGTCGCCGACTTTTACGGCGTCATCAGCAAATGCAACCTGAATCGGCAAAGAAGAAATAACAATAACAAGCATCAATAAAGAAACAAGAATCTTTTTCATAAAAATTCCTCCTCGGCTTAAAGTTTTTAAATAATTATTATATTTCAATAATAGTACCGCCGCCGACAACAACGTCACCGTCATACAAAACAACAGCCTGTCCTTTGGTAATAGCCCTTTGAGGCTCATCAAAATCAATATAAAGCTTATTGTCTTTTTGTACAACCGTTGCCGGCTGCTCTGCCTTGCTGTAACGAATCTTCGCTTTTAATTTCATCGGCTTATCTATACTTTCAACCGATATCAAATTAATATTATCCGCTACAAGCGATTTCTTAAACAAATCCTCATTATCTCCGAGCACCACCTCATTTGTTTCAGGACGAATGTCTACAACGAACATAGGTTTTCCGAAAGCAATACCCAAGCCTTTACGCTGACCGATTGTATATCGTATTATTCCCTGATGCTCGCCTAAAATATTACCGTTTTTATCTACAAAATTACCTTTTTCACAAGGTTTACCCAGTCGCTTTTCAATAAATGCCGAATAATTGCCGTCAGGAACAAAGCAAATATCCTGACTGTCATGCTTATTGGCATTCAAAAATCCGTTTTCATTGGCAATTTCACGAATTCTAGTCTTTGTAAGTTCACCGAGCGGAAAGAGAGTATGCGCCAACTCTTCTTGCGTCATAGAATAAAGCACATAAGACTGGTCCTTTGTATTATCCGCCGCTTTTTTAAGAATATATCTGCCGCTGTTTTCATCATACTCGCGGCGCACATAATGACCTGTTACAACATAGTCAATATCAAGCTCCTCTGCTCTTTGCATAAGCTTTTGAAATTTCAATTTGCGGTTACATTCGATACAAGGATTAGGAGTTTTTCCGTTTAAATAACACTCGACAAAATTATTAATAACTCCGCTTTCAAAATCAGACTTGAAGTTAAAAACATAATAAGGCATATTCAGTCGGATTGCCACGCTTCGCGCATCCTCAATATCCGAAAGTGAACAACATGTTTTTTCAGAATCAATGACAATATCATCATTATCATAAAGCTTCATTGTAGCGCCGATACAATCATAGCCTTTTTTTACGCAAAGATAAGCCGCAACACTCGAATCAACACCGCCGCTCATCGCAATTAATGCTTTTTCCATATTACTGACCAAGCCTTATCATTTCATCAATAGGTTTACGCGCTTTTTCGATAAGCTCATCAGACATAATCATCTCTTCACCCGCTTCTCCAAGCAAGCAATTATAAACATCAGGTAAAGTAATGGCTTTCATATTATGACAAACCAAATCTTTTGACATAGGATAGAATTTTTTATCAGGGCAGAGATATTTCAAATGCTCTTCAATCGAGGTTTCTGTGCCGATAATAAACTCTTTTGCATCGCTTTCAATAGCGTAATCCATAATTCCGCTGGTTGAGCCGACATAGTCAGCCATCTCAACTACTTCAGGAAGACATTCAGGATGAACAAGCATTAATGCGTCAGGATGCGCCTCTTTAGCTTTTTTTGCTTGTGCAACGCCTACTCTCGCATGAGTCGGGCAGCCGCCTTTAACAAGCTTAACTGTTTTTTCAGGCAGCATTTTTGAAATATAATCTCCCAAATTGCAATCAGGAATAAATAAAATCTTATCATTATCAATATTTTTTATTATTTTTACCGCTGACGATGAAGTAACGCAAACATCACACAGAGTTTTAAGCTCGGCGGTTGTATTAATATATGCAACTACTGAATAATCAGGATACATATTGCGAAGTCCTTCAAGCAGTTCTACATCCATCTGCTCTGCCATAGGGCAGCCTGCTATCGGATTTGCAAGATAAACTGTTTTTTCAGGCGATAAAATTTTAGCGGTCTCTGCCATAAATCTTACACCGCACATCAAAAGATTTTTCTGCGGTACATTCATAGCCTTTTTAGCAAGGGCGAATGAATCGCCGGTTATATCGGCAATTTCAACGATTTCTCTGGCTACATATGAATGAGCAAGAATACAAAAATCCTTTTCCTTTTTCAGTTTTAAGATTTGTTCCTGCATCTCTCTTACTAACATATATTTTAACTCCTTTTAAATGCACTTTTCTACATTTTTAGTATAACACATACTATACCATTTTTTCAATTTATATTTTACCTTCTTTAATTTTAATAGGGCCGAAACCAGGAAGAGAACGTCCTTCCTCATCTGTGATATTTGCACAGTTGTCCCTGCCCATACCGTACCATAGATACTGTCCGATAATTTTTTCTTTCGGATAATCACATCTCAGAGTTACACGGTTGCCGTCACAGAATACATCGAAAATTCCGCAATGCTCGCCCAAATCAGGATTCCAAGCGCGTTCAAATCCCATAGCTCTGCCGTTATCGCAAAGTTTTCCGTGAACATTGTCATACTCTAAAATAATGCTGCTTATATTCGGGTCGAACTCATCCTGATATACTTCCATACTGCGAAGCTTTATGCCGGGAACACATCCGTAAAGCTTACCGTATATAAGGCAATACATAGCTTCTGCAGCATCTTTTCCGACAATTTTTTGCGCATCGGCACAAAGATGTATGCAATCTGCCAATCGGTACGCAACGGTATGAACAGTATCGAAATTCTCAATTTTTTCGTGAAGAGTTCTTTGCTGTTCACGAATAGAAGTCCAGGCTTTCATCTTCTCAGGTTCACCTGATTCAGACCAAGAGATTCTGCCTATCTGCACCTGAACAAAAGGCAAATCCGCTTTGAAATCTTTTCTGAAAGCATTTACAAGCTCAATCATATTATCGGTATATTGCTTGTATACCTCTTCATGTGAGTCCGAGCAACCCTGATACCAGAAAACACCCCTACAGTTCGCACCGTTCATAATAAATCTGTCATAAGTCGCCGCATAAAGGCTTTCATCAGGGCCAAGATTTAATTTTTTAGGATCCCACTGGTCATAAAGATTTGTGCCGCCGTGAGCACAAGCAATTACACCCTGCGGAACAGCGGTAAGGTCAAACATTTTCTTTGCAAATGAAAGACCCGGACCAACACCTTTTATACTATAATTTTCAGGAGTGGCATTTAAAACTTTGGTATGTACCTTATGAATAGCTTCGCCGGGACGATGAAGCGGATGATTAGCTGTATCCCAGTGACCGTCCATATAAAAAGCGCGAATAGCACTGTTATCATTATGCTCTGTATCAACCATTCTGCCTATACCCTGCATATTTGACTGACCTGTCAACAACCACACATCGCCGACATACATATCAGTAAAAACATCATCATTTAAGGTAAGTATATAAGGTCCGCCTACTCTTATGCCTGTCAAATGCCATCTATTACCGTCTTTTTCAGCTTTCGGATTACTGAATTTACAGCTTACCGAAACGCTTTTTATTTCAGTATCACTTTCAAAATACACATCGCAAAGATTGTTTTTATCTCTCTGCATTACCATTCCGTTCTGAAGTCCTTTAATTTTCATTTTATTTCCCTCCGAATATACACTATTATCATTATACTATGTTAAAAATAAAAATCAATAAAAACCGGTGAAAAATTTATAAGCAAAAAAATGCAGTTACATAGCCAAAGTAAATAACAACAAAAAAGTGCTGTTCAATAATGAACAGCACTTTTTTTAATCAAACATATCTTTTAGTTTATCAAAAAAGTTTTTACGCTTTTTATAGTTTTTTTCATCGCATTTACTATCAAATTTCTCCAAAAGGTCTTTTTGCTCTTTTGAAAGATTCTTCGGAACCTCAATATTTATCTTAACATACTGATTTCCTTTACCGGTTGAATTTAAACGCTTAATGCCTTTTCCTGTAAGCTTAAATTCATCACCCGGTTGAGTGCCCTCGTGAATTTTAAGCTTAACCTTACCGTCAAGAGTAGGAACATTGATTTCAGCGCCCAACGCCGCTTGAACAAATGTTACCGGGATTTCACAATAAACATCAAAACCGTTTCTCTCAAAAATAGGATGCGGTCTTACAGAAACTTCAATTCTAAGGTCGCCGTTAGGTCCTCCGTTTACACCTGCGTCACCCTGACCGCGAACATTCAGCATCTGCATATCATCAATACCGGCAGGAATATTTACAGTCTGCTCTCTTGTTATTCTTACACGGCCCTTGCCGGAACATTTTTCACAAGGATGTTCAATAATTTTACCTGTACCGCCGCAGGTTGAACAGGTTCTTTGTGTTTGCATAACGCCAAGCGGTGTTCTCTGCTGAACAACCTGTTGTCCCGAACCGTTACATGTGTGGCATATCTTTGGCGAAGTGCCTTTTTTAGCGCCTGTGCCGCCGCACGCTGAACAAGTTTCCACATGAGAAACTTTAATAGTCTTTGTGCAACCCATTGCAGCTTCTTCAAAGGTTAATGTGATTCTTGCCGCAGTATCTGCGCCTCTTCTCGGAGCATTTGGGTTAGAACGGCGTCCGCCGCCGAAACCACCGAAACCGCCGCCGAAAATATCGGAAAAAATATCGCCGAAATCGAATCCTCCAAAACCTTCTCCTCCGGCGCCGCCTGCGCCGAAGTTAGGATCAACTCCCGCATGTCCGAATTGATCGTATCTTGCTTTTTTTTCAGAGTCGGAAAGCACTTCATAAGCTTCGTTGACCTCTTTAAATTTTGCTTCAGCTTCTTTGTCGCCGGGATTTAAGTCCGGGTGATACTTTTTAGCCATTTGTCTGTATGCTTTTTTTATTGTAGCGTCATCAGCGGTTTTATCAACACCCAAAACCTCATAAAAATCACGCTTTTCTGCCATTATTCCAACTCCCTAAAATTATGTATAAAACATCATCATACCTACAACAGACCGTTGTAGGTATGATTTTGCAATTTAATTAGTTTTCGTCTGTTTCGGTGAACTCTGCATCGTAAACATTGTCACCTTCAGGTTTAGCATCCTGTGCGCCGGCAGCATTAGGATCACCCTGTGGCGGAGCCTGCTGATAAAGTTTTTCAGCTACTGCATAAAGTGCTTTCTGAAGCTCTTCCTGTTTAGCCTTAATAGCCTCAAGGTCCTCACCTTTGAGTGCTTCTTTAAGTGCTTCAATTGCAGTATTTACAGGTGCTTTCTCAGCATCTGAAATTTTGTCGCCTGCATCGGTAAGAGTCTTTTCTGCCTGATATACCATCTGGTCAGCGTTGTTTCTTACATCAACAGCTTCTCTGCGTTTTTTATCTTCTTCAGCGTACTGTTCAGCTTCATTTACAGCCTTTTCAATATCTTCTTTACTCATAGAAGTATTAGAAGTAATTGTGATAGCCTGTTCTTTACCTGTACCTTTATCTTTAGCTGATACATGAACAATACCGTTAGCATCAATATCAAAGGTTACCTCAATCTGTGGAATTCCGCGCGGAGCAGGAGCAATTCCGTCAAGATGGAATACACCGAGAGTTTTATTGTCTTTAGCAAATTCTCTCTCACCCTGTAAAACGTGAACTTCAACAGAAGTTTGACCGTCAGCAGCGGTTGAGAAAATCTGAGATTTTTTAGTAGGAATAGTTGTGTTTCTTTCAATAACTTTTGTTGAAACACCGCCCATTGTTTCAATACCTAATGAAAGCGGGGTAACATCGAGAAGCAACAAACCTTTAACGTCGCCGCCCAAAACACCTGCCTGAATAGCCGCACCAACTGCAACGCACTCATCAGGGTTGATACCTTTAAACGGCTCTTTGCCGATGAAGTTTTTAATGGCTTCATTAACAGCAGGAATTCTTGAAGAACCGCCAACCATAAGAACTTTATCAATCTCACCTGCTGTAAGTCCGGAATCTTTAAGAGCCTGACGAACAGGACCCATTGTAGATTCAACCAAATCAGCAGTAAGCTCATTAAATTTTGCACGTGTTAAAGTAGCCTCATAGTGTTTAGGACCTGTTGCGTCAGCTGAAATAAACGGAAGGTTAATATCAACTGAAGTAACACCTGAAAGGTCTATTTTAGCTTTTTCGGCAGCGTCTTTAATTCTCTGCATAGCCATTTTATCGCCTGATAAATCAATGCCTTCTTTTGCTTTGAAATCAGAAAGAATGAAGTCCATAATTCTCTTATCAAAGTCATCGCCGCCGAGACGGTTGTTACCTGCAGTAGCCAAAACTTCCTGAACACCGTCGCCCATTTCGATGATAGATACATCAAATGTACCGCCGCCGAGGTCGTAAACCATTACTTTCTGATCAGACTCTTTATCAACACCGTAAGCCAAAGCAGCAGCAGTAGGCTCGTTAATAATTCTTTTAACATCAAGACCTGCGATTTTACCTGCGTCTTTAGTTGCCTGACGCTGTGCGTCTGTAAAGTAAGCAGGAACAGTAATAACAGCTTCTGTAACCTGACCGCCGAGATAGCTCTCTGCGTCTGATTTTAATTTCTGTAAAATGATAGCTGAAATCTCCTGTGGAGTATAAGATTTATCATCAATAGTTACTTTATAATTTGTACCCATTTCTCTTTTAATAGATGAAATAGTTTTGTCAGGATTTGTGATAGCCTGGCGTTTAGCAACCTGACCTACCATTCTTTCTCCGCTTTTTGAAAATGCAACAACTGAAGGAGTTGTTCTTGCACCCTCTGCATTTGCGATAACAACAGGCTCGCCGCCCTCAATAACTGCTACGCAAGAGTTTGTTGTACCAAGGTCAATACCGATTATTTTTCCCATGATAAATTCTTCCTTTCAAATATAAAAATTCTTAAAATGCAAAATATATATCAATCGCAGTTTGCGACTTTAACCATTGCCGGGCGAAGTACTGTTTCGCCTAATTTATAACCCGATTGCAAAACCTCGGTTATAATGTTTTCGCCGACAGATTCGTCTTCGACTTTCATAACCGCCATATGGAAGTTAACATCAAATTCTTCGCCGACAGGGTTTAATTCTTCAAGTCCCATTTTTGTTAAAGCGTCAATAAGACCTTTAATTGTCATCGAAACACCTTTTGCATAATCCGCCTGAGTTTCATCAGCCGCTAAAGCACGGTTGATATTATCAATTGCCGGCAGCAATTCTTTTAATGTTTCGCATTTAACATAAGATGATAACTTTTCTTTAGCCGCCGTTTCTCTCTTTTTATAATTATCAAATTCAGCGGCGGTACGAAGAAGCATATCCTTAGTCTCTTTTAACTGCTGTTTTAATTCTTCGTTTTCTTTTTCAAGCTTTGAGTCTTTTTTAGAAGCTTTCTTTTCAGCCTTTTTATCGGCTGCTTCTTTTTTCTCAGTTGTTTCTTCGGAAACTGTTTCTTCGGTGTCCTGCACCTTTTCGTTAATATCTTTAGCCATTTTGTTTCCTTTCATTAATTTTATTCTAAAACAAAGGATTTTATCTGCTCCTTTATTTTGCAAGTATCATTTTACACCATAATTTTGTATTGTCAATAGCTTAAATGTAAACAAATTGTGAACAATTTGACTTTTTTTGACCTTTGATTGATTTTTTTATGAATAAAAATCAGATTGTCGGTCAAAACTATTTTTGAACTAAGAAGAAAGGTCGAATTAATTATGGGAAACGAGCATAAAAAGGGAAGGGCAAATCCGAATAAAGCAGGAATGTATTTTTCATTGGCTATTTGTATTATAGCGTTGGCAATAGGAGCATTTTCAGCAGTTAACCGCAAAAATGAGCTCTATAATAATACAGCGGTTACAACTGAATCAGTTGTTGAAATCAGAAAAAATCAGACTGATGTTCAAAAACAAACCACTGAAACTAATACTTTGGCGACGAGTACAACAACAATGCAAAATACCACCGAAAATGTTACAACAACTACTACCGCAAATGCAGTTGCAAATCATTTTGTAATGCCTTTAGGAGGTACTTTTAAAAAAGAATATTCAGGTGAAAAGCCTCAGTATTCTGAAACTTATTCCGACTGGAGATTGCACGACGGCATTGATATTGCCGCAAAAAAGGGTACTCAGGTAAACTCTGCCGGAAAAGGCAAGGTTAAAAAGGTATATACAGACGATTCTTACGGTAAAACAGTTGTAATTGACCATGGAAATTCAATTGTCGCATACTATTGCGGACTCAAAAATATTTGCGTAAGCAAAGAAGACGTTGTTGAAATGGGTCAAAAAATCGGCGCTGTCGGTGAAATTCCGTGCGAGATAGCAGATGAAACACATCTTCATTTTGCAGTTGAAAAAGACGGCAAAAAAGTAAATCCGATTAAAGAATTGGAATTAAAAGATTAATATTAAGATAGGTTATGCTCATATAATATAGTAAACTGCTCCCGAACCGATAAGGAGCAAAAAATACCGTTGTAAAGATACCATTCTTTACAGCGGTATTTTTTTACTTGAAATATATGTTGATATTTCTAAATAATTATTATATAATTATTACAGTAAAGATAGAAAGGATGATTATTAATGTCACCAACAGTAATAGTTTTATTAGCGATTTTAGGAATTGTTTTGATTGTAATCATTGCCAATATCAAAATAGTTCCGCAGGCAACTCAATATGTTATTGAGTTTTTAGGAAAATATAAAACGACATGGGATGCGGGCATACATGTAAAAATTCCGTTTTTAGAGCAGATTTCTAAAAAAATCACTTTAAAAGAGCAGGTTTTAGACTCTCCTCCGCAGCCTGTTATTACCAAAGATAATGTAACAATGCAGATTGATACCGTTATCTATTTTAAAGTTTTCGACTCAAAGCTTTATACTTACGGTGCGGTAAATCCAATCAGCGCTGTTGAAAATTTAGCTGCCACAACGCTTAGAAACATTGTCGGCGAAATGGAGCTCGACGGCACACTCACCTCGCGTGATAAAATCAACGCAGAAATGACAAAAACACTTGACGAAGCTACCGACGTATGGGGTATTAAAGTAGTTCGTGTTGAACTTAAAAACATTTTACCTCCTAAAGAAATTCAAAATGCCATGGAAAAGCAAATGAAAGCCGAGCGTGACAGACGTGAAACTCTTTTACAGGCAGAGGGTCATAAAGCAGCTGCAATTACTCGTGCTGAGGGTGATAAGCAGGCTATGATTCTTGCAGCCGAGGGTGAGCGTGATGCTCAAATCGCCAGAGCTGAAGGTGAGGCTAAAGCAGTATTGCTTGAAAAACAAGCAGAAGCAGATGGTATCAGAGCATTAGTTGAAGCTTGTCCGAATGCTGCAATTCTTGAGTGGAAAAAGTATGAAGCGCTTGTTAAAATGGCAGACGGCAAAGCTTCAAAAATTATTATTCCAACCGATGCAGTTGAAGCAGTTAAGAAAAACGTTACTTTTTCAGAAACAACAGGGCTCGGGGACGTAACACCATCTGCAAAAGCAGATCCTGCTGTTAAGCCGGAAGACCCATGCTGTGATTAATTTTAAGATTAATATAAAAACAAAAACCTCCTGTGGCGCAAGTTTTTTAATTAAACTGCCACAGGAGGGTTTTTATTTTTCTCTTATTTTTTTGTAATTGCGTCTATAAATCTTTGATCAATAACATTATTATTTTTATCTGTTATTCTTGAAAAACCGCGGTATGACCATACAGCGTGACCGATACCGTATTCATTGAAAATATCAATGATATCATTAAGCCAGCGCAAAGCACTTTCATCATCTGCAAGATTAATAACACCAAACTCGCCGCAATAAAGCGGAACATCATGCTCTGCAATAAAATCTTTTGCTCCCTTTAAAAATACACGCAAAGCGTCTTTATCAATGCGTTCAAAATTCTCCGGTATCCAATAATCATTCATCTGCTCAAAATACTGCATATGTTCTTTTGTGTCAAAAGGGTAAGTAACCGAACGCTGATAAGCTACATAATCAGGCTCCCAAGATGCACGCTGATGAGTAAATATAATAGGCGCATAGCAATGAAAATTATAAATAATTCTCTCATCATCAATAAAAGTCAAATTTTTAAGTTCATCAACACTGTTCCAGCGGTTAGAACCCACGATAATCTTTCTTTCAGGCGTTACCGCATGTATAACATCAACTGCTTTAGGCCAAAGCTCATTCCAAGGGCCGCTTTCTTCCTGCACAAGCTCATTAAGGAGTTCAAAAACAACATTATCTCCCTCATCCTTATATCTGTGAGCAAACATATCCCAAATATCCAAAAAGACTTTTTGCTGATCGGGACTTGTAAAAAGACTGTTTTTCTCTTTATCAAACTTATTCCAAAAAGCATAGCCCGGAGTATGATGAAGGTCAAGCACAACATTAAGTCCGTATTTTTTAGCGCTTGCAATTGCAAAGTCAGCATATTCAAGACCTTTTTCAATATACTCCCCTGTATCAGGATTATAAAAAATAGGATAATCAATCGGCAAACGAATATGGTCGCATCCCCATTCTTTAATACGCTTGAAATCCTTTTCCTGTATAAAGGTTGACCAATAGCCGTCATTTGCATTTTTTTCGCCGTACTGCGAAATCCAATGACCGAGATTTACTCCTGCCTGATACCCATCTAATTTTTTCATAAATTTAACTCCTTTAATCTTGTTTAGCGGCCTCAAAGGCCTTTTTTATTGTTCTGACTCCTACCACCTCAATCGCGGCCTTAGCCTTGTCCGAAACGCCGGAAAGATTGTGGATAGGAATAATGCACCGTTTAAAACCAAGTCTTGCTGCTTCTAAAATTCTGCTCTCGGCATTTACAACCGTTCTTACTTCACCCGCAAGTCCGATTTCACCGAATGCAATAACATCTTCACGCAAAACTGTATCTTTCATACTCGAAATAAGCGCAAGCACAACAGGCAAATCCACTGCCGGTTCAATAAGCTTTAATCCACCTACAATATTTACATAAGCGTCAAAAGCGGAAAAATGAAATCCTACACGTTTTTCAAGAACCGCGAGTAAAAGACTTAATCTATTGTAATCAAAACCAGTTGACATTCTTCGAGGGTTTCCAAAGCCCGTTTGAGTAACCAGTCCCTGAACCTCTGCTAAAATCGGTCGTGTACCCTCCAAAACGCAAGCAACACAAGTTCCCGAAACATTTTTAGGCCGTCCGCTGATAAGCATTGCCGATGGATTCTGCACCTGTTTTAAACCTTTATCAAACATTTCAAAAACGCCGATTTCATTTGTAGATCCGAAACGGTTCTTAACCGCGCGCAGCATTCTATAAGTGAGGTTTTTATCACCCTCAAAATAAAGCACGGCATCAACAATATGTTCAAGAACTTTAGGTCCCGCAATAGCGCCGTCTTTATTAACATGACCGACAATTATTATGGGAATATCGAGGCTTTTTGCTGTATGAAGATAAGCGTTTGTACACTCTCTTACCTGTGCGACCGAGCCCGGAACACTTGAAATCAAACTAAGGCTCATAGTCTGAATAGAATCAATCATAACTATATCGGGTCTTGTGGAATATATGTAATCGTTTACCGTTTCAACATCTGTCTCAGTTAAAACGCTCAAATTTTCAGTTGTTACCTGAAGTCTTTGTGCACGAAGCTTTAACTGTCGCTTGGATTCCTCACCCGAAACATATAAAACGCTGTGATTTTTTCCGAGATATTCACACATCTGCAAAATAAGTGTTGATTTACCTATACCGGGATCACCCGAAAGCAGCACCAATGAACCTTTTACAATACCGCCGCCGAGCACTCTGTCAAGCTCTTTTAAGCCTGTTTTATATCGGCTCTCTTTATCTGCATCAATTTCCGAAAGCGTTACTGCTTTTGCAGACTTGGTAGATTTCGCACCTGTCGACGAGACAGTCGAGCCGACATCCTGAATCTCTTCAACAAATGTATCCCAATTACCGCAGTTATTACACTTTCCCTGCCATTTTGGCACTTGTGCGCCACATTCTGAGCAAACAAAAACTGTTTTTGCTTTAGCCATTTAAACTCCGTCCTTTTAAAATACCAATCAATATACAAAAATTTAGTTTTCCCCTGTAATTACTGTCTTGCAGTTCGCTTAATTCTTCGCTGTTTGACATAAAACCGCATTCGACCAACACCGCCGGCTTTGTTGTTTTATACATCAAAAAAATATTCTTTCCGCAAGGCTTTATCGCGCGGTCATTTTCCTTTTGCAAAAGAGCTTTTACAGTAGATTGTATGCTTTCGGCATAAACCTTTCCGCCATCGTTATTCGGACCGTAAAAAACCTGCGTTCCGTAATACTTAGACGCTGAAAACATATTCTGATGCATACTTAAAAAGCATTCAATTTGCGTGTTTTCAATAAGATTAAGCCGATTTCTGATATCGCTCACTTTCTTTTGGCGAATCGTTGTCAAACCGGCATCTTCCGTACCGCTGTCAGTTGTACGCGTCATAATAACATTATAGCCGAAAGCTCTTAAAAGCGGCTCCATTTCAAGTGCAAAATTCAAATTTATATCTTTTTCAAGAATATTACCGCTTACGGCACCGCCGTCAAAACCTCCGTGACCTGCATCTAAAATAATCACAGGCATATTTTGTTTGGTTACGGTATTTGCAGTTTTAGTTTCTAAATCTTCATTTATTGCAAAAGCGAAAACCGCTACAAAAATCACTAAATAAAAACAAATAAGCTTTTTCAAAATCCCACCTCACATTAAATATTATGCGAGCGGTGAAATTCTATTCTTTATTCTAACACAAAACAATATAAAATCCAATACCTTATTTTTTCTGATTTACAGAATGATTTTTACTTTTAGTTTTCTTTGGATTTCCCTGTGCAATAGCAGGAAACTCATTATCCGTATCAGAGGTCGGCTGTATTTCATAAGTTCCGTATTTATTCACCATTTCAAATGCGTTTTCCGGCTCACCCAAAATAGCCGTTACCGAAAGTTCGGTATTAATCTCTTTTTCTTTTTCATCCATAAATAACACTCCCTTTTATAAAGGATAGTGTTAACAAAAAAGCAGGCTGAAATTCAACCTGCTTAAAAAATTATTTTTTTGAATTCAAATATGCAGTTACATAGAAACAAGATGAATTCCAATAAATTGTGATTTCATTTGTTGTCCAGTTCCATTCCCAGTCAATATAGCAACCGGCAGGAGGCATATTGTCCCAATCAATTCCCTGAGACTGTTTTACGCCGTCAACCGCAGTCGGACGCTGCCACTGTCTGTCATTCGGACCGCCCGCAACAAGACCCGGAATAGGTTCTTCAATACCGTCAAACATTGAAGGACGATGATGAGGATTTTTAACAGAATTTGTTCCAAAGCCTGTAACATAGCATTTTGAAATATAGTTTCTGCCGAAAATATAATCAATACTGTCTTTAATTGCCTGATCGTATTTGTCGCTCTTGGTCAAATAAGCCGCAGAAATCATATTGGCAAGTTTATTGGTAAGCACTGCGTTAGAGCCCCAATAATACTCATTTTCATGTTTATTAACACCGTCATGTAAGCAAAGCAAATAAGCATTTCGGTCATAAATTACAAGCGCTTCTTCAGCACCGTCAATAATCTCTTTTAAAACCTTTGCTTTAAGCTCCGGATCGGCATTTTCAGCTAAGCAATAAGCAAATGAACCATGACCGCCCTGATGATACGCACCGAAATTTGTTTTTGGGAAATCCATTTCAAAGAATTCTGCAAATTTTTCTTCGTAAATCTTTTCGCCTGTTGTTCTGAATAACTCTGCAGCTGCCCAATAGCACTCGTCAAGGCAACAATAATCACCGTAAGAGCCTGTACAGCAAGGAGCGACATTTTCAAAAGGCTTTGCATCTTTATAATTTGCCATTGCATAATCAAAAGCTTTTCTTGATGCTGCTAAACAGGTTTCAGAAAATTCAGGATAAAACGGCTTATAAACTCTTGAAGCAATAGCCATTGCAGCAGCGAAGCCTGCTGTTGCAGGAACCATAATAGGGCTCATGGCCTGTATTTTCCATTTTTCAGAATCGGTATCAGGCATATCATTAGCGGCAAACTGCTCTGTTGTAACTTTATGATAAACACCGCCTGACTCTTTATCCTGCATTTTCAGCATCCAGTCAAGCTCATATTTAGCCTCATTAAGAATGTCAGGAACACCGTTTCCGCTTTCAGGAATGTTCAAGTTGTCACTTACACTCTCGCCAAAAAGCTCATAAGCATACATCATATTAAAAACAGTCTGGTTAGCAGGAGTTATGTATTTACCGAAGTCGCCTGCATCATGCCAACCGCCGGAAACATCATCAAATTTAACTTCCGGATTAGTAAGTAAATAAGCCGGAAGATTATGACAAGCCTTATGAGTATAAGGTCCTGCGTATTTCTCCTCTAAATCCATACCGCAACGCTGAAAATAAAGCGCTTTAATCATTGCGTTTGTCACATCTTTATATGGTTTCTCACAAATATCAAATTCAAAAGATATACCGTCGGCAGTAGCAAGATAATATCTTCCGTTTTCCTTAAAATCTGAAAAATCAAGATGTGTTACATAAATGCTGTTTGTACTGTCAAATTTAAGTCCGCTGGATTCTCCTTCAAAAACTGCTTCGCCGTTTTCAGCTTTGCAAAGATAAAAATGACCTTTTATACCATCTTTGCAAACTGCAATTTTTTTAGCATTTGTGCCGTATGCGATTTGGTTAACAGCAATAGAAAGATTAACCTCTTTTTTAAATTCTTCAGGAATTTTTATGTTACTCATAAAAAACCTCCGCAAATATTTTATTCAAATTTTTGGGGTTGAGTCTTAACAGAATCAACCCCTAAATATATACTTATTAAATTTTAGCTTTTAGCCGCTGCAATTTGCGCGTCTTGTTGAACAATCGAAGCAAACGCGAATACCGCCGCTGAATTCCAATATACACAAATCTCATTAGCTACATAGTCAGACTGATCATCTCTGTAACGGAATTTACCTGCGTCTTCCGAAATAGGCGCCGCCTGTTCTTCAGTATAACCGCCGGCTAAAAGTCCCGGAACGCAAAGAGTACTGTATCTTCTTTTAAGAATTGCTGATGGCCAATGATGTATATTCTTACTTGAAGCCTCACTTTGACCGGTTACAAAGCAATAACCTTCAGGGTTAGCACCAAGCATATAGTTGAAATTAAGTCTTGCCGCAGTAATATAACTGTTTGCATTCTCAGAATCAAAACAACTCATTACTGTTGCAGGTTTCAAAGCTTCAGCCATTCGTGCATTTGAACCCCAGCCGTAAGTACCAGTACCAACGGTATTATACATCTGTGATCCGTTTACTGTACTTGTTGCAGCATCAGCACTGCCTTTGAAAGCAGACTGGCAACTGCTTATAATTTCATCAGAAAGAGTACGCTCATTATTCTTATTCATAAGCAAGCAAGCAACAGTACCGTATCCGCCGCCGTTGTGAGTAGACATTACAGTACTGAATCTATTCTGATCTGTTGTATTACTATTCATAAATGTTGAATAGATAGATTCGCCGGTTGCTCTGTAAAGTGCAGTTGAAAGATGCCACATTGAATCTTTTGCTTCCGAAGCGTCACCGCCGTAAGGACCGCCGCCTGTTTTCCAAGGAGATTTAGAAGCTTTTTCACCCTGAATATCTCTCAATGAAACTTCAGCATCAGGCATGCCTAAAGTTTTATTAACTTTAGCTGCCATATAGAATTTATAGCCTTTTTTAGCTGCTTCAAGACATTCATTTGCAAACTCAGGGTCTTTATCTTTAAATACATTGTAGCAAGCAGCCAAAGCACTTGCAGCATAAGAAGTAGCAGCAAAGTTTACATGCATAGCACGAAGTCCTGTATATGAACCACGAGTACCGTTAAAGCAATAATCTTCTGCAGGAGTAGCGCCCTGTGCAGATGCAAAATCTGCAGTACAAATCTTAAAGTAGAAGCCGCCCTCTGTTAATCCTGATTTAGACTGCATATTAAGCAAGAATTTTGCTTCCCATCTTGCATGATCAAGAATATCAGGCAAATTATCTTTTTCGCCTTTTCCGTTTTCATCCTGAACAACATCAAGAGTAAATGCATCAGGCATTAATTCATAAGCATAAAGAAGGTCACAAACAACCTGAGAAGCAGGCTGAGTATAACGTCCGTAGTCACCTGCATCATGCAAGCCGTAAGCAAAATCAGAAGCAGGCAAAGTAATTAGATTACCCGAAGAATCCGTATTACCTACAAATGTACCTAAGCTTGAATCATAAGTATCTACTACTACAACTTCCTGACCTTTATTAGCACCTGTAGATTCATAGTGGCAGGCAGGACGTGCATGATATTTGTAAGTATTGTAATATGAACCTTTTTCACCGTAGGTTGAAAGGTATGTTTCAGGATACTTCTCATACAAATAATCATCATATTTCTGTAAAGTTTCTTCAGTGATAGCGCCGCCGCATCTCTGATAATAAAGAGCCATAACCATATCGTCGGTTACTTTTGCATAAGGGTTATCGCTTACAACGAACGGATAAGAGTAACCCATAGGTGTGTACAAGCGATATGTACCAGGTGTTTTAAGCTCGGTAATATCAAGAGTTGACTGATAAAGAGCTTCAGTACCAAATAATTTTTTGGTAAACTCTGATCTTCTGCCTGAAGTAAACTCAGCTACAACTGCATTTGTTTCTTCATCAACAACATAACATACTCTCTGAGAAATCAAAGATTTAGATGTTACAGGCGCATTAGCTTTACCCTCAATCAATTTAACCTTTTTAACACCTTCTGTCGAGTAACCTATCTGGTTTACAGCAACTGTGTAATAAGGGCAGTCATTGATTGTTTTTAATCTTGCAAGTCCGCCGTAATAGTAAGGATCAACACCGTCCGGCAAATCCGGATTTGTTGTATTTTCAGAACCTGAAGATGGCTGAGTTTCTGTTGTTGGATTGTCACCGCCGCCTTCACCAGGTAATTGACCGGTAGCTATCCATCTTCTTAAATAAAAAACATCTTTTGTATTAACAACGCCGTCACCGTTAAAGTCGGCATAGTTTGCGTTGCCCGAAACTTCTTGTTTTGCCAGATATTTTCTTATCCAAAGCACGTCTTTCTGGTCGATAGTGTTATCTCGGTTAGCATCACCCTTTTCATAAGCCGAAACATTTACAATAGAAATGCTGGCAAATGCTATAACAACCGAAAGAAGCATTGCTATGGCCGATAAAATTTTTTTCATTTTCTTACCTCCACAAAAAATAAAATATAGAAACCCCGGAAAAATACGCATATTTTCGATTTTCCCGATACTTTTACAGGTATATTATAGCAAATTTATCAATTCAAAGCAAGAAAAATTTGATAAAATACATTTTGTTCTACACTTTGCATAAACAAATTAAAATAATTTGTAAAAATAGCACAAAAGAAAGTTATGCAAATTTTACATTAACAACACAAAAAATTTACACTGTTTATATGTATAATATAAAATTAATTGACATATTTGCAAATTCAAGGTATAATATTACCAAGTACGAAATTGGAGTTGAATTTATGGAAGTATTTCCAACCGTCTCGGTTGTTATTCCTATTCATAATGAGGAAAGATATATTGAGGCTTGCCTTGATTCTCTTTTAAACCAGGATTATCCTATGAATCTGGTTGAAGCTATCCTCGTTGACGGTATGTCTACCGATTCGACAAGAAGTATTATCGAAGAAAAATATACATCTAAATACAGCTTTATTAAAATGATAGACAATCCTGAAAAAAGTGTTCAGTATGCACTTAATTACGGTATAAAAGCTGCAAAAAATGAATATATTGTTCGTTTTGACGCTCATTCAGAATATGCTACCGATTATATTTCAAAATGTATTGAATACCATTTAAAAACGGACGCTGATAATATCGGCGGTCCGAATATTGTTATGGGAAAAACTCCTGTTCAAAAAGCTATTGCAGCTGCTTATTATTCATCATTTGCTTTAGGAGGCGGAAGAAATCATATTGAGGGCTACGAAGGGTATTCCGATACCGTTTCATTCGGCTCTTTTTTACGTTCTACCGCGGAAAAGCTTAATTATTTTGATGAAGATTTAACCTTAAATGAAGATGATGATTTTAATTTCAGACTTATCGAGCAAGGCGGAAAGGTTTATATAACGCCTGAAATCCGAAGTACATATTACCCGAGAGATAATTACAGAGCTTTATTCAAGCAGTACTATCTTTACGGTCTTTGGAAAGTTGCAGTTATAAAAAAGCACAAAAAGCCTGCAAGACTTTCTCATTTAGTTCCGCTTTTATTCTTTATGTTTGTTACATTCGGCGCTGTTTTATCTTTATTTGTACCTTATTTTAAATATCTTTATTTGGCAGTGCTGGCTTTGTATATTACAATAGATTTTGTAGTATCTTTCAAATCAAAATATATTGATACTAAAATCGGGCATCTTAGACTTGTATGGATTCATTTTATTTTACACTTTTCTTACGGACTCGGCTTTTTTGTCGGACTTTTCAAATTCGGATTTAAAAAGTGGTAGAGTCGGAAAGGAAATGTAATGGCTTATAAAATAAGTGATGTTGAAATTAAAAAGCTGCAGGAAAAATCGCTTGAAATGCTTCTTTTTTTCAAAGATTTCTGTGATAAACACTCATTAAGGTTTTTCTTTTGCGGCGGTTGCTTAATCGGCGCTGTAAGAGAAGGCGGTTTCATTCCTTGGGATGATGATGTTGATGTTTTTATGCCGCGCGATGATTATGAAAAATTAATCGAGATTTTTAATAAAGAGCGTGAAAACGAGCGTTATTTTCTCCAAGTTTCAACTAGGGATAAATTGACTAAAAACCTGTTTGCAACAATTTGCGACAGCGATACCACTTTTATTAAAAGTTATCAGGCAGACCTTGATATTAATCACGGCATTGTGCTTGATATTTTACCGATTGACGGTTGCCCGGAATCTAAAATAAAACGCTTTTTTCAAATGATTAATTCATTGTTTTATTCGTTATTTTTAATCGGCGAGGCGCCTAAAAACAACGGTAAACTGATAGAAATTGCAGGAAAAATTTTGTTAACAGTCGTTTTTTCAAAAAAGCTTAGATGGAAAATTGCGAAAAGTTGCGAACGCAGAATGACCAAATACCCTTTGGCAGACTGCAAGTATGCAACCGAGCTTTGTTCAGGCCCGTATTATATGAGAAAAAAATATTTGGCAGAAGATTTTACAGACTCTTTGCTTTTTGATTTTGAAGGCTATAAAAT
>JBJEIS010000038.1:0-4957 GCA_051877275.1 Acutalibacteraceae bacterium | reverse complement strand
TGCCAAGAAAAGTATCTCTTGAAAAAACAAGAAATATTGGTATTATGGCTCACATTGATGCAGGTAAAACAACAACTACCGAGCGTATTTTGTTTTACACAGGTGTAAACCACAAAATCGGTGAAACACATGACGGTGCTGCAACAATGGACTGGATGGAGCAGGAGCAGGAAAGAGGTATTACAATTACTTCTGCTGCTACTACTTGCTTCTGGAAAGAGCATAGAATCAATATCATTGATACCCCGGGTCACGTTGACTTTACTGTTGAAGTTCAGCGTTCTCTCAGAGTACTTGATGGTTCTGTAACCGTTCTTTGTGCAAAAGGCGGTGTTGAGCCGCAGTCTGAAACCGTTTGGAGACAGGCTGATGAGTACAATGTACCTAGAATGATTTTCGTTAATAAAATGGACATTATGGGTGCTGATTTCTATCATGTTCTCGACATGATTAAAGAGCGCTTTAATTGCAACGCTGTGCCGATTCAGTTGCCTATCGGTTCTGAAGACACATTTAAAGGTATTATTGACCTTGTTGCTAACAAAGCTATTATTTATATCAACCCTGATAAAGAAAAGGGCTTGAAGTTTGAAGAGGCAGAAATTCCTGAAGATATGAAGGAAAAAGCTGCTGAATACAGAACTAATCTTATCGAGCATATCGTTGAACAAGACGAAGCTTTGATGGAAAAATACTTTGAAGAGGGCGAAGACGCTATCACTGTTGAAGAAATGAAGAAAATTATCCGTTCTTCAACTATCGCAGGTCAGATGGTACCTGTTACTTGCGGTACTGCTTATCGTAACATGGGCGTTCAGCCGCTTCTCGACGCCATTGTTGACTTTATGCCGGCTCCAACCGACGTAGAATCAATCAAAGGTGTTAACCCTGATACTGAAGAAGAGGAATACAGACATTCATCTGATGACGAGCCGTTCTCAGCTCTTGCTTTCAAGATTGCAACCGACCCGTTTGTAGGTAAAATCTGCTTCTTCCGTGTATATTCAGGTACAGTAGACGCCGGTTCGGGTGTTTACAACTCAGTTAAAGACAAAAAGGAAAGATTAGGCCGTATCTTACAGATGCATGCTAACCACAGAGAAGATATCGAAACCTGTTATGCAGGTGATATCGCTGCCGCAGTAGGTCTTAAAAATACTACTACAGGTGATACTCTTTGTGATGAAAAGTATCCTATCATTCTCGAGTCTATGAACTTCCCGGAACCTGTTATCCGTGTTGCTATCGAGCCTAAAACTAAGGCCGGTCAGGAAAAAATGGGTATCGCTCTTGCAAAACTTGCAGAAGAAGATCCTACTTTCCGTTGCTACACTGATGAAGAAACAGGTCAGACAATTATTGCAGGTATGGGTGAGCTTCACCTTGAAATTATCGTTGACAGACTTCTTCGTGAATTCAAAGTTGAAGCAAATGTAGGTAAACCTCAGGTTGCTTACAAAGAAACCATCCGTAAAGCCGCTGATGTTGATGAGAAATATGCTCGTCAGTCAGGTGGTAAAGGTCAATACGGTCATGTTAAGATTAAAGTTGAGCCTAACGAGACAGGTAAGGGTTACGAATTCATCAACAACATCGTTGGTGGTGCTATTCCTAAGGAATATATCCCTGCTGTTGACGCAGGTATCCAGGGCGCTATGCAGTCAGGTGTACTTGCAGGTTACAACGTAGTTGACGTTAAGGTTACACTTTATGATGGTTCTTATCATGAGGTTGACTCTTCTGAAATGGCATTTAAGATTGCCGGTTCTATGGCATTTAAGACTGCTTGTAAGCAGGGTGACCCTGTGCTTCTCGAGCCTATTATGAAAGTTACTGTAATCGTTCCTGAAGAATATATGGGTGATGTTATCGGTGACTTGAACTCTCGCCGTGGTGAGATTCAGGGCTTTGAAGACAGAACAGGAGTTAAACAGATTAATGCCAGAGTACCTCTCGGCGACATGTTTGGATATGCTACCGACCTTCGTTCAAAAACTCAGGGTCGCGGTCAGTATGTAATGGAGCCGGACGGTTATAAAGAAGTTCCTAAGTCTATTGCAGAAAAAATTATGACTGCAAGAAATAAAGAAAACTAATTTATAAAAAAATACTTGATATTTTGCTTGTTCTTTGTTAGAATAAAAAAAGCAATAGCTTGTATATATTAAAAAACTAACTATTATTTTAAGGGAGGTCATTTAAAATGGCTAAAGAAAAGTTCGAAAGAAATAAACCGCATGTTAACATCGGTACAATCGGTCACGTTGACCATGGTAAAACAACACTTACAGCTGCTATCACTAAAGTTCTTTCTTTAAGCGGCGGCGCTCAGTTTGAAGACTATGCTGATATCGATAAAGCTCCTGAAGAGAGAGAACGTGGTATCACAATCAACACAGCTCACGTTGAGTATGAGACAGCTAACCGTCACTACGCTCACGTTGACTGCCCAGGCCATGCTGACTATGTTAAAAACATGATCACAGGTGCTGCTCAGATGGACGGCGCTATCCTTGTTATCGCTGCTTCTGACGGTCCTATGGCTCAGACTAAGGAACACCTTCTTCTTGCTCGTCAGGTTGGCGTGCCAAAGATCGTTGTATTCCTTAACAAATGTGACCAGGTAGACGATCCTGAACTTCTTGAACTCGTTGAGATGGAAGTTAGAGAAACTCTTGATGGTTATGAGTTTGACGGTGACAACACACCAATCATCAAAGGTTCTGCTTTGAAAGCTCTCGAATGCTCTTCAAACGATCCTTCAGCTCCTGAATATGCTTGCATTGTCGAGCTTATGGACGCTGTTGATAGCTATATTCCAACTCCTGACCGTAAAGCTGATCAGCCATTCCTTATGCCTATCGAGGATACTATGACAATTTCAGGTCGTGGTACTGTTGTTACAGGTAGAGTTGAACGTGGCGTTCTTAACGCTGGTGACGAAGTTGAAATTCTTGGTCTTACAGAAGAGAGAAGAAAAGTTGTTGTTACTTCTATGGAAATGTTCCGTAAAACTCTTGATTACTGTGAGGCTGGTGACAACGTTGGTGCACTTCTCCGTGGTGTTGCTCGTGAAGAAGTTCAGCGTGGTCAGGTACTTGCTAAACCGGGTACTATCAATCCACACACAAAATTCCATGGTCAGGTTTATGTATTGAGCAAAGACGAGGGTGGTCGTCACACTCCTTTCTTCAATAACTACCGTCCACAGTTCTACTTCAGAACAACTGACGTTACAGGTGTTATCACTCTTCCAGAAGGTACAGAAATGTGCATGCCTGGCGATAACGTAGAAATGGATGTTGAACTCATCACTCCTATCGCTATCGAAGAAGGTCTTCGTTTCGCTATCCGTGAAGGTGGTAGAACAGTAGGTTCAGGCGTTGTTACAGCTATTAACGGCTAATTCATCGTTTGAATAAACTGACATTTTGAATTTTAAAAGCCTAATCACAGTCTTTGTGATTAGGCTTTTTTATATCTATATCTTAAAATAAAAATGCTTTTATATTGTTTTTCATAAATATATATTTGACTTGACAATATTTATTTGTGGTGATAATATAAATTTATCAAAACATTATAGGAGTGTATGCATTATGAAAACTTGGTTGATCATTGTAATTTCTTTGGCTATTTTTTGCGTCATAGGAATTCCGCTCGGTATTTTAATCGGTATGTTTGGATATGTTATCGGAGTATTTACTGCGGTATTAGTAATGATTATGATGTTTAAAAGCAGAGCCGCTGCGGCAAATAAAGACCAAAAGGTGTATGACAAATATTAAGTAAATCCTAAAAAAGCGGTGTAATCATTATGGTTACACCGCTTTTTTTAGTATAATAATTTTTATGACATTGATTTCAAAACCACAATTTTGTTGCGTACAGTTAATATTTTACCAGCTTTTTTCTTCTTTAGTACAATCCTGCTGTTTTTTTCGTTCTTCAACCATGTTTACAAACCACTCAACCATAGACGGATCCTGATGAGAAAAGAATGAACTTTCATTTTTGTCAAGAGCATCAATAGTAGACATATCATCTGCTGATAACTCGAAATCAAAAACATTAAAGTTCTCTTCCATACGCTCTTTATGAGTAGATTTCGGAATAACAATTACTCCGCGCTGAATATTCCAGCGAAGCATAACCTGTGCTGTTGTTTTGTTGTATTTTTTGCCGATTTCTAAAATCACAGGATTATCAAATGTTCCTTTGCGGCCCTCGCCGAAAGGAGCCCAGGCTTCGAGTCGTATATCATATTTATCAGCCCATTCTTTCAACGCTTTTTGCTGATTAAAAATATGCGTTTCCATTTGATTTACCATAGGTTTAATTTGGTTAAAAGATGCAAAATTAACCATACGGTCAGCATAAAAGTTTGAAATGCCTATTGCTCGTATTTTGCCCTCTTTATATAATTCTTCTAACGCTCTCCATGCACCGTAGGTGTCGGAAAAAGGCTGATGAAGTAAAACCAAATCAAGATAATCAGTTTTTAGTTTGCGAAGTGATTCCATCACAGAAGCTTTAGCCTGTTCGTATCCGTAATGCTCAATCCAAACTTTTGTTGTAAGAAAAATTTCTTCTCTCGGCACGCCTGATTTTTTAATAGCCGAGCCAACTTCTTCTTCATTAAAATATGACTGAGCCGTGTCAATATGTCTGTATCCTACGCTTAATGCATCAAGCACACAGCGTTCACATTCTTCTTTTGTTACCTGATACACACCATAGCCTAAAATCGGCATTTTTACGCCGTTTGATAATGTTACATATTCCATTATTATAACTCCTTATATTAATAATTTATTGAATCAAGCCAACTGATTATTTCATCAGATGATGGATTTTCTGAAAATCTTTTGCCGCTTAACCATTCACCTGTACCGGCTACTTGTTTTAGCAAATCTCCACTATCTTCTATACCCGAAGAGGCAGATGTACAAAACGG
>JBJEIS010000037.1:0-4967 GCA_051877275.1 Acutalibacteraceae bacterium | reverse complement strand
CTTCGGTCCATGAATTTCTGCCGTCCTCACCGACATAAAGCTGAATTTGACCGTTTCTAGACGAAAAACGTCCGGTTGAAGAACGCTCATGCGCCCATTTTGCATTTTTTCTCACTTCTTCAGATGTAGGATTACCCTCTGAATCAAATCCGTTTGTGGTAGCAAGTGCTTCTCTTTTGGCACCGCAACCGATTTCTCCGCCGAAATCGTCTTCCCAAACAAGGTTCAACGAATCCCGAATAGCGTCAATACCGTATTTTGCTGCGTTTGGATTAGGATTTTCAGTAGTCTCTGCATTTGTATTCATAACAGAAGTTCCAAACACTGACACTGATAACGCAACAACCAATGCAATTGACATTAGCTTTTTGATTTTCATTATCTTCATCCTCCTAAATCAATATTTCTGATTACAAGATTATAATATCTTAGGGCAAAAATATTTTCAATGGAATTTCTCACGCAGTAATATAGAATTTATCACAAAATATATTTACTTTTTTTGGATTATGATGTATACTATAAAAAGTTGAGGTGATTAATAATGAATTATGATAAATGTTATTATGATAATGAATTTAAAATCCGTTTTGTAAATTACGATGAGAATATTGATGAATTCTATGCAACAGCGCCTTATGAAGATTATAATAATTGTAAAGATTATTATGATTTGATTTATGTTAACGGCAAGGAAACCAATGTAATTATCGATAAAAAAGTTTATACATACAGTGAGCCTGTTTTGATTATTGCCAAACCAAGAATGAATTTAAAATGGTATTCTGCAAAACAACCGTTTTACCGTATGCGAATGTTGATTCATCCTAATGCCTTTAAAAATGTTCAGGAGAATGATAAAGTATTAGAGTTTTTTTATAAATTAGAGGGAGAACAACATGTTTTCAAACTAAATTTACCTCAATTTAGTTCGTTAAAAAACTATATTGACAGTATTCAAGCAGCTCTCTTCGCAAGATGCGGCAGATTTACTATGGAAGCAAGAGTTAATGCATTAATTTCTGAAATAGAATTAATTTACGAGGCTCATTATAAAGAGTATGTAGAAGCGACCGACAGTGTTCCGGCTCAAATTATCGATTATATTGACAGGCATTATTTAGAAAAAATAACGCTTCAAACAATTTGTGATAAATTCTTTGTTTCTGTAAATACTGTAAACGCAATTGTAAAAAAACTAACCGGATTTACTTTTAAACAGTATATTATTGATTTGCGTCTAAAAACTGCAAACACACTAATTAAAGCAGAAAACCAACATATTACTACAATAGCAAAATTATCAGGATTTTCTGATTATTCTTCATTTATCAAAACATATAAAAAGCATTACGGAATTCCCCCTTCTAAATTAATGAAAAAAAGCATAAATCCTTTTCCTCTAAGAAATCATTAATATTTGAATACTATGAAAAAAGCAGTTGCCAAAAGGTAACTGCTTTTTTCATTATGATGATTATTAAAACTCTAATCAATTGTAAATTTTGCTGCCCAAGAATCTACTAATGCCTTTATTTCACCGCTTTTAGATGCATAATCGCTGTTTTCATCAGTTTTATATGAATTTGCAAGATATGATAGTGAACGGGTATTGTTTGCAACTGAAGATACCTCATCAGTGCCTTTTGCGTAATCAGCATAGGTTATTGTTTCATTACCCTCTGTATCAGTAACTTTTACATAGCCTCTGCCCACAAATTCTCTTGTAATATTTTTTTCTTTAATATTTACAAGTGAGCCTACTATTCCGCTGAAATCATCTTCAGTATAATATGTTGTTGAATTGAATTTTACATCAACATATTTACCTGTTTCAAGAGCAAAGCTTAATTCTTTGTCTTGAATATTATCAGCAGGTGCGATAAGTGTACCGAGTTCTACTGTATAACCCGCATTGCGAAGTGAATCAACTTTTTCAGTATCAACTTCTGTGTAGAATCTTATACCATTAACATTATTTAGTCTTATCGACGCTCCGTCTTTCATCTTTGCGCTTACTGTTATATCATCTATTACCGGCACTGCTGCAAGTCCGTGCAATGTAAGCTTTCCGTCACCAACAGGCGCAAATGTAATTGCTGTTTTATCTGTATCTCCATTTTCTATTGTAAAATTTCCGACCTCATACGCTTTGGCAACTCCGCCGTCATAGCTTGCAATCGGTGTTGCATTTGTAAAGTCAACATTTCCTACAAGCTTTCCGTTTGTTCCGCTGACATTTCCGTCTTCAAATTGTGTGAAACTGAATGTACCTGAGGTACTGCTCGGCACTACAAAAGCAATAAGCTTATATGTTCCCGAAGTTAAATCATATGCCGGATGTTCATCCCATATAATTTTCAAGTCACTTGTTCCGCCAGGATTGGTAGCAAGCTGTGATCTGTTTGCAAGGAACAGGTTGTTTTTCATTGAAGAGTCATACTGAACTGCATGGCTGCTGAAACTTGCACTTCCGACACTACCAACATGATGATTTCCATCGGTATTTGGATCGTATGTCATAAAGAAATTATTATATACTATTTTAGTTTCTCCGCTTTGTGTTGTCGCTATTGCTGAGGAAGAAGTAGTTTCACCAGGCTTAGTGGTTGTGGTTACGGTTGTTGTGGTAGTTGAGGATGATGTAGTAGTTGCAATTGTAGGATAGTCGCTATCGGCAGGAACAGCCGCAAGTCCGTGAAGTGTAAGTTTTGCACCGTCGGAAACAGGTGCAAAATTAAACGCTGATTTGTCTGTATCACCGTTAACGATTGTAAACGTGCCAACCTCATACGCTCTTGCAGAATCGTTATCATAGCTTGCAATCGGTGTTGTATTTGTAAAATCAATATTTCCTACAAGCGTTCCGTTTGTGCCACTTACATTGCCGTCTTCATAATGTGTGAACTTGAATGTACCTGAAGTACTGCTCGAAACTACGAATGCAACAAGTTTATATGTTCCCGATTTTAAATCGTATATCGGGTGATCATCCCAAACTATTCTCAAATCGGTTTCTCCGCCCGGATTGGTAGCAATTTGTGATCTGTTTTCAAGGAACATAACATTATTACTCGATGCATTATACTGAATTGCATGTTTACTAAAGCTTGCGCTTCCTACATTTCCGACATGATAACCTCCGTTGGTGTTAGGGTCGTATGTCATATAAAAATTATCAAATATAATTTGAGAATCAGGCGAAACCGTTGTGGTAGGAGTAAGATATGAGTCTTCACCAATAGTTACGGTGGCAGTATTTTTCGAATTACCTACAACGATTACTGCTCTTACCATACCACCGTTATAAACGGTATTTGAATCACTGTTTGGCTGATAGGTCTTATTCAGAGCCAGCGTAAAATTATGACTGCCGTTTACAATTTCCGCCGTTCCTACATACGCATCCGCCATGCCTCCGTATGACCTGTTATATTTGTCAACAGGGTGGTCGGAATACATCTTTAATTGAGAGCCTATATCCGTATCATTGAGCGTTACCGCATAATCTTTGCCGTAATTTCGACTCAGTCCTTGTAAATATATATCATATTTACCTTCATCGAAGAATTTTTTGGTGGTGAGTTTTGCGGAATCACGCACACTTACACATGCTTGACTATTCCTTAAAGGCGTACCTTTCCATTGTTGAGCGGAACAGTTCTCACCCGAAATTTCAATTTCATTGTCGTTTCCTGCGGAAAAGATATTTATATGGGAATATGCCTTAATAACAGGCTCATAATAGTCCATATTAACGCGGTAGTTTTCCTCATCAAATCCTTTATCGAACTCATTGAGAGTCGGAAACCCTTTTGAACCGTGATAATCAAGCGAATTTGTATCACCGTATTCAGAATCGTCAGCCTGATATATACGCACATAATCTACCAGATAATCAGCATACTGTAAAGCAGGATTCGGACTTCCCGGCATTGAGCCGCCAATAGGAAAAGTGAGAATTGCATATTGCGGGCATTCTCTTAGTGCACGGTATTCAGGTGAAGTTATATCGAACACACCCGTAATCATATTATCAACATAATAAACAAACTGAGTAGGCGTCCAATATACACCGTATACATGATATCCAGTATCGCCGATTGTTGTTTCGCCCGTAATGCCGTCATTTGTAATATAGCCTGCATCAGGAGTAGACGAATGTACAGATTTTTTTGCACCCGCAACAGTTTCAAGTTTGGTATCAGTATCAAGATTGGGGTTAACTCGTTCTCCTGTATTGTGATGGAACTGTGCTGTTGCTTTACTTGCAGCAGTACCGTAACAATTTCCGTCGGTGTCAACAATAGTTTTTTTGCTCATATCAAGAACATAATTGCTCATTACGCCTTTTGAGTTTTTCTCCTGCTTAATGTCATAGGCTTTCTGCATCCTAATATACTGACTGCCGTCATCATCGTTAAGAAGCTGGAAATCTCCCTGATCTTCAGCTACAACATAAGTATCTTTTTCAGTATCATAACTTACGCATACATCACCGCTGCCGTTGGTTATCAATGTTTTGCCGTTTTCATCGTATTTTATATAATAATTTCCGTTGTTATAATTGAAAACTAAACCGTTTTCATCTTTAAGAGTTTCATTTTTTACATAGTCGTATGTTTTAAATTGAGTTGTATCATTATATGCCTCGCAAATATCAATCTCACCGTTATAGGGCCAGCCGAATACGCTTTCATGGAAAGAAATCGCACTTGTTTTTTCGGTCATATCCGCATTTCCACAAGTCCAAAATCCGTTCCACAGTCCCTGTGCTGTTGCAGGATCTTGCTGAATATTGCCGTCCTTGTCATAAACGGGATTTCCGTTTTCATCAAGCTTTGCCGCACCGTTTACGGTATAAATTTTAGCCTCCATCATACCGAAACGAAACGCTTGTCTATGAGTTTCGCCGTCTTTGAAATATGCAGAGTTTAATCCGTCAGCAGTCCAGCGGTAACGCTTAT
>JBJEIS010000036.1:0-4980 GCA_051877275.1 Acutalibacteraceae bacterium | reverse complement strand
GTCGCCGTAAAGTCCCGAATACTTTGACTTTTTCATAATGTGGATAGCGTCTGGTTCAATAAGCAGACCTACCTTGTCGCCGACCTTTGACTCATCAGTAGTCTGAATCATCCATTTAAAGCCGTTTACATCAACTATAATTTCGTAATGAACACCTAAAAATGTTACTGATGTAACCTCGCCTGTAATAAGTCCTTTTTCAGGATGAACAATATCTACATCTTCGGGGCGGATAACAACATCAACCGCTTCGTTTACCTTAAAGCCTTTATCAAGACATTGCAAAGTAACGCCTTCAATTTTTACCTTGAAGTCATCAAGCATAATTCCGTCGATTATATTTGATTCACCGATGAAATCGGCAACAAATGCGTTTACAGGCTCATTGTAAACGTCCTGCGGTGTGCCGATATGCTGAATTTTACCCTCGTTCATAACTACTACTTTATCAGACATTGAAAGTGCTTCTTCCTGATCGTGTGTTACAAATATAAAGGTAATGCCCAACTGTTTCTGAATGTTTTTCAGCTCTGTCTGCATATCCTTACGAAGCTTTAAATCAAGTGCGGCAAGCGGTTCATCAAGCAATAAAATCTTCGGCTTGTTTATAACCGCTCTTGCAATGGCAACACGCTGCTGCTGACCGCCTGAAAGCTTTGAAATACTGCGTTTTTCAAAACCTTCAAGGTTTACAAGCCTAAGCATTTCGTGAACACGCTTTTTAATTTCATCTTTAGGTACTTTTTTAATTTTAAGACCGAAAGCAATGTTATCATAAACATTGAGATGAGGAAACAGCGCGTAACGCTGAAAAATAGTGTTTACATTGCGCTTGTTTGCAGGCAGAGAGTTAATTCTCTGACCATCAAAAAAAACATCCCCGCTATCAGGCTCTAAAAATCCGGCAATAATGCGTAAAGTTGTGGTTTTGCCACAACCTGACGGACCGAGCAGCGTTACAAATTCTTTATCTGAAATATCAAGTGAGATATTATCAAGAATTTTTTCGCCGTCAAATGATACGGTAATGTTTTTCAGTTCTAAAATGTTTTTTTGTGAGTTTTCCATTTGCATCCCCCTTTGCGGCTTAAGACCGCGAAAGCCTGTTATAAGCTCTGCGCGAACCCCACACTCTGCTTGATTAACAACCCCCGCAAAGAGTTTTTACAATGTGTAATGCTCACATTGTAGTTGTTAATCTCCATAGCCTGAATTTCAGACAAACGGTACCGTTCCGTACTGCAAAATGTGAAACACCCTTTTAATGCTTGGGTGCTTTTTTTAAAATATCGTTATTACTTTGCTAATTCCGATATCGTTGGCACAGATGCAAATTAGTGCTTATTAAATTTTTATTTTAGAATTTAAATATATTATATAACTATTAAATTGTCAAGTGTTATTTTTTGTGTTGCTAAATATGGCTGATATATGGTATAATATAAAAATAATATGTACAATATGGTGAATTGGAATTATGTGGGACTATTTAAAAGCAACCAGCCGTCCTAAGGTTATTTACGGAATGGGTAACGGTGCTGATAAAATCATTGATACATTAGCACTTTACGGCGTTACTCCCGCCGGAGTTTTCGCAAGTGATGATTTTGTGCGCGGCCAGTCGTTCAGGGGATTTAAGGTGCAAAAGTATAGTGATTTAAAGCAGAAATATCCCGATATGATTGTTTTGGTTTCTTTTGGTACTCAGCGTGAAGAGGTGCTTGATAATATCAAGCGAATAGCGAGAGAAACAGAGGTTTTGGCACCTGATGTTCCTGTTTACGGTGATGGACTTTTTACAAAAGAATACGCAAAAGATAAGCGTGTGGAACTTGAAAAAGTTTATAATCTGCTTGCAGATGAAAAATCTAAAAAAGTTTTTGAAAATACCGTTATGTATAGAATTACGGGAAAGATTAATTATCTTTTTGAAATCGAAACCTCTCCCAATGAAGCTTTTGAGAATATTCTAAAACTTAAAAGCGATGAAGTTTATTGCGATCTCGGCGCGTATAACGGCGATACTGTTGATGAATTTCTATCGGTAACAAATAAAAAATATGAAAAGATATATGCTTTTGAGCCGGATAGGAAGAATTTTAAAAAGCTTGAAAAAAACTTCGGAGATAAAGATAATGTTTTTCTGTTTAATTCAGCGGTTAATGATGTTTCGGGAGAAATAGGATTTTTAACAAACGGCGGACGTCATTCGGTTGTAAGTAATAACGGTGAAAAAATCAGCGCTTTATCGCTTGATGATGTATTAAATGGTGAAAAGGCTACATATATAAAATTTGATGTTGAGGGTATGGAGCAAAATGCAATTATCGGTGCAAAAGAAACCATTTTAAAGTACAAGCCTAAAATGCTTGTTTCGGCTTATCATAAAACCGATGATTATTTTACTTTGCCGCTGCTTGTTAATTCTATCCGAGATGATTATAAGATTTATATGCGCCATTATAAATATATACCCGCATGGGATACACAATTTTATTTTGTGTAATTGCCTTAAAAGGAGAAAATAAATGGTAGTATTAATAGCCGGAGCGTCGCATACGGGCAAAACTGCATTAGCTCAAAAGCTTTTGGAAAAATACAATTATCCGTATTTTTCGATTGATCATTTAAAAATGGGACTTATAAGAAGTAAAAATACTGATTTGACTCCCGAAGATGATGATAAGCTTACGGATTATTTATGGAATATTGTAAAAGAGATAGTAAAAACAGCGATTGAAAACAATCAAAACCTTATTGTTGAAGGTGTTTATATACCTTTTGATTGGAAAAAGGATTTTGACATAGAATATTTAGAAAGCATTAAATATTTTTGCCTTATTATGAGTAGAAATTACATAGAAAAGCATTTTAATGACATTAAAAAATATGCTGATATAATTGAAAAAAGGCTTGATGATTTTTTAGATAAGAATGAATTTATAAAAGAAAATGAATACAATCTAAAAATGTGTAATGAAAATAATTTAAAATACATTTTAATAGATGAAAATTATAATACCAATATAGAATTATAAATCAGAGGAGATAATATGGCTAAAATTTGTTCGCTTTTTTCGGGAAGCAGCGGAAATTGCATTTATATTGAAAATAAAGATACCGCGGTGCTTGTAGACGCCGGTGTTTCGGCAAAAAGAATTACCGAAGCGTTAGCAGAGCGTGGGCTTGATATATCCAAAATAAAAGGTGTTTTTGTAACTCACGAACACGACGACCATATTTCAGGTGTAAGAGTTTTCTGCTCAAAAAATAAAATACCTGTTTTTTCAACAAAAGGTACATATGATGGAATGTGTGCGAAAGGCGCTGTAAACGACAAGGTTGACGCTAATATAATTAATGGCGAAACCGATATGAAGAATATAGGAGTCGGATTCTTCCATACTTCACATGATACAAATGAAAGCTGCGGTTATACATTTGATTTAGGCGATAAAAAAATCGCGGTCTGCACTGACCTTGGCGTCATAACCGATGAGGTACATAATTCAATCAGCGGTTGTAATACTGTATTATTAGAAAGTAATCATGATATAAAAATGTTACAGAATAATTCTGTCTATCCGTTTGATCTTAAACGCAGAATTATGTCTGAAAACGGTCATTTATCCAATTCAGCTTGTGCCGAAGAGGTCGAGCGACTAATTAAATCCGGCACAACGCGCGTTATTCTTGCACATTTGAGCAAAGAAAACAATTTGCCGGTTTTAGCAAAAGAAACTACCAGAAGCCTTTTGGAAATGAAGTCTTTTAAAGAAGAAAGAGATTATTTGCTTTCGATTGCCGCCCCGCAGGGAAACGGTTTGATAGTATTATAAAAACATAATATTAAAGCGTAGCTATTGCAGATTAATACTGTATTAATCATTCGGGAGTTGTGAAAATTATGTTAACTGTAAATATTATATGCGTCGGAGGCTTGAAAGAAAAATTCTGGAAAGATGCTATTTCAGAGTATCAAAAGAGATTAAAAGCATTTTGCAAATTTGAAATTATTGAAATTTCCGAATACAAATTACCTGATAATCCGTCTGATTCCGAGATTGAAAATGCTCTTTCAAAAGAAGCTGAAAAAATTACTGCTAAGATTCCAAAAGGCGCCGCAACGGTTGCTATGGCAATAGAGGGAAACTCTTTCAGCAGCGAAAAATTAGCGCAGCAGATTTCAAATTTTGAATTGAGAGGATTAAGCAGCATCGCCTTTATAATAGGCAGTTCATTCGGACTTTCGCCGCAGATAAAACAAAAAGCAAATCTATTGCTTTCCATGTCGCCGATGACCTTTCCGCATCAGTTGGCGCGCGTTATGCTGTGCGAGCAAATTTATCGTGCTTTTTCTATTAAAAATAACACAAAATATCATAAATAATTTTGCTTAAACCTGTTGCAAGTTATGTAAAGTTATGATATACTTATTCTACTATTATTATGATGACAGGGAAGATGTATGAAGCAGGTTCTGATTATTGTATTTACAATTGTTTTATTTTGCGGATGTTTTATCGTTTCGCCTAACTATATTACTGCTAAAAACTCGGAAAATCTTGACTATTATGTACTTGCCGACGGAACTGCAAAAGTTTTTAATTATACGGGAAAAGGATTTAAAGTAAAAATACCTGAGACTATTGACGGCAGAAAAATCAGTAACATCGCAGATAAAAGTATTGGTTATAAAGAGAAAAACGGTAAAAAAGTTCATATTACCGATTTTTTGATAAACGGATATTATGGTTCTGCGGCTTATAATTATGCCAAGCGCGAGGATATACTTTTTAATTGCTTGCATAAATTTAAAACCGAGGTTTTAAAAGAAGCTACCTATGCCGAAAAGGGTTTGAAAAAGCTTACTTGCGATTGTGGGTTTACTTATTCGCAGGAAATTGAGTGTATAAAAATTCCTGATGTTAAATTAAATTCAGCAGTTCCCGACGGTGACGGTGTAGTGCTCAGTTGGGA
>JBJEIS010000035.1:0-5088 GCA_051877275.1 Acutalibacteraceae bacterium | reverse complement strand
AACTGTGACCAAAAACGTGTTGAACTTCATTTACATACTAATATGTCATCAATGGACGGTATGGCTCCGGCAGAAGATCTAATTAATACTGCTTACAGATGGGGTCACAAAGCCATTGCTATTACTGACCATGGGGTTGTTCAGTCATTCCCTGCTGCCATGAATGCAGTTGAAGGAATTCGTAAAAAAGGCGGCGACTTTAAAGTAATTTACGGTGTTGAAGCATACTTTGTAAATGACTTTGTAAGTGCGGTAAAAGGAGCGCAAGATACTTCTTTTGATGAAGAGTTTATAGTTTTTGATGTTGAAACCACAGGCCTTAAACCTGCTACTGACAGACTTACTGAAATCGGTGCAGTAAAAATAGTAAACGGAGAAATCACAGAAGAATTTAATACATTTGTTAATCCGAAAATATCTATTCCTCAAAAAATAACCGAACTCACAGGCATTACAAATGAAATGGTACAAGATTCTCCGAGCGAAAGTGAAGCTCTTGAAGCGTTTATGCAGTTTTGCGGTGATAGAATATTAATCGCCCACAATGCTGATTTTGATATGTCTTTTATAAATTCGGCGGCATCAAGAAGCGAAATTATATACAATCCAACATATATTGATACAGTTCCAATGGCACGCTCACTTTTGCCTGATCTAAAAAACCATAAGCTTGATACTGTGGCACAGGCATTAAAGCTGCCTGAATTTAACCATCACCGTGCATGTGACGATGCAAGAATTTTAGGTCATATTTTCATTAGATTTATGGATATGCTTGATGCAAAAGACTGCAAAAGCACTGCGCAAATCAACTCTTCGCTTGCCGGCGGCGATTGGAAAAAACTTCGCCGTTATCATATGATAATTTTAGCGCGAAATTCAACCGGACTTAAAAATCTATATAAAATTATTTCATACTCACATCTAAACACATTTTATAAAGGTCGAGGCGCCTCTATGCCTTGCATTTTAAAATCCGATCTTGATAAACACAGAGAAGGACTTATAATTGGCTCTGCTTGTGAAGCGGGCGAGCTTTATCGCGCAATACTGCAAAAAAAACAATGGGGCGAATTATTAGAAATAGCCTCATATTATGATTATTTAGAAGTTCAGCCGAACGGCAACAATGAGTTTATGCTTCGCAACGGGACTCTTTCTTCCGAAAATGAATTAAATGAGCATACTAAAACTATTATCAGACTTGCCGAAAAGCTTGATAAGCCTGTTGTAGCAACGGGTGATGTGCATTTCCTCAATCCTGAAGATTCTAAATTCAGAGCTATTCTTATGGCAGGAAAAGGCTTTAAAGACGCTGATGATCAAGCGCCTTTATACCTCAAAACCACTGATGAAATGCTTAAAGATTTTTCTTTCTTAGGCGAAAAAAAGGCAAGAGAAATTGTAATTGACAATACGAATTTAATTGCAGATATGATTGAAGATATCCGTCCTGTACCGGAAGGAAGCTTTCCTCCTACCATTGAAGGCTCGGATGATACTTTAAGAAATGACTGCTATAACAACGCAAAAGCTAAATACGGCGACCCTCTGCCTGAAATTGTACAGAAACGACTTGATAAAGAGTTGAATTCAATTATTAATAACGGATTCTCAATTATGTATGTGTCTGCACAAAAGCTGGTGCTTGATTCAAATGCACACGGCTATCAGGTAGGTTCTCGAGGTTCTGTCGGCTCTTCATTTGTAGCGACTGCCGCAGGAATTTCAGAGGTTAATCCGCTTGCTCCTCATTATGTCTGCAAAAACTGCAAACATTCAGAGTTTATAACTGACGGATCGGTAGGCTCAGGATTCGATTTACCGCCAAAAAACTGTCCTGAATGCGGCACTGAAATGGATAGAGACGGACATGATATTCCATTTGAAACATTCTTAGGCTTTAAAGGTGATAAGGTACCTGATATCGACCTTAACTTTTCAGGTGAATATCAGTCATGCGCTCATAAATATACCGAAACTCTTTTCGGCTCTGAAAACGTTTTTAAAGCCGGTACAATCGGTACTGTTGCTTCAAAAACCGCATTTGGTTTTGTTAAAAAGTATGCCGATGAAAGAGGGCTTAATCTCTCAAAAGCAGAAATAGAAAGACTTACAATCGGTTGTACAGGCATTAAAAGAACTACGGGGCAGCACCCTGCCGGTATGATTATTGTACCTAATGACAAGGATATTTATGATTTTTGTCCTGTTCAGCACCCTGCTGATGATATGGACTCAGATATTATCACAACTCACTTCGACTTCCATTCAATCCACGATAATATTTTAAAGCTTGATATTCTCGGCCATGATGTGCCGACAATATACCGTTATCTTGAAGATAACACCGGTATCCCTGTAATGAGCGTTCCTATGTCTGATGAAAAGGTTATGAGCCTATTTACCTCAACAGAAGCACTCGGTGTTACGCCTGAGCAAATCGGCTCACTTACAGGTACTTATTCCCTGCCGGAGCTTGGTACTCCTTTTGTAAGAGGAATGCTGGTTGAAACACAACCGAAAAACTTCTCTGACCTTTTACAGATTTCCGGTTTATCACATGGTACAGACGTATGGCTCGGAAACGCACAGGAGCTTATCAAAAACGGCACCTGTGATATTTCAAGTGTAATCGGTACGCGTGATAATATTATGGTTTATCTTATTCATAAGGGTATGGACGAAGGAAGAGCTTTTAAAATCACAGAAACAGTGCGTAAAGGTCTTATTGCAAAAGGAAAAGTTTCTGCTGAAGACTGGGAAGCAATGAAAGAAGATATGCGTAAGTGCAATGTTCCGGAATGGTATATTGATTCTTGTGAAAAAATCAAATATATGTTCCCTAAAGCACATGCAGCTGCTTATATGATTTCTGCATTGCGTCTTGGTTGGTATAAAGTATACAAGCCTCTTGAATACTACGCCGCATACTTTACTGTCCGCGGTGAAGATATGGATGCTGAAATTGCGCTTTCCGGAATTGAAGGTGTAAAAGCAAAAATTGCTGAAATTGAGAATAAAGGAAAAGAAGCTACACCTAAAGAGCAAGGAATGGTACCTACTTTGCAGATTGTAATTGAAATGCTTTACAGAGGTGTCGAATTGCTTCCTGTTGATTTCTACAAATCAAAAGCAAGCATTTATGCAATTGAAGACGGAAAAATTCGTTTGCCTTTCAGTTCGGTAAACGGCGTTGGTGAAAATGCTGCAGTGGCGCTCGAAGAAGCTGCTAAAATCGGTGGATTTGTTTCACAGGAAGATATTCAACAAACTTCAGGTGTAACAAAGTCAGTTATCCAAGCACTTGTTGATATTGGAACTCTTGATTTTCTGCCAAAATCAAATCAAATCAGTTTCTTTTAAGCTAATTTTCTGTTAAAAACCAAATTCATTGTGTTAAAATTTCGTTAAAAAACAAAAATAACAATGGTATTTTAAAAAATATTACTATATAATTAATGTACCTTATTTTTTATCTTCCTTTTTTGGGGTTTTCGTAAAATTTTCGAAAACCCTTTTTTTATATAAATTTTAAGCAAAGGACGGTACATATGAATTTAAAGAATTTTTTTAGCCGCTTTTCCCTATTAAGCTTTGTTATGTTGTTTTTTGCCGGTATTACAAACGCTTTCGGAATAACAATGTTTTTAGCCCCGGTAAATTTATATGACAGCGGGCTTTCCGGCACATCAATGCTGCTGTGGGAATTAACATCAGATAATCTGTCTTTGGGATTTTTTCTTATCGTTTTAAACACACCTTTCTTTATTTTCGGACTGAAAAAACAAGGCATTGTGTTTACGGTATATTCAATTTTTACTGTTATAATTTATGCTGTTTCATCATTTATTTTCACCGATATTCTACCAATAGATGTAACAACATCATCTCCTTTTGCAGGTAAAGACTTAGTGTTGTGTGCGGTTTTCGGAGGTCTTATTTCAGGTATCGGAAGCGGTACTACTATTCGATTTGGCGGAGCTATTGACGGAGTAGAAGTTATAGCGGTTATTTTCGCAAAAAAACTTGGTCTTACAGTAGGCTCATTTGTTATGATTTATAATGTAATACTTTATATTATAGTGGGAATCACCATGCAAAGCTGGATTTTGCCGCTTTATTCAATCATTACTTATGCTGTTGGGGTTAAAACAATCGATTTTATTGTAGAAGGTCTTGACAAAGCAAAATCCGCAATGATAATTACTTCTCAACCTAATATAATAACTGCTAATTTATCCGAAGCCTTTGGTAAAGGTATAACTACAATCAAAGCTCGCGGATACTATTCTGACGAAAATAAAACCTTAATATACTTTGTAATCAATCGTTTTCAAATATCAAAACTAAAAAGAATTGTAAGACAATCTGATAAGCAAGCATTTGTAACAATAACAGAAGTTTCTGATGTTCTCGGAACAAGTTTAAAATAATTATAACACCGTCAGTTTCTTCTTTGAGTATTTTTCGTTGTTATATTAATCTAAATATGCTATAATTATATAAAAAATATTACTCTATTCAATTAAAAGGATAAAACCAAAATGAAAATTAATATTGAAAATAATTATTTAATTTTTCCTGTTAATACCCTTTCCACAGTTAAAAAGTTAAGCTTTAAAAAAGCAGATAAAACAGTTTACGAGTTGGATATAAAAATTGACAATATAAGTCCTGATTTTTTTGCATATATTGATGTTTCAAGATTTATCGGCCAAACATTAAATATCTCAATAAATCCCGAAATGAAGCTTGATTTTCGCGAAGCGGATGAAATTATAATTGACAATTTGTATAATGAAGCTTTACGCCCTCAAATTCATTTCTCGGTAAAAAACGGATGGCTTAATGATCCTAACGGTCTCATTTTTCTTGATAATACTTATCATATGTTTTATCAATATAATCCCGCAGGGACTGAGTGGGGAAATATGCACTGGGGTCACGCAGTTAGCACGGATTTATTTCATTGGAAACAAGAAAATATTGCCCTATTCCCTGATGAAAGGGGTACTATGTTTTCCGGCTGTGCAGTTTTAGATGAAAAAAATCTTTTAAAAAAGAATGACGGCGAAAAAAAAAACA
>JBJEIS010000034.1:0-5107 GCA_051877275.1 Acutalibacteraceae bacterium | reverse complement strand
GTAGAATTATATTTTATATCAAGAGTATCAAGATACTTTTTGCTATCAAGCAAAGATAATGATACTCCCTCTAAAACTGCGCGTGTAAAATGCGCTTTTGTATGAGTAGCACGAACGCCTGTAAAGCTTCCGCAAAGCATTGGATCGGCATAAGGAGTCAATTCACCGTTTATATAAGGGTGAAAAACAAGTCCCTCACAGCCAATCGGAATTTTTTCAGCATCGTTATCAAGCAGTTTATACTCACCGCCGAAAGTATCACGATACCAGCGGTATGAAGAAGCCGCCGCTTTAGTAGCAGTACCCGGATACCAGAGTCCGTCGGCAATATGCGAATAATTAACCAAATGACGGTCGGGATAAGGTTTATCGGTAATAACACAAATTCTGCCTGCGGTTGCAAGTTTTACAGTTACATCACCTTTTGAAACAGCACCCGAAGCAAACACTTCCATAACTGTATCGGTTGTACCGCAAATAACAGGTGTGCCGGCATGGAGTCCTGTAGCCTTCGATGCTTTTTTGGTTACTTCCCCGATTATATCTGTAGGTTTTTTCACAGGCGGTAACTGCTCTATAGACACATGTCCAAGTTTACATAACTTTTCATCCCATTGCATTTTATTGCAGTCAAAAAACATACTTCCCTGTGCTTCAATATAATCGGTACAAAAAACATCAGTAAGAAAATAACGAATATAGTCTTTTTCAAAGAAAATATATCTGATTTTATCAAAATTTTCAGGCTCATTATCTTTCAGCCATAAAAGCTGAGGCAATGTCCAGATAGTATCCGGTTTATGAAAGGTCTTTTTAAAAATTTCATCACCAAGCTCATCAAATAGCTTATTTGCCTGTTTACGGCTGCGGGTATCAGTCCAATGAATTGCATTACGGATAGGGTTAAAATCTTTGTCACATACAAGCGAGGTGTGAGTAGCAGAATCAATTGCAATCATAAGAATATCCTTTGAAATAATACCGGACTTTGCAAGTAAATCCTTTGTATTTTTACAAAGCGCATTTATCCAATCAGCCGGATTCTGCTCGCATGCACCGTTTTCAGGATGCAATGTTGGATATTCTACTGTATTTTCTGCAACAATCTTTCCGTCTGTATTAATAAGAGTGGCTTTAGAAGCCCCTCCGCCAAAATCTATACCGAGTAAATATTTCATACATTCACCTAATAATTAATTCTATAATTTTCACCGTAAATTCCGGGCTTAGCACCTCGCTCAATCAGCGATTTATTATCTATATGCGAAATAAGCCATTTGTTTTTACGAAATAAAAGCTTATCCGAATACTCTCTGTCGAGTGGTGTATTAGTACCTAAAGGTAACGCTACAACGCACCCAAAGCCTTGTTTGCCCGTTTCACAAGGGCAAAAGTGAAGCGAAGTTGCATAAACTTCAATTGCAGTACCTTTGGGAACAAAGAATACCTTGAAATCAGAGGAATTTATTCTGTTATCAATTATATCTTTACGCTCGGCTAAAATCAATACCAAATCAGTTATTGCAATATTAACTTCACTTGAAGTATGCCATTCAGCAGCATTTAAAAAGTTATTATGACCGTAGCAATAACCAATCTGAACAGGCAGTTCGCCGAAGAATTCATTTTTTATTTCTTCCAAAACCGAAAGGCGCTCAAACTTCGGCTCACTTGCAACATATTTAGACCCGCTTTCGGGATTAGTAATACTTTCGGCAACAGAAATAATTTCTGCCGTATCAATATCAATCACCCTGCCGAAATGAGCAAATTCATTGCTGTTAACAGAATAAAAATCTATATTTTTATTCTTAGCTTTAAGTAAACTAATCATTAAAAACTCACATCTTACTTAACAGAGATATGCTGACAGCATATCTCTGTTATAAATTTTATCTGTTTTCTATCCATTCGTGGTCAGGGTCGCTGCTTCTGTTAAAGCCCTGATGATCGCCTGCCATAAGCCATAAAAAATATGTCTGATAACCCGGAGTTGCAACAGTGGTATGATAACCGTAAGGAAATTCCACAAGCTCATCATTCTTAACTCTGTACGCCTCATCAACCTCACCGTCAGATGTATATAAACACTGTACACCGAAGCCTTGTTTCGGGTCAAAAAGGAAATAGTATATTTCCTCGGCAATACACTCTTTAGGCATATTGTCTTCATCATGCTTATGAGGAGGAAAACCTGCCCAGTTCCCTTCAGTAACATATGCCTCGCCGATTGTTAAAATCTTAGCGTTGGAATTACCGTCAATAATAAAGCTGGTTTCTCTTTGATATGGCTGTTCACCTAAGAGCTTAAGAACAACATGGTCCTCTTTCAAAAGCTGAGGCTCTGTTTTTTCAGTAACAGGAGTAGCGCAAACCGCAATCTTGATATGGTCGATTGCTGAAATTGAAAGTTCCTGTTCTTTAGGCATATAAAAACTTTCTGCCTTGCGGTTTTCAAATACTGTATTTCTGTTTCCGATATTCTTCCATTCAGTATCGCCGAAGCGTACATCGCAGTGACCTTCAAGCATAATGAAAGCAGTTTCTTTATCTTCAGTATTAAAATCTACACTTTCTCCTGCATCAAGCTCAATAATGCCGAACTCTAATTTTTTTAAGCTACATTCACCAATTTTGCAAATCGGCGTAAATCCTTTTGCAGGTTTATAAGCTTTTTTATAATTCATAACCGTTCTCCTTTAAATAATTTTTAACTTTATCGTAATATGGCACACTTTCTCTGGCGCCTGTACCTGTACATTTAAGTGCTGATACTGCGGAAGCAAAATGACAGCATTTTTTATAGTCAAAGCCCTTTACAACTCCTGCGGCAAATGCGCCGTGAAAAACATCGCCTGCACCGTTTGAGTCAACAACTTCTGCAGGATAACAAGGATATGTATAAATCTCATTACCGTCATACATAATTCCGCCGTCTTTTCCGCAGGTAATAACAACAACTTGCGGATTATATGTCTCATAAAGTTTTTTTGCAGCTTCTTCGACACTTTTACATTTTGTGAATTTCGAAGCAAACTCATATGACGGAATAAGAATATCAGTGAGTTTAAGTAGCTCTTCTACACCGTCATATAATCCTCCTGCGTCATATAAAACTTTTACTCCGTTCTTACGGGCAACAGAAGCCGCCTCAACCGCCGCACTTAACTCATTTCCGTCAACCATTAAAAGCTCAGCATTAATTATAGCATTTTTTTGTGAGGAATTAAGTTTTAAAGGCGGCAAATTACCTTTATCAAAAACACAGGTACGGCTTCCCTTTTCTTTTGAAAGCCAAATTACCGAAGTAAACGACTGACAATCAGGAATTATTTTAATATTATCAACGCCTACACCGTATTTTTTAAAATCATTATACAAAAATCTGCCGCCGTTATCGTCAGATAATACTCCGATATACGACGCGTCAACTCCAAGCTTTGAAACGGCAACAAGCCCTGTTCCCACAGGGCCTCCACCGGCATTTTTAGTACTCTCAGCTTTAAGCTTTGTATCTTCATTCGGATATATAGGCAAAGTAATCAGCGTATCCATTACGCAAGCGCCGATACCTACTACTTTACTCATAATTCAGCCTTTCCGTCAGCTTCAACGAGTTTAATTCTGCTGATACAAAATTCTTTTACCGCTTCAATAGGTTTTTTCATAAAATTATCAATTGCAACGGTTCTGTCAGGCTTTTGCAATTCATCAAGACAACAATCCAGAAAAGCATAACAAATATCAGTAGCAAAATTCATTTTACGGATACCTGCTTTTACCGCTTTTTTAATCTCCTCATCAGGCACACCCGAACCTCCGTGAAGTACAAGGGCGGTATTGTTTGTAGCCTTTCTGATTTCCTTAATTCTCTCAATATCAAGCTTAGGCGGTTTTTTATATCTTCCGTGAGCAGTACCGACTGCAACCGCAAGACATGCAACGCCTGTCTCTTCCACAAATCTTTTTGCATCATCAGCAGTAGTAAACTCATCCATTTCGCTGTCATTAACAGTTCCTACATGACCGAGTTCTCCCTCAACCTGAACATCTACATATTTACAGGTTTCAACTACTCTTTTAGTTAAAGCGATATTTTCTTCAAATAGCAATGTCGAACCGTCAAGCATGATACCTGTAGCACCGTAGCGTAAAGAGCGTGTTGTTTCAAGCTCACTCGGTCCGTGGTCAAGATGAAAGCATACGGGAACTGATGCTTTTTTTGCAGCCGCTATTACGCTTGGAGCTAAGTAATAGCCTGCTTCCTCTTTCATTAATCTGGGATAAATCTGCATGATGATCGGCGCTTTTTGCTCTTCGGCTGCTTTAATAACACCCATAACTGTTTCCATATTATAAACATTAAAAGCAGGAATACAAAAGTTGCCTTTTTCAGCTAAATTGAGAACATATTTTAAATTAACTAACACTGAATTTCCCTCCGTTAGCCTAAAATCAGATCTTCAATTGAAATTATTTCAACATCTGACTGCTCGACATTTTTAAGTGCCGCATATTCGGAAACGCTCGCTGTAACCATTGTTTTTGCACCTATGCTTTGAACGTTGAAAATTCTGCGTTTTGAAACCTCAATAATAACATCAGGAATATACTGAGCCATTAAAATATTGCCTGCCCATACTGTTTCCTTGCGATTGAGCAGCATTTCATCTAAATTTGCAAAAGCTTTAATAACCTCTCTTGCCTCTTCAGTTTCCTCAAGGTCTCTGGACAACTGATATGGATCCTGGAAAACAACTTTTCTATCGGTTTTTGTAGCGGATAATTTGCCGTCTTTAAGAAGGCCTGATAAAAATGCAGTAAATGTAACTGTTTGAGCCGATACTTCAACACCGTATTCTTTATAAGTCTGTTTAATTGCTTTAGCATCATTAGGATCATAGATAACTACTGTTTTAAACTGATTTAAAACATCAGCAGCCTTATTCATCTGCTGTTTAGTTTCGTCTGCTGCACTGATAAGAAAATCAAGATGCGCGCCTGAATCAGGCTCATCAGAAAGAACAGTAAATTCTACTCCTGCCTTTTCAAGAACTTTAATAGCTTTAACTGCCTGTGAAGCAACCATAAAACGAGCATCTGTACC
>JBJEIS010000033.1:0-5118 GCA_051877275.1 Acutalibacteraceae bacterium | reverse complement strand
TTGATGAATATTTAAGAAATATTTTTTTGCATAAAATAATTAATATAGAAAAATTAATCAAATCATTGTACTCATATTCTTTTTGCCAGATTTTTGGAGAAACGCAATTAGATTATTTAAATATAAATAATTATAACTATAATAATGATAAATATAGGTCTGATATTAATAAATATGTTTCAAAATTAGAAGAAATAATAAATAATCCTGACAAATATCCATATATAGACTATAATATATCTACTTATGGAACGGTTCCGTTTTGGATAATTATTCAAGCATTAACATTTGGAACTATTTCAAAATTATTCACTTTTTCTCAAGAACAATTACAAAGCAAAATTTCTCGTGAATTTAATTTAATATATCCAAAACAGCTTTCATCTATGCTAAGTGTATTAACTAAATTCAGAAATGTATGTGCTCATGGTGAAAGATTATATAATTATAAAACAAAGAAATCACTGCTTGATTTACCGTTCCATAAAGAAAATCCAAATTGTTACAGTAAACAAAAAAATGATTTATTTAATGTATGTATATGTTTTAAATATTTGCTTCCGTTCGGAGAATTCAAAGGGTTTATTAATTTGTTAAATGGATTCATGCAAAATGCTGAAAAAGAACTAGGAAACTATTATTTTAAAGAAACTTTGAATTCAATGGGATTTCCTGAAAATTGGAAAGATTTATTGCTTAACTAAATAAAAAACCGCTCCCCTGTTGGCGCAGGAAAGCGGTCTACCGGCAAAGGTGCCGATTACTGTGTCTCACAAACACATATATAGTATATCAAACACCTTGCCTATTTTCAAGTATTTTTTAACATGGTCGAATTCGACCACTTTAAAAGGAAGGTGTTTTTATTATGGCTACCGCTAAAAAGCTACCCTCGGGCAATTATCGCGTTCAAGCATACGCTACTGTGAATGGGAAGAAAATCAAAAAGTCTTTTACTGCTTCATCTAAGCCAAAAGCCGAAGAAATGGCAAGTAAATGGCAGCAGATTAAAAACAATCCTGATAACTGCACCTTATCTCAGGCAATAGATGATTATATAGATTTCAAAAAAGAATTGCTATCGCCTACCACAATTGCTACTTATGAGAAAATTAAAAGAAATTATTTTTTATCTTTAATGAACAAAAGAATTTCACAAATCAGTGAGCAAAACCTACAATATGAGATTAATTATATTTATAGAAATCACTCTGCAAAAACTGTAAAATCTGCATACGGATTCATTTCAAGTGTGCTTAAATTTAAAAATCCTTATGCCATATACAATGTAACATTGCCAAAAAAAGAAAAGCAAATTAAAGAACCTTTGCAAGCATCTGACATTGAAAACATTATTAAAGCAGTAACCGACACCGATGTTGAAGTTCCTACCTTAATCGCTCTTTGTTGCGGATTGAGAATGTCAGAAATAAGGGCATTGACATTCGCTGATTTGAACGATAATAACCTATATGTAAATAAAGCAATCGTCGATGTAGACGGAGTGCCTACTTTGAAAGAAACAAAAACAGTCGAGTCAACGAGAATTGTTAAAATTCCGCAATTTTTAGCAGATAAAATAAATTCAATTGAACATGAAAATCAAACCGAAACCATTATTAAATTGTCAGGACAAGCAATTTATAAGCGATATAAGCGACTTTTAGCTAAACAAGGTATAACAAGATACACCTTTCACGATTTAAGGCATATAAACGCTTCTGTAATGCTTATGCTCGGTGTTCCTGATAAATATGCGATGAGTCGAGGTGGTTGGTCGACAAATGAAATAATGAAATCGGTTTATCAAGAATTTATAGACGAAAAGAAGAGCAAAACCGATAAAATTATTAATGATTATTTTGAGAAAATAAATAATAATGTAACCACGAAAACAACCACGAATATTTAAACAACCTTTATTTATAAGTATTTAAAGGCATTTTGACAGGAGTTCGACTCTCCTCGCCTCCACCACAAAAACGGAACAAGTTTTACTTGTTCCGTTTTTATTATAAAAAATCAACCATCAAATAAACATTTTATCATTTATGATAGATTTTAGAAGAAAAAAGCGTAAGGGAAATAACCTTACGCTTTTAAAATATCAGTTTATAACTTATTCAGCTGTTGTATCTACTGGATCATTAGCTTTTGCCCAAGCATCTACAGTTTCTTTATAAGTTTTATACAAATTAGAAACACTTTCATCTGCGCCCTCTTTTGTAGCATCAGCTATAAAATCATCGGCAATACCAGCTACTGTTTTAGTAGTTGTCGTTTCTGAATAAAGATATGAACCATCAGATAATTTTACATAAGCACGAGCTGTAAATTCTCTGTTGTAGTTTTTCTCTTGTATTCCAACAATTGATCCGACAAATTCATTTCCATTCCATAGAGTATCTACTCCATATTTAACTGCAACTGCGTTATTTGCGGTTACATCATCAATTGTAAGATAATCACCAATTATATTAGCAGGTCCAATAAGAGTTCCTTTTTCTACTACAGTTCCTTCAATTTTACTTGAATCATACGTTGTATAGAATCTAATACCGCTTATAGTTTCACTCAATCTGATTGAAGCACCTGGTTTGGTTGAAATTGCATCAGTTGTTGTGCCATCTGTTTCAGGTACTTCTGCAGTTAATTTAGTATATACCGGAGTATCAGCTATAAGAGCACCTGCAACTATTGGATTTTTATATGTATTATCAGAATACAATATTGTCGATTCATCAGCTGATACAACAACTCCTGATTTAACAGTTTCAAATGCGCATCCGCCACCGAAAACAGCTGTTGCAGAAGGTGCAAAGAGCGCCGGTGCGGTGCAGTTTTTGAAGTTGTAGGTAACAGTTTCGAAAGAAGATGTAGCTGTATCTATTGCTTCATTATTATTAGCTGCTTCAGCAGTAATCGGTTTTATAAAAGTACAATTTTCAAAGTTCATTTCCGACTTATCTGTAGGTGTTGATGACGGTGTACCGGCATAGAAAACACTGCACTTTGCGCCGTTAAAGATTGAATTTTTAGCACTAATCTGCATTAGTGAGTTAGTATAATTTGCGCCGATAGCGCCCCAGTTATCTGAAGTTAAGTAACAGTTGTCCAGCGTAAGTGTTGCAGTTTTTGCCGAATTAAAGTAAATAGCACACGGCTGGTTATTAGTATATCCGTTAGTTGATTGAACGGCAACATTTTTCAAAACAAGATTTGAATTATTTGATAACACAATTGAACCTTGTCTAACTGCGCTGTTTGCCTGAACATCAAATTTAGTAACCTCAGAAGTAATCGGTTCGGTTCTTTGCGAATTGATAATTGTTACGGTTACACCGCTTGCAACCGTACCGCAATTTGCTTTATTCGAACCGGAACCGTTTCCCTCTCCGCCGGTCCAAGTATATCCATTGGTATCAATAGTAATAGATTTAGTAAGTGATACATTTTTTGCAATAACATCACTTACTAACTGAACGGTATCTCCTTCAGTCGCAGCTGTTACTGCTTCAGCAAGTGCCTCATAGTCTCCACCTTCACCGACCGTAATAACATTGCCTTCAGCTGAAGCGGATAGTGCCATTGGCATTACTGATAGCATTAAAACGAATGCTAAAACAATTGTGATAAATTTTTTCATAACTTTTCTCTCCTTAAATTTTTATTAAATATATACAAAAATTTTTGCATATATCTTTACAACTTTATTATAAACATAGTGATACAACATTTCAATTGCAAAAAAACAAGATAATAATTGTAAAAAAACAAATTATAACTAAATTTTTACCGTTCAACCAATAATGAGGCTTATCTTATCCGTACTTATTAATTCTTTTTTAATACTCTCATCTTTATATTCTCACTTTTCATAAACCATTGGTGTGTAGCGTATACCGTTTGTAATCTGCTCCTTATCTATTGCAATAAAGCCAAGCTTTTTATATATTTCAACCGCATAAGGAGATGAATTTACAGTTATTTTCCGGTTGATAAAGTCTTTTTTCATTGTGCAGAACAATAGCTTACCGATTCCTTTGCGATGATAATTTTCATCTACAAAAAACAAACTGATATGGCAATCTCTCATTGCAAGAACTCCGATAAGACAATCGTTTTTAAATGCTCCGTAGAATTTAAGCTTTTCAATTTCTGCATTATTATCAAGAAAATTTCTGAATTCTCTTACTCCCTCATCTGAATATTCAGGAGCTTCAAATTTCAAAAACACTTTCCATACAAGTGCTAATGCACATTTTACATATTCATCAAAGTTCTCAGATTCAACTGAAATATCCCACTTCTTAATTTCACAACTAAAATCTATCAATATTAAACAACCTCAATTTAATATTTTTATCTAAAAGCCTTTTTTGCTTTTTGAAAATCCTTAAAATCCTTTTATTTCTTTTTGACTTTAGGTTCTGGTAATTCGTCATACATTTTTTCAAACAGCTCTTTTAAAAATTTCTTATCATCAACATTATCAACAAGCAGCATTTCCTTTGCGCCCTCATACGGCGACTCGTAATGTGCATTTGGCATAAGCGTTTTTGCAGCTGCCACAGGCTTGACAAGCAATCTGTCATCACATAGATAAGCAGTTGTCTTACCTCGGTAATAGATAATGTATTCACCCATCATAGCGCGATAAGTTATTTCATCTAACCCTGATAACTGTTCTAAAATAAATTCTAAATATTCCTTTGAAGAAGCCATTATCAACCCTCATTTTTCCTTAATTTAAAATTCATTACACTTAAAGTTATATGCCCTATGCCAAATAAAACCGAGAAAAAAATCAATGGAACAGAGATAATCATTATTCCGCTAAAGAAAAAGATAACGGTCGGTACAACTGACAACCACAAAACCTTAAAAAGCGAATCGTTTTTTAAAAATATTATCCAACCAAGACAGTAAAGCAGAAGCAATACACCGTTTACTGCAAGATAAAGGCTTTTCGAAAATGAAAACCAAAATCCGAAATAAGTATACGGAATATTAATAATCATAAAGGCAAAGCATGCAATTCTACCGATTTGTTCAACTGTTTCAACTGTTTTATTATGATAATAATTCACAAATGCGCTTTTATCTAATACTCCGCAT
>JBJEIS010000032.1:0-5137 GCA_051877275.1 Acutalibacteraceae bacterium | reverse complement strand
CACGTTTCTAAAAAACAACAGGGCATTTCATTTTGAAATGCCCTGTTGTTTTTTATTACTACACTTTACAATGTTATTATTAAATTCCGTTAGCTTTTATTTTTTATTATTTTCAAATTTTGCAAGAGGATATCTTATTAAAATGTGTTTTAATGCTTTGAAATTAAAAGGTATAATAGGCCATAAATAACCGTGTTGTTCATCAAAAGTCTTTGTTGTTACAACAATTAACGTTTCAATTATAAAGCCTGCAATAAATCCCCATAATTTAAAGAAACCTGTCATAACTATTAAAAACCATCTGAAAACCTTTACTGCATTGCCGAGCTCAGGGTTCGGAATACAGTGATTACAAATAGCTGAAGCCACAGCAAAAAGCATTGTATCTGCAATTAAAAGCTGCATAGATATCGCAAAGTCACCGAGTATCAATCCGCCGATTATACTGAAAGCCGACTCAACGTTCGAAGGCGTGTGCAATGCCGATAATCTCAATACTTCAAGCCAAAATTCGATAAATAGAATTTGAGCAAAAATTGATATTTCCGCTGTTTCTGTCGGGACCAAAAACGAAAAGAAGTGATTAACCGTAGGATACTGTGTTATTAGCAAAAACAAAGGCACTAAATACAAGGCAACAGGTATTGCCAACATTCTGATAAGTCTTGTGAAAGTACCTGTAATCGGCGTTTGGTAATAGTCTTCAACATACTGCGTAAAATATAAAAGTGTTGTCGGAAGTATAAGCGCCGTAGGAGAATTATCTACAAGAAGCACAATATGCCCTTCCATTACATGCGCAGCGATTGTTTCGGGACGCTCTGAAACCCTGAAAAGCGGCATAGGATTATACCACTTTTTCTTTAGCAGTACCTCTTCCAAGCTTGTTTCGCCCATAGTTAAGGCATGAACATCAATTGATTTCAATCTTGTTATAACCTTATTAAGCAGCTTTTTATCAACTTTATCTTCAATATATCCTACCGCAACATCGGTTTTTGAAACATTACCAACCTTTATTGCCTCAAAAACGAGCTTTGGATCTCTTATTCTCCTTCTGATAAGTGCAGTATTAAATATGATTGTTTCAACCAAGTCATCTCGAGCACCTCTTGTAGTTTTTTCGATATGTGATTCCGAAGGCTCTCTTGCTGGATACTCGCGGGTATCAATCATAACAGCGGTTGTATTACCGTCTACAAACAAAGCAACCTGTCCGGAAAGGACTTCGGTAATCACCTGGTCTAAATCATTCTGAACCGAAGCTTCTATATAAGGAATGTTTTCAAGCAAAATCTTTCTTGCAGTATCTTTCTTTTCGTCTTTTACTTTTTGCAGTTCTTTCATAACGTGAACCATAATTGTGTCTTTAACAAAACCGTCAATAAACAATAAAAAGGCTTTGTGGTTATCAACCAGTATTTCTCGGATAATTACATCAAAGCTTTTTTTAACCGGCAGTATTTCTTTTATAAGCCGTATATTTTCATCAATATTCGAAGAAATATTCAAGCTAAACTCTCCCATTCTATAACTAATAATATTATTTTGTAAAAAATTTTTAAAAATATTAAAATTAGTGGTTGTTTAATTTTGATTTTGTTGTTATAATATAATAGATTAATTGGATATTAGTATTAGTTTAATATAAAGGAGACATAAACTTGGATTTTTTCAGTAGAGATATAGGTGTTGACCTTGGTACAGCAAACACTTTGGTTTGTGTAAAAACAAAAGGAATTATTATGCGTGAACCGTCGGTTGTTGCGGTTGATGTTAAAAACGGCGAAGTAAAAGCAGTCGGCAGAGAGGCCAGAGAAATGATAGGCAGAACTCCGGGTTCTATTGTTGCGGTAAGACCGCTTAAAAACGGAGTTATTGCTGACTATGATGTTACTGTCGCAATGCTTAAAAGATTTTTCAAAGAAGCTATGCATGGTTCTTTTGCTTCGAGAGCAAGAGTAGTCATCTGTATTCCCGCAGGTGTAACCGAAGTTGAAAGCCGTGCTGTAAATGACGCTGCAAGACAAGCAGGCGCAAAAATTGTTGACCTTATTGAAGAATCTATGGCTGCAGCTATGGGCGCGGATTTACCGGTATTTGATTCAGTAGGAAGTATGGTAGTTGACATCGGCGGCGGTACAAGCGAAGTTGCCGTAATTTCGCTCGGTGATATTGTTACTTCAAGAACTATTAAAACTGCCGGCGATGATATGGATGATACAATTATTTCATATATCAGAAAACGCCATAATCTTTTGATTGGCGAACGTACTGCCGAAGATATTAAATTGTCTATCGGTTCTGCTTGTGAATTTGACGGTGATGAAACCGCTTCTATGGAAATTAAAGGCCGAAATTTAATTGACGGATTACCGAAAAACATTAACATTACTGCAAAAGAAATTCGTGAAGCTCTTTTTGAGCCATTAAGCAGAATTGTTGATGCTATCAAGCAAACACTTGAATCTACTCCGCCTGAGCTTGCTGCCGACATAATTGACAAAGGTATTACATTAACCGGCGGCGGGGCTTTGCTTCCGGGTATTGATTTACTTATCTCACGCGAAACTGCTATGCCTGTAAATATTGCAACCGATCCGCTTGATTGCGTTGCTAAAGGTATTTCAAAAAGACTTGAGCTTAATTTACCGTTTGATTCATATCAAAGAAGATCAAAATACTATTAATATTTAAGGAGTGACATCGATGCGTTTTTTCTTTCGCAGTAAAAAGGTAAAATTGATCTCTGTCATCTCTGGTTTATTAGTTGTTAGCATTGTCGTTTGCGGTTTTCTAACCGATTGGTCTGCACCTCAATCTAATATTTTTTCTTCTGTATTATCCCCTGTTCAAAAGTTTTTTTCGGGTGTTTCCGACTCAGTAAATTCTTTTTTTGATGATTTTGAATCAAAGGATAGTCTGCAAAAAGAAATTGACGACCTTAAAAGTGAAATAAATGATAAAAACAAACAACTTATTGACTATGATGAGGTTTTAAGACAAAATGAGTTTTACAAAGATTTTCTTGAAATAAAAGAAGAAAATCCTACTTATAAATTCTCTGCTGCAAGGATTATTGCAAGAAATAACAACGATACATATGCAACCTTTACCATTGATAAAGGTACGGTTGACGGTATTGATGTTTATGACCCGATAATCACTGCAGAAGGCTTGGTTGGATATGTAAGTGATGTATATTCGACGCAAAGTACGGTAATGACCGTTTTAAATCCTAAAATTAACGTTTCGGCTATTGATAATCATTCAAGAGATACCGGAAGTATTACGGGAGACGCTGCTTTAAGCACAAAAGGTCTTACAAAAATGATTTATATTTCCAGTGACAATACTATGTCGGCTGGTAATTTTATTGTTACCTCAGGTGACGGCGGTATTTTTCCGAGCGGATTGATTATAGGAACTGTTGTTGAAGTAAAAACTTCAAACAGTAAAATCAGTTGTGAAGCACAAATCCAGCCAATCGTTGATTTTTCTGAAATTTCAGATGTAATGGTAATAACTGATTTTTAATATTTTTATGATAGGATAATTTTATGAACAATCAAAAAAAATATCATTTATTTGATGTTTTAATATATTCTGTATTATTAATCATTGCGTTTTTTTTACAGAGTACATCTTTATTATTTAAATATAATACCCCTTCCCCGTCTTTAATTCTAACGGTTGTTTTGGTAGTTTCTTTTTATGAAAACTACTGGTTTTCTGCAATCTTCGGATTAGCGGGCGGAATTATGCTTGATATTATCAGCACAAATAATTCAGGGTTTCATGCACTTGTTTATATGCTTACAGGTTTTATTTGCAGTTTAATTCTTGAAGCTTTTTTGCAAAATAACTTTGCGGCATTTGTTGTGATTTCAGTACCTGTTATTATTATTCATCAATTTTTAGAGATAATTTCAAGCAGCGGCTTTACAGGAGGAATATTTACTTTATTTGCAAAGCATTATTTAATTGTTGCTATTTATACATTTGCAACTTCTTTTGTTTTATATCTTGTTTTTCGTTTTGCATTTAAAAAATATGAACGATTTACTAAACCGAAAGGAATCATTAATAATAAAAAATAATTAACGAGGACCAATTTTAATATGTTTTTTCAAAAAGAAAAAAGAAAAAGTGTTAATAAATATTCAAAATTCTTTGTTTGTATAACTCTTGTAATAGTGCTTGTTTTTGTATATACAGTAAGATTATTGCAGTTACAGGTATTAGACTATGACTATTATTTAAAAGAAAGTAAAATGTCTTCTGCTGCAACAATCACAGTGGATGCTACCAGAGGAGAAATTTTAGACCGCTATGGAAGAACAATTGCTTACAATCGCGAAGGTTATAATGTTGTAATTGAATATTCAACCGCTTCAAACAGCAATGTCAATAAATCTATTCTCAAAGCAATAGAAATTTTACAAAAGAATAAAGATGAATGGAGAGATAAACTCCCTATTTCAGAAAACACACCTTATAAGTTTACAGATAAAACAAATTCTACCGATGTTAAAAATCTGAAATCAAAGCTTGAATTAAATGATTTTGCAACTTTGCAAAACTGCATAGATACAATGATTGAAAAATTCGGTCTTGAGAATTATTCAGCAAAAACCCAAAGAGTTTTAATGGGTATACGCTATACTATGCTTTTAGAAGATTTTTCAGCGGCTTATCCGTTTACGCTTGCTGAAGATGTTAGTGAGCAGACTAAATCTATTTTATTAGAGTCGTCTGACCGCTATCCTAACATTTCGGTAAAAGAGGTTTCTGTGCGTGAATATGCTGATGATGAATTAGCTACGCATCTAATCGGAACTGTAGGTCCGATTTATGCTGAAGATTGGGAAGAACTTAAGAAAAAAGGCTATTCTTACAGCGATTATGTAGGTAAATCAGGAGTAGAACTTGCTTTTGAAGATTATTTAAGAGGAAAAGACGGTGTTAACAAGGCAATAACTAACCCTGATACCGGCGAAACCGAAATCGTAACCGAATCTGAGCCTGTTGCAGGTAACACAGTTCTGTTAACAATTGATATTGATTTGCAGAAAAAGGCACAAAAATCGTTAGAAAAATTTATGAACGCTACTCTTCCTAAAGAGAAAATTTATGC
>JBJEIS010000031.1:0-5244 GCA_051877275.1 Acutalibacteraceae bacterium | reverse complement strand
AAGTTTATTTTAAATCAAAATACAGTCGTCGTGTCCGTCGTGAAAAACGAACGGGCTTGATTTGCTTTGCTTTTTTATAGATTTTAAGTAAATGCGTCAGGCTTGGATTTTCAAGCCTGACGCATTTTTGTTTCTATTCAGTTTTATTGTTACAATATATTGAGATAGCCTTATTTGCAAATTCTGCTGTGCCGACACCGCCGTATTTATCAATATTTTCTTTAAACCTAATATCTTCCACATACATTTGTCCGAGATTATTAAGCATAGGTAATGTGCAAGTGTAATAATTCTCATTAATAAATCGATGCAATTTTTCAACCGTATTTTGCACTTTTTCGCAATCGGCATTCAGACAGCGATAGTTTCCGAATTCAACAAAAATCATCATCAGTTTTTCATTGATTTTCATTTTTGTTTCATCGGTCTGATTATTTGACTTTTGCTCATATTCTTTGTATGCGTCAGTATCGCCCCATTCACTTTTTGCCTGTGCAGTATATTTCTCAATATCAGTTTTATCAAAAACAGAAAAATCCATTTTATTCACTCCTTTTGTAATAATTTCACGGGCAAATATAATTAAATCATCTAAACGCTTACGTTGTAACTTCAACAGAGTGATTTGTTGTTTAATTGCCTTTTCTTTTTCAAATTTAGGACTGTCGATAATAGTTTTTATTTCTTTTAAAGAAAAACGCAGTTCTTTAAACAATAAAATCATTTGCAATCGTTCAAGCGCCGTATCGTCATACAGCCGATAGCCTGCCTCGGTAATCTGCGTAGGCTTTAGCAAGCCGATAGCATCGTAATGGTGTAGTGTGCGCACACTTACACCTGTTATTTTACTTACTTGTTTTACTGATTTCATTTTATATCCCTCCCGTGTTGATTATAGTATAAACTATAACGTTACGTCAGAGTCAAGAGTATTTTAATATTTTTTATAAGGAAGTTGATTTTTTTGAATAATTCAGGTAATTTATCTTTTAAAATCAAACAATATACACTTTCAGGGTTTCGAGTCTAAAATTATAAGTGATGAATTTTTATGCTTAAACTCTTGAAATAAGCACAAAAAAATGGTATTATAATTTTAATTGTATATTTTTTAGATAGGAATGAGAATTAATGGCTAAAGAACTTGCAAAACAGTACAATCCTAACGAAGTTGAGGATCGTATTTATAAATTTTGGCTGGACGGTGACTATTTTCATGCAGAGGTTGACCCAAAAAAGAAGCCTTATACAATAGTTATCCCGCCGCCGAATATTACTGGTCAATTGCATATGGGACATGCTCTTGACAATACCTTGCAGGATATTTTGGTTCGCTTCAAAAGAATGCAGGGTTACTCTACACTTTGGTTGCCCGGTACTGACCACGCGTCAATTGCAACTGAGGCTAAAATCGTTGAAAAAATGCGCGAAGAGGGCGTTACCAAAGAAGAACTCGGTAGAGAAAAATTTTTGGAGCGCGCTTGGGACTGGAAAAAACAGTACGGCGGAAGAATTATTGACCAGCTTAAAAAAATGGGTTCTTCGTGCGACTGGAAGCGCGAGCGCTTTACAATGGACGAAGGCTGTAACAAGGCGGTAAGAGAGGTATTTGTAAACCTTTATGAAAAAGGTCTTATTTACCGCGGTGAGCGAATTATAAACTGGTGTCCGAAATGCCTGACATCTATCTCTGATGCTGAGGTTGAATATGAGGAGCAGGCAGGCTCATTCTGGCATTTGCGCTATCCGCTTACCGACGGCAGCGGTTATGTTGAGCTTGCTACTACCCGTCCTGAAACCTTACTTGGTGATACTGCAGTTGCGGTTAACCCTAACGACGAGAGATATAAGGATATTGTCGGTAAAACTCTTACTTTACCGCTTGTAGGCAGAGAAATTCCTGTTGTAGCTGATGATTATGTTTCAGTTGACTTCGGTACAGGCGTTGTAAAAATCACACCTGCTCACGACCCGAACGACTTTGAAGTAGGTCTTCGTCATAACTTACCTGTTATAAATGTTTTGACCGACGACGCTAAAATCACCGACGATTATCCGAAATATGCGGGTATGGACAGATACGAGGCTCGCAAAGCTATTGTTAAAGACCTTGAAGAAGGCGGATTCCTTGTAAAAATCGAGGAGCATACTCACAATGTCGGCACTTGCTACCGTTGTTCAACAACAGTTGAGCCGAGAGTTTCTAAACAATGGTTTGTTAAAATGGAACCGCTTGCAAAACCTGCTATTGAAGCTGTTAAAAACGGCGAAACTAAATTTATTCCGGAGCGTTTTGATAAAATATATTTCCATTGGATGGAGAATATAAAAGACTGGTGTATTTCACGTCAGCTTTGGTGGGGTCACAGAATTCCTGCTTACTACTGTGCTGACTGTGGCGAGGTTATTGTTGCAAAAGATGCACCTGAATGCTGTACAAAATGCGGAAGTAAGAATCTTACTCAAGACCCGGATACTCTTGATACTTGGTTTTCGTCAGCGCTTTGGCCGTTTTCTACACTCGGCTGGCCTGACAAAACAGATGAGCTTGATTATTTCTATCCAACCTCTACGCTTGTAACAGGATATGATATTATCTTCTTCTGGGTTGCAAGAATGATTTTTTCAGGCATTGAGCATATGGGTAAAGCGCCGTTTTCAACTGTTCTCATTCACGGTCTTGTTCGTGACCCTCAGGGCAGAAAAATGTCGAAATCTCTCGGCAACGGTGTTGACCCGTTAGAAGAAATTGATAAATATGGCGCTGACGCGCTTCGCTTTACTCTTGCAACAGGTAACAGCCCGGGAAATGATATGAGATATTTGCCTGAGCGAGTTGAAGCTTCAAGAAACTTTGCAAATAAGATTTGGAATGCGGCAAGATTTATTCTAATGAATCTTGATGAAAATGAACCGGCTCCGCACATTCCTGAAAACCTAGCAGTTGAGGATAAATGGATAATTTCAAAATTCAATACTCTTGCCAAAGAGGTTACAGAAAATCTTGAAAAATTTGAACTCGGTCTTGCAGTACAAAAACTCTACGATTTTATTTGGGATGTATTCTGCGACTGGTACATTGAAATTGCGAAAATCCGCTTAAACAGCGATGATAAAGCTACAGCTAAAGCAGTACTCGTTTATGTAATGAGCGGTTGCATGAAATTACTACATCCGTTTATGCCGTTTATTACTGAGGAAATCTGGCAGACGCTCCCGCACGACGGCGAATCAATTATGATAAGCGAATGGGTAGAGTATGACGAAAACTTGAATTTTGTGGCTGAAGAAGCAGAGTTCGAGAGCATTATGGCAGCAGTTAAAGCTATTCGTGCAAGAAGAAGCGAGATGAATGTTGCACCAAGCAAAAAAGCGGCAATTTATATAGCGACTGCAAAACAAAGCGTTTTTGAAACTTCAAAAGCGGTTATTGCAAAATTAGCAAGCGGCTCAGAAGTTGAAGTTGCTGAAACTTTTGCAATTGAAAACGCCGTTTCAATCGTTACCAATGACGCCACAATATATATTCCGCTCGGCGAGCTTGTAGATATTGAGGCAGAACGCGCAAGACTTAATAAAGAAAAAGAAGCTGTGCTTAAAAAATTAGAGCAGACTGAAAGAAAACTCTCTAACGAAGGCTTCCTTGCAAAAGCGCCTGCACAGGTTGTAGAGGAGCAGAAAGCAAAAGCCAAAGAAATGCACGAAAAAATCGCATTGATTGACGAACAGTTAGCTAAATTATAATTAATATTCCAAAAAGGCAGTTCAAAACGAGCTGCCTTTTTATATTGAATTTAGTATAAAACTGCGATATAATAGATAAAGATTTTTACTTATGAAAATTTGAAAGGACAAACTATGACTTACAAGCAAGCTACAGATTATATTGATTCATTTTTACTTTTCGGCTCTAAATTAGGGCTTACAAGAATTACAAAACTGCTGGGTGACCTCGGCAATCCTCAGGACAGCTTAAAATTCATACATGTTGCGGGAACAAACGGCAAAGGCTCGGCTTGCTGTTATGCGGCTAACATTCTTAAAAATGCAGGATATAAAACAGGACTTTTTATCTCACCTTATATTGTTGATTTTAAAGAGCGTTTTCAGATTAACGGCGAGATGATTTCAGAAAATGAACTTTGCAAAACAGTTGAGCAAATAAAAGCGGTTGTTGACACTTACCCTTATGATGAATTGCCCACCGAATTTGAAATTGTAACTGCAATAGGAATTCTATATTTTTATAACAGTAATTGCGATGTTGTTCTGCTTGAAGTAGGGCTTGGCGGAAGACTTGACTCAACCAATGTCATTAAAAATCCGCTCTGCTCTGTTATTACATCTATCTCACTTGACCATACGCAGTATTTAGGCGATACGCTTTCACAGATTGCTTTTGAAAAGGGCGGCATTATTAAACAGAACTGCCCTACTGTGCTTTATCCTGTTCAAAAACAGGAGGTATTTGAAAAGATAAAAGAAATCTGCAGCGAGCGAAATTCCAAGCTTACTGTTCCAGACAAAAATTCAGTAAATACTGTTAAAGAAGATATAACAGGAGATGTTATTAACTGCGGCGGTATTGAAATAAAACTGCCTCTATCGGGTAATGTGCAAAAATACAACGCGCTTACCGCAATAACCGCTATTAAGCAAAGCGGTCTTTCGGTTACTGATGAAAATATAAAAAGCGGTATTGAAAGTGCATACTTCCCTGCCCGACTTGAGCTTATTTCACAAAATCCGAAAATTTTGGTTGACGGAGCTCATAATCCCGACGGCGTAAAAGCGCTTAAAGCTTATGTTGAAACCTATTTTGACAAACCGACAGCAATTATCGGAATGATGAAAGACAAAGATATTGACTCGGTTTTGTCACAAATTGCGCCGCTATTCTCAAAAATTTATACCGTTACCGTAAACAATCCGCGCTCAATTTCGGCAAAAGAACTTGCAAAAATGGCAAAAGAATACTGTTCAAATGTTTTTGCCGCTGATACGGTTGAAAGCGCAATAAACAAAGCAAAATCAGAAAACACCGATTTTTGTGTATGCGGTTCGCTTTACCTTTGCGGCGAAGCACTTAAAATATTAAAATAGAGTACTTTTTTCGACGAAAAATACAAGTAAAAGCCTGTATCATTTGATACAGGCTTTATTTCTTTTAGGAGGAGAAAAATATGGAATGCCAAATTACATTAAATGCCGATACGCTGATTGCTCGGCTTGACGGAGAAATCG
>JBJEIS010000030.1:0-5293 GCA_051877275.1 Acutalibacteraceae bacterium | reverse complement strand
TCCTCTTTTGAAAATTCAGTCAGATATTTTTTATATGTTATGTTATTTTCCGCGTATTCAAAATACAATTCAACAAACTGCATCCGTACAAGGCCGTTTTTATCAGTCTGAATAGAACTACCCTTTGTCTGAAATGAATTTCCGGTTTTTGTATTGCCGCCGGGTGTGGTAAAGGAAAGCGTTGCTCCGTTTATTTTAATTGTATATGTGCCCAGTCTTTCAGAAACCGAATAAAGCTGTTCATCAGTCAGCTCGTTTCCGGATACTGTAGCAGTTGTATAAAGATTAAACTGAATACCTTCAACATCAGCATCTTCAGCAAGAACACTTTTTAATTTATTCATAGTATCAGTATGTCCGACACCACCAGTATATGTTGTGTTTTTGTCTGAAAGACTTGTCAAAATAACCGCACTTGTACCATTTGGACAAATTCTGATACCGCCGCGCGGTGTGCCGTTAGGTCCGGACCAAGCATTTGAAAAGTTCGTGCTGTCCTGTTCTGGATAAGAATTAAAATTCTCAACAAGCGTTGTTTCGGCGTCTTCATAAGCAAAATTTGTCGCCGATTCTTCCTCATCCATTACGCCGTTGTTAATCTGTATATCATCAATATAAACTTCACGTTCTACATCAAGGCTTACACTGACTGCAAGCTTGCGCATTGTACGCATGATTTCAGTATCAACTCGCTTATTATCTGAGTTATCATACTTTTGATTAAAAGTAATAATATGATAACCGGCCTGCTCGGTAGTTATACTTTCATTATATGTTTTCTCACTGCCGTCAACCAATACTGTCATTTTAAATGTATACGTCTGACTCTGTCCGTTCGGGTTAAGATATACTCTTAATCCGTTTGCATTTCTTAAATCATACGGATATGTATAAAAAGTAGCGGTAATAGTCTGTGTTTTGTCTCCTGTGTTTTTAAACTTTAACGCTTTTGTTGAATTGGTATCAGGATTTAATGCATACGGCGTATCGGTAATTGATACAAAAGCGGTATCGGTATCTGTACATGCAGACAGCCTTGAAATTCCGCTCATTTTTTTGCCGTTTGTACCCATACCCTTTTCATCAACGGTTTCGTCTTCAAAATCCAGCATTGAATAGTATTTGCCATCGTAAATATAAGTGCTTTCATCTCTTGAGATACCTTTTCCCGCATAAGCACCGATGTTTACAGTTGCCTTATCAATGGCATTTCCGAAAAAATCAGTAGGACATTCGTGAAAACCGTCCTCAATATAAATACCGTTTCCTATTGCAGGCGAACCTTCATAAAGCTGGTATACATCACAAGATTCTCTGCCCATTGTAGCAGCACCGCCATCAACAAACAACGGATCGGCGCCTCTTATATTATCTGCAACCTCGCGATAACAATAAATCTCATTTCCGTCTTCATCGGTTACAACATTTCCCGAAGAGTCGGTTTTCTTTGTAACCTCACCGTCAGCAGGACCTGAATTATAGTTTTTACCGCAAAACAGGTTGTTTTTTATAACTGTTTCTGTATTATTTGACATACCGAAACCACTCATAGTATCAAGGTAAAATATATTGTTAGCAACAAGCGTATTATGCGGGAGATTACGCTTATTAAGAATATTCTGCCCCTTATCATATGAGAAAAATAAGTTTGTAGAAGAAGTGCCTAAATTTCTTGAAGCATAAATAGTATTATTATAAATTCTTGTATCTTCAATTGCATCGGTAAGATTAAAAACATAATGCATATCGCTCTGTGAAATATTATATCTTACAGTTGAACCGACATTATAGGCATACGAAGGAGAAAGCCAATCAGCCTTAGCTTCGGTACAGATAAGCATAAATCCGCCCTGGTTATCGTGAGAATAATTATACTGGAAAGTAGTATAATAACAAAGATAATCACAGTCAAAGCCCTGACCGTCATAAATTGTTTTTGTTTCATAAGCCTCATTATACTGATATAAAGCACCATAACATGCAAACGGCCACATTGCAACATGGGCTGTATTTTTAGCATAAGAATGAGCCCTTCCGCATACATTGTATTCAACAAGAGGTTCTAAACAGTTATTTGTAATAATACCGTCCTTACCTATATTGTAAAGTGAATTTCCGCGGATTACAACGCCTTTTGCAGAAGTCTGGTTTGGCGTGCCGTTGTAGTCGCATCCGGAACGCCAACCGTTAACAGTTATACCTGTTGCCTTAACATTACTTATTTCATTATTTTCAATAAGTACATCATCAACAAAGCCCTCAACGCTGATTCCGCCGAGCCCCGAACGCGTAGCAACCGACCAGTTATTAGGGTTAGAGCCGTTAATGATACAATCCCTTACAACATTTCCTTTCATTCGGTTGATGCTGTTTGCATTATATAGTTTTACAACCGACTGCGTACCTGTACTGTTTGTTCCATTGTACAAGCTTAAATTAGAAATTTCCCAATAATTCTGATCTGTTGATAATGAAAAGCATGCATCATAAACAGGAAGTCCGTCAAGCTCGTCATTATATTCCGAGTCGATATAAGGCAAATCATCATTCTCATCACCGTAACATGAGATATAATTCTTATTCTCTGCATCGCCTGTGCCTTTTGGCCATAAAAATGTATCACTCCAGACACAGCCTCGTTTTAATAAGATTGCAGAACCCGGCTCAAATGTAGTATTGTTTACATTATTGAGAGTTTTCCAAGGTGTTGCCTCAGAAAGACCGTCATTTTTATCATTACCGAGCTGAGAATCAACAAAATATGTATTGCCGGTATTATTAATGCCATAATCTTTTTCTTCTGCTGCGGCATTTACTCCGAATGCAAATGAAAAAAGAGAAATCAACATAATCGCCGACAAGAAAAGTGAAACTATTCTTTTCATTATAATCCCTCCGTATATTTTAACACATTATAAATTATATACTAATAACTAATGGCTTGCAATAGATTTATTGAACAAATTTCCTAAAACTATTTTGTTAATAATGCTAAAATAAATAAACCCGCTAAATCAATTGATTTAGCGGGTTTATAAAGAATTTTGATGTTTTAAGTATTCTAAGAAGTTACAAAGAATTATTTTACTTTAACTGTCTTAGCTTTAGTCCAAGAACTGTAAGCTGTCTGACCGTTTTGTTTTATAATAGCTCTAATTTGAACTTTATAATTGCCTTTTTTAAGATTATTTATAGTCTTGGTCGCATTCTTGCTCACATTGTAACTCTTGACTTTCCATTTACCTTTACCTATTTTAAATCTAACCTGGAAACCTGTAGCATCTGCAACTTTTTTATAATTAACCTTAATTTTTTTCTTAGCTCCGGTATATTTAAACTTAGGCGTACTTAATTTACGCTGCGGAATAATTGTGCCGGTAGAAATAATACCGTTACAAATGCTGCATTTTTGATAAGCAGTACAGCCATTTTCAAAATATGTTGCGGGTTTTGCCCCAACATAAATAATTTTATGACCGAGTGCAGGAACTAATTCTTGTTTTACTAAAACCTCACCGCAAACCAAGCAGCGTTCTCCTTTTGATAAACCTGCATTTGTACAAGTCGCATTTACTGCTTTGTCAACTACTGTGGTATGACCAAGCGCCGGTACTATATTCTGTTTTATAAGAACCTCACCGCATTTTGAACAGTGTGCACCTTCAGTTAAGCCTGTTTCAGTGCAAGTAGGAGCTACTGCTTTATCAGTTGCTTTTGTGTGCCCTAATGCAGGAATAACATTCTGTTTTACAAGCACTTCATTGCATCTGTCACAATGCTTTCCGTCAGATAAGCCGTCTTTAGTACAGGTTGCAGCATATCCTTTATCAACTACTTCCTTATGTCCCAAAGCAGGAATAGTATTTTGTTCGGAAATTACTGTGTTGCATCTTTCACAATGAGTGCCATCTGTTAATCCTTCATTTGTACAGGTCGCAGCATATCCTTTATCTGTAACCTCTTTATGTCCAAGTGCAGGTATTTCCTGCTGACCAACAAATACGCTTCGACAAAGCTCGCAGTATTTACCATCAGTAAGTCCTTTTTCGGTACAGGTTGCAGCTTTTCCTTGCATTGTTTTGATTTCATGTGCATCAGGTACTTTATCTACAAAAGTATCTTTATAAGTCTGTTTACATACAGTACAGTAATGCTCTGTATATCCCTCATAAGTGCAGTTTGGTGCAACAACCTTATCCTTTGATAAATCCGGTGTATGAATTCCGGTAATTTCTGTATAAGTATCTATATATGTTTCTCCGCAAATTGCACATATATGCTCTGTATATCCCTGATCAATGCAGGTAGGCGGTACTACTTTATCAAGAGCAGTATTGGCTACGTGCTCGCAGACAGTTGAACCTAAGGTGAGATAAGAAATATTGTCAAAATACAAGCCAGACGGATTTGACCAATTTGCACGAATCTCAATAGTTGAAATATTGCTTGCATTACAATCAATGATATCAGTAATTGTAACCCATTCTCCTGCTTTAATGCCTGAAAGAGTTGTTGAATTTCCATATAGATTATTACCGTTTACATCCTTTGCAACAACTCCCATCGTTGCATTAGAATCAATATACATATCAAATTTAAAACCGATACAGTTTTCAGGAATATCAGATAATTTAATTTCAAGTCCGCTATACTGCCCAGCATTATTAATTCTAAGAACTTTATTTCTACCGTCATTCTCAACAGGTGAATCTGTAATAACAGGAGAATCGCCGTACAGTGCTTTATATATTGAAGAAGCAGAATCGGAATTATCAAAACTATCAATTACAGATGAATTTACCTTTGTATCTTGATTCAGCAAATCAAGTGTTTCAATATATTTTGCAAGTGATTCACCAATAGATTTATGTGCATCTGCAGATGGATGATAATTTCCTCCTGAAGAATCTCCGGCGATAATTTTAAAATAAACATCTTTGTATCCATTCTCTTCAATTACTTGTGAAAGAGAATTTCGAATATTAATAAAGCTGTTTGAAAAGCTTCCGCTTGAATTCATCAAACCGCCAATCCAGATAATTGGAATAGATTTATTATTTGCTCTGATTTTTTCAATTAAATCTTTAATTTTATCTTTAAGCTCTTGATGATAATCAACATCTCCGACATTTTCTTGATGAGAAAGGTCATTTTGACCGAGAGATACTACTGCAATATCGGGTGTATAGGAAGAATAATTCCAGTTATATCCGTCCTTTGGTGAAGAATAGTCATATAATTTAGAAATAATTCCACCAGCCGGATTAGTATTTTCGTTAAAGCCATAGGCTAT
>JBJEIS010000029.1:0-5371 GCA_051877275.1 Acutalibacteraceae bacterium | reverse complement strand
AAGCCCTCTTCTTCAGCTGTTTTTGCAAAGCCTTCATACATATCTGTCCATTCATAATTTTCGCCGTCAGCAGCTGCAGCAAGATTAGCTGCGGTATCACCTATACCGTCAAGCTCCTTGAACCACATTTTTGCATGTTCACGCTCATTTTCAGCAGTTTTTAAAAACAATGCGGCAATCTGTTCAAAGCCCTCTTTTTTTGCTATTGATGCAAAATAGGTGTACTTATTTCTTGCTCCCGACTCACCGTCAAAAGCAGCGTGAAGATTTTTTTCAGTTTGTGTACCGGCATATTTATTCTTACTTACCGCTGTATACTGCTCAAGATTATCACCTTTTGCACCGCAACGTGGACATACCGGTTCTTGACCGTCCTTAACCTCAAAAATCTCTCCGCATAATTTACATTTGTACTTCATAGTTTTAACCTCCGTATTATTAATTTTATTAAATTCAGTATTATTAGGTTTATTCGCCTGACCGGCATGACGAATACCTGTGTATTCCGCGATATCTCTGTCAGTTGTGATAAGATTATCAACCGACAATCCGTGAACAGAATGATTTCCCGTAACTCTAGCAAATGTTTTTAGTTCTTCCAAAGAAACATTCAAAAAGTTTGCAACACGCTGTGCGGAAGCGTCAATATGCAACCTCTTTCTAAGTTCAGGATTTTGTGTTGCAACACCCACTGGACAGTTACCGCTTCCACAGATGCGATACTGCTGACAAGCAGCCGCAATCAGTCCGGCGCTCGCAACAGCAACAGCATCAGCACCCATTGCCAATGCTTTTGCAAAGTCAGCTGACACTCTAAGTCCTCCTGTGATTACTAGAGATATATCCGATCCAATAGAATCTAAATATTTTCTCGCTCTTGAAAGAGCATAAACAGTCGGAACAGTTGTTGCCTCACGAAGAAACAACGGACTTGAAGCTGTTGCGCCGCCTCTGCCATCAATTGTAATAAAATCAGGATTGGCAAACACACAATATTCTAAATCTTTCTCTATATTTTCCGCAGCAATTTTTATTCCGATAGGACGGCCGTCCGAGCGTTTACGAAGCATATCCACCATATCTCGCAAATCTTCTTTAGAATTAAGTTCAGGAAATTTGCTCGGGCTTTGAATATCCTCGCCTTGTTTTTTGCCTCGAATAGCTGCAATTTCTTCAGTAACCTTTTCTCCTGGTAGGTGACCACCCATTCCCGGCTTTGTTCCCTGACCTATTTTTATCTCAATAGCATCTGAAGTACGAAGATTTTCATCAGTCACACTGTATTTGTTTGGAATATATTCAAATATGTATTTATATGACGCTTCCTTTTCTTCCGGTAAAATTCCGCCTTCACCGCTGCACATAGCAGTTTTTGCCATAGCCGAACCTTTTGCAAGTGCAATTTTTACTTCTCGTGACAAAGCACCAAAAGACATATGTGATATATAAATCGGGCTATTTAAAACCATTGGTTTTTTAGCATGCTTACCAATTACGGTAGTCGTATCTACTGTTTCGCCGTCATTTAACGGAGGCGGATTAAGCTGTGCGCCGAGCAAGAGAATATCGTCCCAGTTAGGTATAGGCATTTTAGTACTCATAGCTCCGCCGATGGATTTCCCTGTAACAGCCATTTCATGAATTTCTTCCATATAGCGTGAAGTTTCATCGTGACGAGCAGTTGCACTGTCATAAGCCAACTCTCCGGAATAAGATTCCGGTGTTATTTTTGAAACATTCTCATCAACAAGAACTAAATTAGATACCGCCTGTTTGCAAACAGGACAACAATCAAGTTCTGAAACAGATTTTCCCTCTTTTTCCTCATCGTAGATTGCTCCGCAAATCTTACACTTATAAATTGCCATAAAAATACACCTCTTTTTTATTTCACATTTTTATTTTTACATTCCGAACACAAGCCTTCAAAGATTAAACGATGTCTGTCAATTTGAAACCCTGTCTCTTTTTCAATTTGCTCATCATACTCAATATGATAATTTAATGGAGCATCAAATACCTTTCCGCAGCTTTTGCAAAAAATATGATAATGACGATCAATACGCGAGTCATAGCGATCTGCCGACGGCACTTTTACATTCGTTATCTCATCATTCTCGGATAAAATTCCAAGATTACGGTATACAGTGCCGCGACTGATTTTATCATTTTTTGCACGCACATCAAGATAAATCTGATCGGCAGTCGGATGATCACATCTTGCCGTAACTGCATCTAAAATAATCTGACGCTGTTTTGAATTACGATATTTTTTCATTATACTCACCCAAAACAATATTAGGACTTGTTACTATTATTATAATTAATCCAAGTAATTTTGTCAAGTAAAAATATCAAAAATCTAAAAATTTTGTATATATTGCATATATCGCAAAAAAATCCGAAACTCTCTAACAAGAGAGTTTCGGATTTTTACTGTTTGTCAAGAGGTAGCAAAAATATACTACCGCAAAATTATGCGCAGACTTGAACCCGCAAAAATTGGTAATAACGGCGTGAGCGAGCGTGACTTTTTACGACAATGAGAATTGTGAAGCAGATGACTGATTTTATAAAAAATCGGAACGAGCATAACTCGTTCCGACATGGTGCACCTGACAGGACTTGAACCTGCACCGAGGAATCCCGACTAGAACCTGAATCTAGCGCGTCTGCCAATTCCGCCACAGGTGCATATTAATTTTTATTCTCTAATTCTTACACGGCGAGAATATAACCGAGGTGGAATACTGCTTAAAATATATCTTAATTCAGATTATCCAACATTTATAAAAACGCTTAACAGCGATTTTACCGTATCATAGTTTTTTCATATAAACCAAAATTGCGGCAATAATACCCATAAGGCAATACATACCGATAACAGCGGAAATAATATTAAACATAAGAGTGAAAAAAGGAATCATTCCTAAAATCAACTTTGCCGCATATGAAACAAATAAATATATCACACATACAACGGCCAATGACAACCATTTTTCATTATTAACCTTAAAGCTCAAAGGAAAAATATATTTCATTTTACCGCTTCCCTATCAAAATCCGCTTCTGTTATTATACAATTTAAAATCAAAAATGTCAATAACAAAATCATTTATAACTATTTACGCTATTCACACCTCTGATAATCCTGCACTGTTTAAAATCTCCGAATACAAAAGCAGGATTTTACCTTACTTATTATATTCGGAGATTTATTTTTAAATCATATTTTTAAATAAAACAACTGTGAATACAACAGCTATAATTCTACTTTTCTACTGCGCATATTCCGAAGCAAAAGAATCAACAATTGCTTTATGTTCATCTGTTAAAGAAGAATATGCACTTGAATTTTTTATACTGTAAGCTATAAAACAAATTGTTCGGGTATTGTTCTGAATATTAGATTCTGCATAATCAGCATAAATAGTTTTTTCAAAATCACCTAATTTTACAGTTGCATATCCTCTGCCAACAAATTCACGGTTTAGATTAGCTGTTTTAATATTTACAATTGAAGCAACAAAGCCGCTAAAGTCATCTTCGGCAAACCAAGTTCTTGTATTATAAGGAATCTTAACAAAACTATCTGCCGCAAGATTAAAATCAAGATCATTCGATGATAACAAATCTTTAGGTGCAATCATTGTACCAAGCTGAACACTTGCACCTAAATCTTCAAGATTGGTAAGCTGCTCTTTATTAATGGTTGAATAAAAACGTATACCTGTTGGATTAGTATATCGAATAGAAGCACCGTTTTTCATAGAAATAGTTAAATATACCGAATTTAATGATATTGACTCATTAACAATTATAGTTTCACCCGAATCATAGAATTTTGTACCATCGGAAAAAGCAACAAAGTTTGAATCTGTAACTGTTGGAAGTGAGTATTCCGAACCGGCCGAAACCTGTTCAGTACTTCCGTCTACAGTAACATCATAAGTGCTTGCAGGTTCTGAAATCTTATAAATTCCCGAAATCTCAAAGATTTCGTCCTTACATGAAATAGCATCACTTCCATAACCGTCCTGTAAAACTATTTGAAAACTTCCGCCGTCTAATGTACCAAGTTCGAGCGTTAAAGTATCTCCGACATTTACAGTAGGTAAGCTTGAATCATCCGGTGTTGTATATCCCGAAGTCACAATTTTAACTTTAATCAATCTGTTAGAATTATTTGTAACATCTATATATGCAGTATCAGTTATGGCGGGAACATTGTTCCAATTAGAATTCAACTGGCGGAACTTATCATAATCACCGGCTGTAGTATTTACAACTACCGAACCATCTGAATTATGTGTAAATGTAGTTGTTGCATAAGTTCCCCAAGCCCAGCTTGCGTTACAACCTTCTGTTTTAGAGTAATTATGGTTATTTGAAGAAAACTTATATAGAACGTCTTTTACGGTAGGATTTGTTGTCTCAACAGTTGTTTCAACAGTTGTTTCCTCTGAAATCTTTGTAAGTTCAAGAGAATTAAGATACAAATTACCTGATTGGCTCGTATCAGTAACAGTAATTGTTAAAGTAATCGGCTGATCTTCGGCAAGTATTTCAATATTGCTTAAATCAAATCCATAGTCCATTGAATTGGATCCGTTTTGTCCGGTATAAAGATCCGTTGCTACTTTAGTATCATTAATGAAAACATCAATGCTCGCACGATTACCGGTTGTTCTTGCATACAACTTAGCAGAATAAACACCGGCTTTAACTGTTGATAATGATGTAAGAGTTGCAGTTGCACCTACCTCATTATCTAATGATACAAAGTAGGTACCGGCACTTGAATATTGAGTATTAAATCCGCCTGCAAGAGTAGCATCGCTGTTAATTGAAAATTTATTGCTGTAAAGATTCCATTTATATACGCCTTCTATAGTAGGCTGATAATAAATTGGCGAGAAAGTAAACAAACCTGTTCCGACAGGAATAGCTACATTCCAGTTCATTACAAAAATACTGAAACCGCTTTCACTCGGGTTTGTAAACTCAATTTTTTGAGTTTCCCCTGCGCCTACCCATTTATCAAACAAAGTTGCAGAGGTTACTATTTTTACTTCAACACTTTGAGAAGTATTATTAGTAAAATTTATATAAAAATCACCGGCAGGCATAGTCTGCCATTTGTCCTGAATCTGTTTGAAATCACTGCCCGAAACATCATATGTGAGATAGCCATCGGCATAATTTCTTGTAAGAGCTTCGTCATTTTGACCTGCATCACCTTGAGAACATCCCCACCAATTCCACTTGGCGCTTGAAAATGAATACGCAACTTCATCTTCAGCATATGAAGTTACTGATGTGGCAAATGTAATGGTAATCGCAAATACAAATACTAATACCAACGCTAAAA
>JBJEIS010000028.1:0-22558 GCA_051877275.1 Acutalibacteraceae bacterium | reverse complement strand
TTTTATGAATTTTCTCTGATTTCTGCTCTTCTTATTTTTCCGCTTATTGTTTTCGGTAACTCGTCAACAAATTCAATAATTCTCGGATATTTATATGGAGCAGTATGGCTTTTAACATAATCTTTAAGCTCTCGCGCTAACTCATCAGAGCCGCTAAAGCCTTTCGAAAGAACAATCGTAGCTTTAACTACAAAACCGCGTTCTTCATCAGGTACGCCTGTAACAGCGCATTCCTGCACACTTTCGTGCTTCATTAAGACATTCTCAATTTCAAAAGGACCGATTCTGTAACCGCTTGACTTAATAACATCATCTTTACGGCTTACATACCAGTAATAACCGTCTTCATCTGCATAAGCCAAATCACCGGTATGATAAACATTATCAATAAATACTCTTGAATCTTCGCCGTCATTAGCACCGCGTGAAATACAAATTCCGTCATCACGCATAGAGTCTGTTATAACAATAATTTCACCGGTTTCATTTGCTTTACACTCATTGCCCTCATCATCAACAATTTTTACATTATAAAGAGGTGAAGGCTTTCCAATTGAACCGATTTTTACATCATATCCTGTCAAATTTCCTATTAAAAGAGTAGTTTCAGTTTGCCCGAAACCTTCTCTGATTAACAGTCCCGTTACTTTTTGAAACTGTTCAATAATGCTTGGATTTAAAGCTTCTCCTGCGGTTGTAACATAAGAAACATTTTCAAAATCTTCTTTATTAAATCCGTTTTTAACAATGAAACGGTAAATTGTCGGCGGTGCACAGAAAGTAGTTACTTTATAATCTCTGATTACTCTTAAAATTTCCTCGCTGTGAAAACGCTCATAATCATAAACCATAGCAGCGCTTCCGCAAAGCCACTGACCGTAAATTTTACCCCATGACGCTTTACCCCAACCGGTATCAGCAACCGTAAAATGAACGCCGCCGTCTTGAACATTATGCCAATATTTTGCTGTCACAATGTGTGCTAACGGGTAAGTAAAGTTATGAGTAACAGGCTTTGGATAGCCTGTTGTGCCCGATGTAAAGTAAAGAATAAAAGGATCTGAAATTAATGTGTCTGCACGCTCAAAAACCTCTGACTCCTGTTCAAGACCCTTATCAAGTCTTAAAAAGCCGTCAATATCTTTTCTTACACAGAAAATATCTTTTAAGCAGCTGCATTGTTCTTTTGCTTCAGCCACATACTTTGAAACGTCATCTTCACCTGTGCAGATAATCGAAGATATGCCGATACAATTTACTCTGTAAACAATATCCTCGGTTTTAAGCATATGAGTAGCCGGAATTGCAACAGCACCTATTTTATGAAGTGCCAAAATAGTATACCAGTATTCAAAGTTACGCTTTAAAATAAGCATAACATTATCGCCTTTTTTAATACCTTTTTTTACAAGATAATTAGCAGCTTTTGAAGATAAATCCGAAATTTCCTTAAACGAAAAAACATGCTCATAATTATCTTCATTGCAATATATTAACGCTGTGCGGTCAGGCTCTTCTTTTGCAATTTCATCTACTACATCATATGCAAAATTAAAATTTTCAGGACATTCAACCGAAAAATCAACAAGTCTTCCCTTTTCATCGAATACTGATTTACTGAATTTCTTATATAACGGTTCCATATTAATCTTTTATCTCCTCAAAAAATCCAATCTGTCTAAATTTGTTATAGCGTTCTTCAACTAAAACAGATTTAGGCTTTTCAAGCATTTCTTTAACGTCGGTATAAATAGCTTTTTTCATATTTTCACACATTTTTTTGAAATCATTAAAGTTTTCTTCAAAAATGTCTTCTGCAACCTTTAATTCTTTCATATCTTCTGCAGTAATATGAAGACAGTCGGCAGCATCTTCAACACGGCTTGAATCTTTCCAAAGAATACTTGCGCAGCCTTCAGGAGAAATAACGGAATAAACTGAATTTTCAAGCATAAACACTTTATTTGAAGCTGCAAGTGCTAAAGCTCCGCCGCTTCCTCCCTCACCGATTACAACAGTAACGGTAGGAGTTTCAAGTCCCATCATTTCCATAATATTTTCGGCAATTGCAAGTCCCTGACCGCGTTCTTCTGCTTCAGCTCCCGGATATGCTCCGGATGTATCAACGAAGCAAACAACAGGACGATGAAACTTTTCTGCTTGTTTCATAAGTCGAAGGGCTTTTCTGTAACCCTCAGGCTTAGGACAGCCGAAATTATTCGCAATTCTCTCCTGAATATCCTTACCTTTATCAATAGCAATAAAAGTAACAGGCTCGTCTTTTAAATAACCTACACCCGCACAAATTGCAGAATCCTCTCCGAATCTTCTGTCGCCGTGAAGCTCTACTATATCTGTAAAAATACCTTCAATATAATCTCGTCCTGTAGGACGCTTATTCTGTCTAACGGCCTTTAGCTTTTCAAAAGCAGTCATTATTATTTGCCTCCTTTTGTATGCATTTTAAGCAAAGTAGAAAGTGTTTTCTTTAATTCGCTGCGGTCAACAATACTATCAACAAAGCCATGCTCGAGCAAAAATTCAGCACTCTGAAAATTATCAGGAAGAGCAGTTTTTGTAGTTTGTTCCACAACTCGTCTTCCGGCAAATCCTACCAATGCTTTAGGCTCGGCAAGAATAATATCTCCCTGCATAGCAAACGAAGCGGTAACGCCGCCTGTTGTAGGATCGGTAAGAACTGTTATATATAAATTCCCCTCATTTGAATGTTTTTTAACTGCGCCGCTGGTTTTTGCCATCTGCATCAAAGAAACAATACCCTCCTGCATTCTTGCACCGCCTGAAGCGGTGAATCCTATTACAGGTAAAGAATTTTTTGTTGCATACTCGAAAAGTCTTGTAATTTTTTCGCCGACAGCAGAACCCATACTTGCCATAATAAAGCGTGCGTCCATAACAAAAACAGCACACTTTATACCGTCAATTGTAACTGTTCCGGTCACTACAGCTTCATTTTCGCCTGTAGCTTTTTTAGCCTTAACCAACTTTTCGGAATAAGAAGGAAATTTAAAAAAGTCCTTACTTGTTATTCCCTTATCAATTTCTTCAAAGCTGTTTTTATCAGAAATAAGTCTTATTCTGTCTCTCGGAATAATTCTCATATATCTTCCGCAATTTGGGCAGATATAATAATTTTTAATAAGCACCGATCTGTCGCTTTCAGTTTTACAAGCACCGCATGCAACCGGTTTTAAAGCTGTGTTTTTAAGAAGCTCTTTAACTCCCTGGTCCTTTTTCTTTAAAAAATCAAACATTGTTATTCTCCCTCTTTATTAGGAATTACAGCGAATGAAAATTCAGCGCTGACGCACAATTTACCGTCAACAAATCCTTTTCCGCTTGCCCAATAGAAAACGCCTTTTGACTTTGTGATTTTTACTTCGGTTTCAAAAGTATCACCCGGCTTAACCTGGTTTTTAAATCTTACCTTATCAAGTCCTGTGAAAAGAGTGGTAATATCTTCTGATTCGGTTTTATCAGCGATTAAAACACAAGCTGACTGAGCCAAAATTTCACAGAGAATTACACCCGGAACAATAGGATTTCCCGGAAAATGACCGTCTAAAAAGTATTCATCGCCGTTTATTTTCTTTTTACCTCTGCCGATTTCACCGTCAGCTGTTGCTTCATCAAGAAGAAGCATACTGTTTCTATGAGGTAAAATTTCCATCAATTCTTGTTTGTTCATTTATTAATCCTCGTACTTTTTAAAAGCAATGCAGGCATTATGACCGCCGAAACCGAGCGAAGTTGAGATAGCATACTCAATGTCTTTGCTTTCTGCTTTGTTAGGAGTATAATTTAAATCCAATGCTTCATCAGGCTCTAAAAGGTTGATTGTCGGAGGAATTACTCCCTCTTCGAGTGCTTTGATACAAGCAATAGCTTCTGCAGCTCCTGCAGCGCCGAGCATATGACCTGTCATAGACTTTGTTGAGCTGATTGAAAGCTTGTATGCGTCCTGTCCGAATGATTTTTTGAAAGCAGTTGTTTCAGTTGCATCATTAAGCGCAGTACCTGTACCGTGAGCATTAATATATAATTTTGAAGCGTCAATATCCAAATCTTTGGTTGCCATTTTAATAGCTTTTGCTACATATTCAGCTTCAGGATTCGGAGCAGTAATATGATGAGCGTCACAAGTTGCACCGTAGCCAACTACCTCTGCATAAATATGAGCGCCTCTTTTCTTTGCGTTTTCATAGTCTTCAAGAATAAGAGTAGCTGCACCCTCGCCTATTACAAAACCGCCTCTGCGTTTATCAAAAGGAAGTGAGGCAGTATCTTTATCATCAGAATTTGAAAGTGCCATACAGTTTGAAAAACCTGCAACTGTAAGCGGATTTACTGCTGCTTCGGAACCTCCGCAGATAGCAGCTTTAAGATAACCCTCTTTAATAGCTCTGTAAGCTTCACCGATGGTAGTTGTACCTGTTGCACATGCAGTAGACATAGATAAGGTGCTTCCGTGAGCATTATATCTGATTGCAATTTGTCCTGCTGCAATATTGATAATCATTTTAGCAACAAACTGCGGATTAACTCTTCTCGGACCTTTATTAAGCAAATGCTCATGTTCTTCGCAAAGAGTATTGATACCGCCAACGCCTGAACCAAAGTAAACTCCGAATTCGTCTTCATCCACATTACCTAAAATATTGCTGTCTTTTACAGCTTCTTCAGCGCTGTAAAGCGCATATTGTGTATATAAATCTGTTTTGGAAATAAATGCTTTTTCAAATATATCAGACGGATCAAAATCCTTAACCTCTCCGGCTACAAAAGCTTTAAATCCTTCTGTATCAAATTTAGTGATTTTATCAATACCGTTTTTTCCGTCTTTAAGCCCCTGCCAGTAATCTTTTGCATTATTTCCGATAGGAGTAACGGCACCGATTCCGGTAACTACAACTCTACTCATTTTTCACTTTTTCCTTTCAAATTTATTTAAATATAAACTTACATTGCCAATCCGCCGTCAATGCGAATTACTTCACCCGTGATGTAATTTGCTTTATCAGATGCTAAAAACGCAACTAATTCAGCTACTTCCTCGGCTGCCGCAAATCTTTTAAGCGGAATTGAATTAATTACTTCTTCATTATCCTGAAAAGATGTTGTCATATCTGTTGCAACAAATCCCGGTGCTACTGCATTACAGCAAATTCCTCTGCCTGCAAGCTCTTTTGCAACTGATTTAGTAAGACCTACCAAACCTGCTTTTGAAGAAGAATAGTTTGTCTGACCTGCATTGCCCATAAGTCCGGAAACTGAACTCATATTAATGATTTTACCGCTCTTTTTTCTCATCATAACAGGATATACCTGCTTGATTGTATTAAAAGCGCCGGTAAGATTAGCAGAAATAACTTTGTTAAAATCATCAGGCTTCATTGATAGCATAATTTTATCTTTTGTGATACCTGCATTATTCACAAGAATATCAATTGTGCCGAAATCATTAATTATCTGCTTAAAAACCTCTGTTGTGTTTTCAAAATCAGCCACATCGCATTTATATGCTTTAGCTTTTGCACCCAAAGCTTCTATCTCACTGACAGTTTCATTAGCTGCTTCCTCGTTTCCTGCAAAAATTACTGCTACCGAAGCTCCGCCCTGTGCAAATTTAAGGCTGACTGCTCTTCCGATTCCTCTTGAACCGCCTGTTACAACCGCAACTTTATCTTTAAACATTATGCCTTCAACTCCTCTACTGTTGTTTTTGCTTCTTGGGCAGTTGAAACTGCATATGTTTTACACTCAGGTGCGATTTTAGAAACTAATTTCTGAAGCACATTACCGCAGCCTGTTTCAATAAATGTATCAAATCCGTCAGCTACCATATCTCTGATTATGCTTTCCCATTTAACAGGATGGTTAATCTGATTTTCCAATAAGCTTTTTACCTCTGATTCATAAGGCTTTGCTGTAAAATTTGAATAAGAAGTAATTTTCGGTATTTCAATCTCGAAATTTTTAAGAACTTCACCAAACTCTTTTGCAGCACTGTCCATAAAAGGAGAATGAAATCCGCCGCTGACTTTAAGAGGCAAAACTCTACCCTTTTCAGATTTTACAAGTTCGCTCAATTTTTCAAGCGACTGGGCGCTGCCTGATACAACAAGCTGACCCGGTGAATTATAATTAACCGGATATGCGCCTACTTTTTCACAAAGTTCTTCGACCTTTTCATTCGGTAATTTAATAACTGCTGCCATAGAAGCAGGATTTTGTTCTGCAGCTTTTGCCATCGCCTCACCGCGCTTGCAAACGAGTGAAAAACCGTCGATATCCGAATATGCTCCGCTATAAGCCAATGCGGCAATTTCACCTAACGAAAAACCTGCAACTGCATCAGGCTTAATCCCAAAGCTTTCAACTGCTTTAGCAGCAGCCAAATCAGCAAGATACATACAAGGCTGAGTGTTTTCAGTCTTTTTGAGATCCTCATCACTGCCTGAAAACATTAATTCAAGTGTACCCGGGCGAGCGCTTTCAGCGGCATCAAAAAATGTCTTTACCGCCGGAATATTTTCATATAAGTCTTTGCCCATTCCGATAAACTGTGCGCCTTGACCGGAAAACATAAAAGCTATTTTACCCATTTGTTTGCTCCTTTTAAAATTGTTTCTGCGTCATTCATTATTTCTTCAATAATTTCTTTTGCAGGCTGTATTTCATTAACAAGACCTGAAATCTGACCGGCAAGGAAACAACCCTCGGTTTTATTTCCGTCAACTGCCGCTTTTCTAAGCGCGCCTACACCGAGATCTGCAATGTCCTCAGCAGTTGTTTCAGGCTGATATTCTTTTTTTAGAAAATCTCTTGCAAACTGATTTTTGATACAACGGCAAGTATTTCCGCCGAAACGTCTGCCTGTTGTAACTGTGGAAATATCTGAAGCTTTAAGCACCATGTCTTTATATGTCTGATGAACATTACATTCTTCGGCACATAAAAATCTTGTTCCCATCTGAACGCCGCAAGCGCCAAGCATTAATGACGCTGCAAATCCGCGTCCGTCAGCAATACCGCCTGCTGCAATTACAGGTACATCAACAGCTGAACAAACCTGAGGAACCAAAGCCATTGTTGTAAGCTCACCGATATGTCCGCCTGATTCCTGACCCTCTGCAACAACGGCGTCTGCGCCGGCTCTTACAGCGGATTTTGCCATCGCTACCGATGCAACAACAGGAATAACTTTTATTCCTGCATCTTTCCATATTTTCATATATTTTGAAGGGCTTCCGGCGCCTGTTGTAACAACCTTTACACCCTGTTCTACTACAATTTCAGCAGCTCTTTGAGCAAAAGGGCTCATAAGCATTATATTAACACCAAAAGGCTTATCTGTAAGACTTTTAGCGATATTAATTTCATTAACAAGATGCTCCTCTCCTGCATTCATAGCAGTAATTATACCAAGACCTCCCGCGTTTGAAACCGCTGCAGCCAAAGCACCGTCTGCAATCCAAGCCATACCGCCCTGTATAACAGGATACTTTATTCCTAACATTTCACAAATAGGTGAAGTAATCATTTTTGTAAACATCCTTTCAAAATTCTTTTTGCGGCACCAAATCTTAAGCTTTAGTGCCGCAAACAAATTCAGAGATTAACCCTTGATTTCATTGATTTTATTTACAATGTCACCAACAGTTACGAGTGAAGAATCCATCTCCATCTCGATGTCAAATTCGTCTTCGATATTCATAACTAATTCAGCTACGTCGAGAGAATCGATACCGAGATCAGCGAATTTTGTGTCGAGAGTAATATCCTCTGTGTCAACTTTCTCTTTCAAAAGTTCAATTACTTTCTCTTCTACCATGGTAATTTTCTCCTTTAAATAAATATTTATTTTTATCCGAATTTTCGGACTAAAACCTTTTTACCAGCGAATAAGACAAGCCGCATGAGCAAGTCCGCCGCCGAAAGCACACATAAGAAGCAAATCGCCCTTTTCAAGCTTATTTGCCTTACTGTACTCATCTAAAACCATTGGAATACTTGCACTTGAAGTATTTCCAAAACGCTCAATATTAACCATAAATTTTTCCATTGGAATTTTTAATTTTCTTGAAGCAAAATCAATAATTCTCATATTTGCCTGATGAGGTACTATATATTTAATATCATCGGCAGTTAAATTATTTCTATCAAGTAATTCTTGAATATCGCTGCAAATGGCATTTACGGCAAATTTGAAGGTCTCCTGACCTTTCATCATAACATAAGGTTCTTCACCCTCAATTGTATAAAAAGGTGATTTACCTACATAATGAGGAATGTTGATAACATCATTACCGCCTTTTACCGTAAAAGTTGAATCAAGATAATTATCGCCTGTCTGCAAAACGGCAGCTCCGGCGCCATCACCGAATATAACGCATGTAGATCTGTCATCCCAGTCAATGATACCGCTCATTCTCTCTGTGCCGACAACTAAAACCTTGCTAACCTTTTTTCTTGCAAAATATCCTGCAGCTGTTTCAAGCAAAAACAAAAACGCACTGCAAGCGGCGTTTATATCATAAGCCATACAAGTAGCGCCGAGTCTGTTTTGAATCATACATGACATTGACGGTGAAACTGTTTCACCGCTTACAGTAGCAACAAGAATCAAATCAAGCTCTTGAGCTGTAATATCAGCGTCTTCAAGCGCTTTTACAGCAGCCTTATAACCCATTTCGGAGGCAGTTTCATTAGTACTTACGCGACGCTCTGAAATACCTACCCTCTGTTTAATCCATTCATCATTTGTATCAACGATTTTAGCTAAATCATCATTTGTTACAACTTTTTCAGGTACATACATCCCGGTACCGATAATCTCAAAACTCATAAATAATCCTCCAAAACTGTTTTTCATAGTTTAGTCATAATTTATTAACATTTTCAACCTTTGACTAATATATAATTAAGAAAAAGGGCAATATTATACTTGATTTTTGCCACTATTAAGTTAGTGTGTTATATTTTTAATTTGGTTACAAAAATTTTTATTTTTCTGAAAAAATTTTTTTGAGGTACTGTTTTGGAAGAATTTGAAAAGCTTTATAACACTTATTTCAAAAGAGTTTTTGCCTTTTTGTATAAAATGTCGGGTGATTATGATTTATCCGAAGAATTGACTCAAGAAACATTTTATCAGGCTTTTTCTTCTTTTTCAGGTTTCAAAGGCAACAGTGATATTTTTACCTGGCTTGCAACTATAGCGAAAAGGTGTTATTATAAACATATTAAAAAAGCAAAGCAAGTGCTTGCTTTTGAAGGTAAGTACATATATGAAATATGTACTGATGAATCATTTTATAAAATTGATGATGAAATTTCAAAACGAGAATTAAGCGTATTGATAAAAAATATAATCGATACACTTCCTAAATTACAGTACGATGTTGTTATACTTCGTACTTATGCTGATTTATCTTTTAAAGAAATCGCCTCTTCGCTTAACATAAGCGAAAGTTCAGCAAAAGTAACTTTTTTCAGAGCCAAAAACACAATTGCAAAGGAGATTGAAAATGAGCTTGAATTGTGATAATGTTAAAGATTTTGTGTCACTTTACAACGATGATTGCATCAGTGAAAACACCAAAAATCAGATTGATGAACATCTTATCGAATGTAAAGACTGCCGAAAATACTATAAAAGCTATGAAAATTTAGAGGCTGATGATAACAGTATTTTTGTAAGTGACACTACTCATTATGAGCCTAATAAGAATTACGGCAAGCTTGCTAAAAGGCTAAAAGTCAAAAGTATTGTAAGAGATATTTTGTTTTCAGCCGCTATTTTATCATCGGTATTTATTACATTAGCGGTTGCACGTTCAATATGGAAAGGCAGAAACGATAAATAAAAGCATAAAAAAATAACCTCTTTGAGAGGTTATTTTTTTATGCTTTTTAAAAATTCTTTATGTATTCTTGTGTCATCGGTAAGTTCGGGATGAAAAGATAAAGCGATAATATTTTTATATTTTGCAGCAACTATGTTTTTATCTATAACACATAAAACTTCACACTCATCAGAAGCCGATGAAATATACGGCGCTCTGATAAACACACAAGGATAGTCCCCTATTCCTTTTACTTCTGCGTTTCTTTCAAAGCTGCCAAGCTGTCTGCCGTAAGCATTTCTGGTTACACATACCGGCATTAATGCTAAATGAGTTTGCTCATCATTATCAATTTTCTCGGCAAGCAATATTAATCCCGCACAAGTAGCTAATGTCGGCACTCCTTTTTCGATAAGAGCTTTAAGCGAATCAAACATATCAAGCTCATGTAACAGTTTTCCCTGAACAGTACTTTCACCGCCGGGTAAAACAATACCGTCTAATGACTCATCAATATCACTTTTACTTCGCAATTCTACACAGTCAGCACCAAGACTCTCAAGCATTTTTATATGCTCTTCAAATGCTCCCTGAATAGCTAATACGCCTATTTTCATATCTTCCACCTGAATTATTTTCCGCGCTCAGCCATTAAGATATTGATTTCATCTTCGTTAATACCTACCATAGCTTCGCCCAAATTTTCTGAAAGCTTTGCAATAAGTTTTGCATCGTTATAATTTGAAACAGCTTTTACAATTGCGTTTGCACGTTTTTCAGGGTCACCTGATTTAAATATACCCGAGCCGACAAAAACGCCTTCTGCACCTAACTGCATCATCAAAGCAGCATCGGCAGGTGTTGCAACGCCGCCTGCTGCAAAGTTTACAACAGGAAGTCTTCCGTTATCATGAACATATTTAACCAAATCATAAGGAACTTCCAAAACCTTTGATTCATTAAAAAGCTCGTCCTCACGCATTGCTGTAATTCTTGAAATAGCGCTGTTCATCATTCTCATATGTCTTACTGCCTGAACAACATCGCCTGTACCCGGCTCACCTTTGGTTCTAATCATAGACGCGCCTTCAGAAATTCTGCGAAGTGCCTCGCCTAAATCTTTTGCACCGCAAACAAAAGGAACCGAGAATTTTGTTTTATCAATATGGTAAGTATCGTCAGCCGGGCTTAATACTTCACTTTCATCGATGTAATCTATTTCAATTGCCTCAAGCAGCTGTGCCTCTGCAAAATGTCCGATTCGGCACTTTGCCATTACAGGAATCGAAACCGCATCCTGAATTCCTTTAATCATTGCAGGATCGCTCATTCTTGAAACGCCGCCTGCTGCTCTGATGTCAGCCGGGATTCTTTCAAGTGCCATAACTGCACAAGCACCTGCTTTTTCTGCTATTTTAGCCTGTTCAGGTGTTGTAACATCCATAATTACGCCGCCTTTTAACATTTGTGCTAATGCTTTATTAAGTCCATATCTGTTTTCACTCATTTTTATTCACCTTTCTTCTTGACAAATGATGTTATCAGTGTATAATAAAACTGACCATATTAAAATATCCAATTTTAATATATTCAAAATGGTCAGAAAGGTAATTTTTGATATTATGTTAACATTTTTTTTTAATGATATAGGGTCAGATAGCTTATATGAACATTTGTATAAATGTATTAAAAACGATATTGAACAGGGCGTTTTAACAAGTGGAACAAAGCTTCCGTCAAAACGCGCATTTGCAAAAAATCTGAACATAAGCACAATTACAGTTGAAAACGCTTACTATCAGCTTATCAGCGAAGGTTATATTTATTCTATACCCAAAAAAGGCTATTTTGTATCAAATATAGATAATTCTGTTGATACTGCTGACAAGCAAAATGAAAGGCTTTATGATTCAAATCAATCTGAAAAAGAGTTTCTTATAAATTTTGCCGGAAATCATACCAATCCCGATACTTTTCCTTTTTCAATCTGGACAAAGCTTATGCGTGAGGTAATTACCGATTTGCCTAACTCGCTGATGAAAAATTCACCCGCAGCAGGTATTTATGAGTTAAGAGAAGAAATTGCTAAGCATTTAAAAACATTCCGAGGTATGAATGTTTCAGCCGATAATATTATAATCGGTGCGGGAACTGATTATCTGTATAGACTGATAATTGAGCTTTTGGGATACGATAAGGCTTATTCTCTTGAAGATCCCGGATACAAAAAACTGTATAAAATCTACAAAGGCGCAAATGTTAAATGCAGCTTTATTCCGATTGATGAAAGCGGAATTATTGTTGATAAACTTCGTGAATCAGGCGCAGATATAGTACATATTTCGCCTTCTCACCATTTTCCGAGCGGTATTACCACCCCTATTGGCCGAAGATATGAGATTATCGGTTGGGCAGCTGCCAGCAAAGACAGATATATAATTGAAGATGACTTTGACAGTGAATTTAGAATGGAAGGCAAACCTATTCCGTCGTTGCAAAGTATTGATGTAATTGAAAAGGTAATTTATATGAATACATTTACCAAAAGTCTTGCTTCTACAATTCGCGTAAGCTATATGGTACTGCCGCCTCATTTGATGAAAAAATTTAATGAAAAAATGAATTTTTACTCTTGTACAGTTTCAAATTTCGAACAATATACCCTGTTGAGATTTTTAAAAGACGGCTATTTTGAAAGGCATATTAACAGAATGAGAAAGCATTACCGCTCACTCAGGGATCAACTTTTAACCGAAATTGAAAACAGTGAGCTTTCAAAATCAGTATCCATAGCAGAAGAAAATTCGGGGCTTCATTTTCTTATGAAAATTGACACCGATATGACTGACGAAGAAATTGCAAAGCTTGGAAAACAAAACAATATTAAACTTGCATTCTTATCTGAATTTTATCAAAATCCAACTGATGACAATATGCATACATTGGTTATAAATTACTCCGGTCTTAAACCAGAAGATATAAAAACCGCAGTAAAACTTCTGTCATCTTGCTTGAAATAAATATGAGTCATACACAGAAATATCCTAACTATAAAACAAAAACTCCTATGTGAATTACATAGGAGTTTTTATTATTCGGTTTCAGATGATTCACTATTTTCTTCGTTTTCGTTATCCTGATTAAAATAATCAAAATTAAACTTGTTTTTCTTTGCTTCATCCCAATCAGTTGATAAAATCCAGTTCTCATAATTCATCATATGCCCAAATGCATTTTTCGCACCGCTGACATTATTTGAATACAGTGCCAAAAGTTGATTCTTAATTACCGCATCTGATTCACTTATTTGAGGAGCCAAAATATTTATTTTGCTGTCATAATAATGTCCGAAATAGAATAAAGGTGTATCAGAATTTAGTTTATTCAATGCAGAATTATATACATTTGAAACAATATTATTAACTATTTTATGATGGCTTTTACCATATTCACCGTCAGGATTATGGGTTACAACTAAATCCCATTTCTTATAGTTTAATAAAAGCTCAATATCTTTTTGAGCGCCTGTTTTACATGTAGTCCAATTATCAGCCTCGTATTTATACTGCTTATTGCTATCAATCCAGCTTTTACGAACATCTGGATATGATAAAATCAATCCTTTATCATTGGTTGCGCTCATGATTTTATTAAAATCATCACTTCTTGTTTTATTATATGAATTTGTCATTACAACAACAAGATAATTTGAATTAAGCAAATGTTCCGAGTTAAAAGGCTTTTTATTAATCAAATAATCTGAATTAAACAAATGTGCTCCGCCCCAAAAAGTTTCATCATCAGGATGAGCTACTATCATAAGATTATTTGTTGTTAAAAGATTAAGAGAATCAAGCTTTGATTTAGTCAAATAACCGCTGTTATCCGTAATTTGCAATATATATGAATCCGAATACTTTTTATTTTGTGTTGTAGCGGTTATTAAAACATATTCTGTAGGACGAAGTGCAGTAACTACACCATTACTGTCTACAGTTGCTTTAGTTTTATCGCTTGACCTCCAAATAATCTTTTGCTCGGTAGTGTTTTGTGGAAAAACAGTAGCAGAAAGAGTTAACTTTTTGTTTTTTTCAATTTTTATTCCTTTAGTATTTGTAATTTTCACTCCGTTTGCAGGAATAACCACTGTTATTTTAACTTTTTTTGATATTTTTGTATCCTTAACCTTAACTTTAATATTAGCGGTTCCTCCTGCTTTTGCGGTTACCAAACCATTTTCAGATACAAAGGCAACATCTGCATTAGACGAAGAATAAACAACATCTTTATACGATGTATTTGACGGTTTAAAAGTAGTTTCCAACTGAATTTGCTCGCCTATTTGCATAGTACGCGAATTAGGTGTAACACTAATTTTCTTCAGTTTTACCAGCTTTATAGTTTCAACCTTACTCCAAGCAGAAAAATACTTCTTACTTTTTACTTTTTTATATGTACGTATGCGAACTTTATATTTTTTATTATAAGAAATATTTTTAATGGTTTTTGAAGTAATTGTATTATTCTTGATATTTACTTTTTTTATTTTGCCGTTTTTAAATTTTCCTGCAACATACTGAATCTGATAATTTACTTTTTTCCCTGTCTTTTCCCAGTTGACAGTAAAAGAATTCTCACCGGCTTCAATGCTTGTAATAGAGGTTCCCGGTATTACCGATTCAGCAGAAGCTGAAATCATAAAACTTGACATCAAGCCAAACACAACGCATATAGAAACAAAATAATATAAAACTTTTTTCATTAAATAAACGCTCTTTTCAAATAACTGTTATTTTATTAATAAAAATTCTTTAACAAATATTATATCATATTTAAAAGCTAATTACAAGTTATTGGTAAATTTTATTTGCCAAGTTTTAAGGTTTTATTATAAGCATCTACCACTGCATTCATACAATTTGCTCTGAATTTTCCGTTTTCAAGCGCTAAAACACCCTCAATAGTAGTGCCGCCAGGTGAACAAACCTCATCTTTAAGCAATCCCGGATGTTTACCTGTATTTTGCACCATCATAGCTGAGCCTTTAACCGTCTGCGCGGCATATTTTAGCGCCTTATCTCTTGGCAATCCGCACTGAACCGCACCGTCTGCCAAAGCTTCAATAAACATATAAACGAAAGCGGGACCGCAGCCGCTTAAAGCAGAAGCCGCGTCAATAAGCTTTTCAGGAATATTATCCCACTCGCCTGCTTCGCTAAAATCTGAAACAAACTCTTCTAATGCTTGCTCATCAACATTTTCAGTATAAGTATACAAAAGCATACCCTCACCTAAAAATGCAGGAGTATTAGGCATTACGCGGATAACAGGATACTCACCTTTTGCCATATCGCGGATTTTTTCCGTTGAGATACCTGCAGCAATTGATACCAAAACAAAATCGTTTTCTCTTTCTTTTAATACATCTGAAATCTCATTTAAAGCATCTGCCATAAATTGTGGCTTAACCGCCAAAACAATATAATCTGCACTTTTTGCAATTTCCTCATTAGTAGAAACAACAGCGTTTATCTCATCAGCAAGCTTTTTTGCCTTGTCCTGTGCTTTATCAGAAAGCATAAGATTTTCGCCGTTAACTTTTTTTGAAAGAGCAACTGCTAATGCGCCTCCCATATTACCGGCACCTATAAATCCGAATTTACTCATTTTATTTTCACCTTACCTGTCCGTTACCTGAAATAATATATTTATAGCTTGTCATTTCACAAAGTCCCATAGGACCTCTTGCGTGCATTTTTTGAGTTGAAATACCCATCTCACAGCCAAGTCCGAACTCGCCGCCGTCAGTAAAACGGGTTGAAGCATTTACATAAACCGATGAACTGTCTATCGCTTTTGTAAATTTGTCTGCATTTTCTTTATTCTCTGTAACAATAGCTTCAGAATGATTTGTAGAATGAGTATTAATATGCTCGATAGCTTCATCAATACTCTCAACGCATTTTACCGCCATAATATAATCAAGAAATTCAGTATCAAAATCATTCTCACCGCAAGCAGTTCCATCAATAATGCTGCTTGCATATTCATCAAGTCGAAGTTCAACAAATGGCTTACCGATTTGTTTTTTATCATCAACAAGACGCTTTTTTAAAAGAGGCAAAAACTCTTTGGCAATTTTCTTATTTACCACGCAAACCTCTGCCGCATTGCACACAGAAGGGCGCGAAGTCTTTGCATTATCAACAATATCAATCGCCATCTGAATATCGGCATATTCATCAACATAAATATGACAAATACCTGTTCCTGTCTGAATGCAAGGTACTTTTGCATTATTAATACAAGCATTTATAAGTCCTGCTCCTCCTCGGGGAATAAGCATATCAACAAGACCTACCGCAGTCATAAGCTCATTTGCACTGTTTCTTGAAGTATCTTCAACCAGATTAACAAGCGTTTTCGGCAAATTATTTTTGCAGAGTGCCTGCTGTAAAGCGCTGACCACAGCCTTATTGGTATTAATAGCTTCTTTACCGCCGCGAAGCACACAAACATTTCCGCTTTTAAAGCAAAGTGCCGCCGCATCAGAAGTTACATTCGGACGGCTTTCATAAATAATAGCAATAACACCTATAGGAACACGCACTTTTTTGATGCTCAATCCGTTTTCGGTTTTATGCTCTGATAAAACTTCGCCGCAAGGGTCTGGCAGCTTTGCAACAGCCAAAATGCCGTCTGCCATTGCCTGTACTCTTTCTTTTGTCAAAGAAAGGCGGTCAATCATAACCTCGGAAATCTTATCTTTTGCGAAATCAATATCTTTTCTATTTTCATTTACAATTATCTCAGCATTTTCAATAAGGCTTTGAGCCATATCTGATAATACTTTATTCTTTGTTGCAGTATCAATATCATTAAAAGCCTTACATGAATTTTTTGCTGAAATCAAAAGCTCGTTTGTTGTCATTTTCTATCTCCTTGCCTTAAATAAACTGCCTATCGGCTTTCCGTCAGCCAAATCATACAAAAGTTCCGGATGCTGACCGTTTGCAATAATCAAATCACAGCCCGCTTCGGTAGCAATTTGCGCCGCTTTGATTTTTGTAGACATTCCGCCTGTACCGAGCGATGAACCCTCACCGCCGCCGAGCGCAATAATATCAGGGGTAATCTCATCAATAATTTCTATTAACTTGCCGTTTTTATCTTTATGCGGATCTGCGGTATAAAGGCCGTCAATATCAGATAAAAGCACCAACAAATCAGCATTAATACTGACTGCGACAATAGCGGCCAGAGTATCATTGTCACCTATAACGATTTCATCAGTTGCAATGGTATCATTTTCATTGATAATCGGAATAACCGAGAGCTCCAGCAAACGATTAATTGTGTTTTTAAAATTTGTAAAACGCTCTTCGTTTTTAACATCTGAGCCTGTAAGCAAAATCTGTCCTACTGTATGAGAGTATTCAGCAAAAAGCTTATCATAAGTATACATTAACTCGCACTGACCTATTGCGGCGGCAGCCTGCTTTGTCGGAATATCGGAAGGCTTCTCACTAAGTCCTAATTTTCCGACACCCATTCCGATAGCGCCTGAAGAAACCAAAATAACTTCATTCCCTGCATTTTTAAGGTCGCTTAAAATTCGGCAAATATGACGAATATTTCGGATATTAAGTCTTCCTGTTGAATGTGCAAGAGTCGATGTACCAAGTTTAATAATAACTCTTTTGTTTTCAAGTTTCATTTTAAAAAATCATTCTTTCTTATAATATGTGCTTATTTAGTGCAGTGGTATTATAACTGCTTTTTCAGTTATAATACCACATTTTTACGTTAAATGCAATTAATAATTGATATATTTAGATTAATATGTTAGAATTACAATAGGAAAAACAAAGGAGTGTTAAATATGAAAAAATTCATTAAATTATTTTCAATGGTTTTAGTTGTTTCAGTACTTTTTTCTACAAAAATGGAAACTTCATCAGTTGCACTTGAACCCGTACCTATTACAATCATTAACGGGAAAGAATTTGTAACTACTTTTTATGATGAATTTGAAGGCACTGAACTAAACAGCAAAAACTGGTCTTTAGCGCCTGAGTGGTATCGTCAGGGAAACTCATGTAAATGGGATAATTCTATGACAAAACTTGACGGCAAGGGCAATCTGATTTTGACATGTGACTACGAATATGATGAAAACGGAAACAAAGGCGACTTACTTTGTGGCGCTGTTCGCTCAAGAAATCTATTTGAACAAAAATACGGCTATTTTGAAATAAAAGCAAAGCTACAGTCAAAAGGCGGTTTCTGGTCTGCTTTTTGGCTTATGCCAAACAGTATTGATACCGGTTGGACCGGTGGTTCAGACGGTACTGAGATTGATATATTTGAAGCTTTCAGTGTTAAAAACAAAAAAATCAACCATGCAATTCATTATGACGGATACGGCGAAAATCACAAAAGCACAGGTACTCAGGTTACAGCAGATGTATATGACAATGAATTCCATACTTTTTCTTTAGAATGGGATGAGCAACAGTATATTTTCTATATTGACGGTGAAGAAACTTACAGAATAACTACTGAAAACACCGACAATCAAGGCAACAAAATAGATATCTGTAAAGTTCCTACATATTTAAAAATCTCGCTTGAGTCGGGAAGTTGGACAGGCGCACCTAATTCAAACGACCTTCCTGACTGTTTGACAGTAGATTATGTAAAAGTATATCAACGCGCAGATTACTTTGCAAAAGACAATACTATTTTAGGTGATTTAAATTTGGACTGCAAAGTTACAATTGCCGATGTCAAAGTTGTGCGCGAATATTTAGCAAGATACAACAATACTATTGCAACAAAAAATGCCGATTTAAACGGTGATGGCAAAATAACCATAAAAGACAGTCTTATACTTAAAAAATACTTAGCAAGAATAATAACTGAACTGCCTTATAAGGAGTGAAAAAATGAGTATACGGCGAGCACAAACAAGCGACATTAAAGGAATTGATAATCTTCTTAATCAGGTTTTAACCGTTCATCATAACGGCAGACCGGATTTATTTAAATCAAATACCAAAAAATATACCGATGAGCAATTAATTGAAATTATAAAAGATGATGAAAAACCGATTTTTGTGTATGTCAATGAAGAAAATAATGTTTTAGGCTATGCTTTTTGCGTAATGCAACAACAAATAAACAACAATATTTTGACAGATATAAAAACTCTTTATATAGACGACCTTTGTGTTAATGAAAACACACGTGGACAACACATAGGTAAAAGTCTTTATAATTTTGTTTTAGATTATGCAAAAAAAACAGGTTGCTACAATGTAACGCTCAATGTATGGGCATGCAATGAAAACGCCTTAAAATTTTATGAAAAGATGGGATTAAAACCTCAAAAATACGGTTTGGAAACCATTCTTTAAAAATAGCGATAAAAAAAGCCCTTGAAGATTTTAAACATCTTCAAGGGCTTAATTTTATTTGCTTATATTATTTAGCATCTTCGTCTGAAGGATCACTCTTTTCAGATTCATCTGAAATAGCATTTTCAACGATTTGTTCAGCAGTTGATTCCTCAACCAATTCATCGTATTGAGATAAATATATCGGCTCAATAACACTGTTTTCTATTTCAGCAATCATTGCCTTTCTCTTTTTATAAATTTTATCTACATAATAAAGAGCTATAAGCAATGCAATGCTGACAAATGTAACAACGTTACCAAAAACAAATCCGTAAGGAATATATTTGAACTCAACAGTATGTTTGCCAGCTTTTAAATCAATAGAACAGAAAGCTTTATTTATAGCAGAAATATCAACTCTTTCTCCGTCAACATATGCTTTCCAGCCTTTTTCATACGGGATAGATGTCATCATAGTACCGTCTTCTTTAACCTCGATGGTACCTTTAATTTTTGTATCGCTGTAATCCGTTACATTAAGCATTTCATCAGCTAACTGATTATATATTGCATCCCATTCGTTTACATCAAGACTATAAACAAGACAATCAATATAACCTGCATTACCGTCTTCAAATGTTACATCAAGATAAATGGTATCACCCTTTTTAGCCTGACCGATACTTGCAATACAACCGCGGTTATTTTCAAACTTAACCTGTTTACCGCTTTCGCCTATTCTACCTGAAACAGTCTGCGCATTATCGGCTTTAGCATAAATATAAATCGGACCGTCGTTTTCAGCGGTAAAAGCAATATGTGCAACAGTTGCTCCGCCGCCTCCGGTAACGGAAACACCCGCACCGTCATAATCGCTGATAGAGCCGTTATCACAGCTTGATGCCTCCATATCAAAAGAGTCTAAGCTTTCAAGAACAAAACGGTTTTCATCTCCGGTAGCATAGTAAATATATTCATTTTGGGTTTCAAACGGATTTTCGGTCTGAGGAACCCATTTTTTAATTGAATTTTTTACCATATATCCAATTGATAAAGGATACTTGCTTTTATAAATATTTGAATCATTGCTTTGATAAAGCGGTTCAAACAACGGGTCGTCCATAGTTTCGCTTCTTGAAATAATGTATTTCACATTTAACATTGAATTTATTATAGGTGTTTGTACCAAATATCTGAAGCTGTTTGAACCGGGGTCAGCCGCAAGACCCAGGCATTCCATCATTGCGGTAACATTAGTATTAATTTCCGAGGAGAACTGAGTAAGTCCGTTATAACCGTAAAGAGCAGGGTCATTACATGTCCAGTTATTATAAACTTCCATACGGTAGAAGCCTTTATCCTCTTCCAAAACTTTATTTTTAAGAGCCTGAACATCTTCATAGCTTGTATAATAGGTTGTACGGTTTGATTTACCAACCGCCTCTACGGATTTTACGGTATAGTTTGTCATTTCAGCAAATACAACAACAAAAAGCATCAATCCGCAGACTGCCTGTTTTACCTTGCCTGCTTTATAAATTGCAAGTACAATGCCATAAATTGCAATCAATAAAATAGAAATATAAATTACCTTATAGTCAAAAGTCTCTTTATAAAGCTTTTCAGCGATTATTACATATACTATTCCGCCTGCGGCAACGGCGCCTATCTGACGCGAAGTAATATCTTTAAGATATGTATAAGCCTGACAAGCCATTGTTACGATAATAAACGAGAAAACAAACGAATATCTGTATGGCAATTCATTTGGGAAATGATTTCCGTGCCAGATAAAATCAAGCTTATTCCAGTTAAAGCTTAATACAAGAAATCCTAAAATCGAACAGTTGAGTATTCTTTGTTTTGCAGGTATTTTTTTGCAAAGCAAGAATAAAATTGCCATCATAAACGAAATAACACCGCAATAAATATTCGGCAAACCGCCTCTGACTGTCAATGTGACATTAGGAAGCATATTTGAAAATACATCTAATATCGGATTATAAAAGCTGTTATCAACAGGTCCTTGCTGGTCAATATAGTATGTATTCTGCATACTCAAGTAGGTCGGAATGAGTATTACCGCAGCCATACAACAACCTATTACAGAGAATAAAACCGCTTTTCCTGTTGTGATAGCGCAATGCTTTGCACCTTTTGCCTTTACTCTCGAGAAATACAAAACAGGATAATAAATTGCAATAAATATGCACATCATTACGCCGATGTAATAGTTTGTAATCATCATAAGTGCAAGTGAAATTGTATATAATCTGAACTTGCCTTCATCAATCAGCTTATTAAGTCCTAAAATACAAAGCGGCAACAGCGCCATAACATCAAGCCACATCAAGCACCAATAGTAGCCCATAGCATAAGCCGAGAGTGAATAAAGAACTGCAAAAGCTACCATTCCGAGATCATCGCGTTTAAACATTTCGCGCAGATAAATATACATAAATGCTGCTGCAAATGAAATTTTTAACACGACTATCAAGGCCATAGCCTCAGTTAAATATTTTGCCGGGAAAAATACAGTCAAAAGGTAAAGCGGACTGGCAGCATAATATGAAATAAGTGCAATAAAGTTTGTACCGCCGCCTCCTTGCCATGTATAAAGCAACGAGCCTCCCGTCTGCAATTTTTCTTGAAGAATTTTTAAAAACGGAAAATACTGGTGCCACATATCAATAACCATTATCTGTTCATCACCGAACGGATAAAATTCTGCACAGTAAAATGCGTAAATCATCAAGAAAAACGGAACTAAAAATGATACAAACACAAATCTGTGCTTATACAAAAACTTCTCCTTTTTCAAAGGCGAATAATTAGTGTTTTTCAACGCTGATGTCATTTTTTATACTCCTTTAATTTAAATTATATAATCGAATGTAATTGACATATCTAATTAATTATACTAACTTTACAGACAACTGTCAAGAAAAACAATTACAGTAAATTGTAAATTTTATAAGAAAAGTTCTCATTTATAAAACTAAGAATATAATACATATTAATTGTCTTTACAGCTTTATACTTCTGGCGTAATCAAATAAATACTGTTGAGCAATACCCTCAATTCCTTTGGTGACACCAGGCAAGCCTTTTGGATAAAGCTGTTCCATTACTTTTTTCATCCAAACATCTATCGGAAATGCTTCAAACCGTCCGCAGGAAAAAAGCAAAACACACTCAGCAACTTTCGGACCTATACCGTTTACTTTCATCAGTTCTTCCCTCGCCTGTTCTATCGGCATAGTTTCAAGCGACTGTAAATTCACCTCG